>CAKSYU010000009.1 GCA_934524965.1 uncultured Angelakisella sp.
TGTAGCTCAGTAGGTAGAGCGCGTCCTTGGTAAGGACGAGGTAGTCAGTTCGAATCTGATCATCAGCTCCATAAAGAGTTACCGGTATAGATGCGTCTGGCGCAAAGCCAGGCGCATCAACCGTTTCCGGACTTTTTCGAGCCCGGATTTCTTCTTTTGAACCATAGATTTTTATGGAGGTTTCGGAGCAACTGACCGGATTTGAACTGGAGGATCTTATGTCTTGGACAGTTTCTAACCTCCAGCGCCCTTTTAGAGAGGACTTATCTCTCAAAAAAAGCGGCATCATCGCAGAAAAAGAATCACAAATATTTAGGCGTCGTTTTGTCGGCTTTGACAGCCGAAAAAGCGGCGCCCTTTTTCAATTTCTAAAAGGGCGCTGGCTGTAGCGTCTGAAACGGCAGACCGGAGAAGATCTCTCCGACCTTATTTTTTTACAACAGGCGGATCGCTCACATGGACACCCAAAACACACGGTGGACTTCTATTCCAAGATCAAGGATCAGCCGGAGCATCCTTTCTCCACCTGCAACCACGGCAAGGGCTTCTACACCGATTTTGGAAAAGCCGGCAATTACATCTTTGATGGTACGACGATCAGGGCGAAGGATTCCCGAAAGCAAGATCGCGGCGTGATCTACGAGCTGGAGTTTTACGACAGAGCGCAAAACATGGAGGAAACGATGATGGACAGAAAAATGGTAAATTTTATCAAGGAGCAGTATCCCCCCGGCACCGGTGAGCTCATCTGCATCAAGCGCGGCGAGAGTGGCTACTACCCCAGCGACTGGTCCACAAACGATCCAGCGCATAACCGTGAGATACTATAACGGAGCCTGCCGCGGCGAACAGGGCGAAAGAGGACCCGTCGGGGAACAGGGCATACAGGGCAAGGTAGGACCGCAGGGTGTGCAGGGCGACCGAGGCTGTCCGGGACCGCAGGGGGAACAGGGCATTCCGGGACTCAAGGGCGAAAAGGTAGACCGCGGTGAGCGCGGGGAACAGGGGATTCAAGGGGAAAAGGGCGAGACCGGTGAAACGCCGGAGATCACCGTGGCGGAGGATACCCCGCTGAGCTACAAGCTGCGCTTTAAGACCGCGGAGCAGTCGCTTACCACCCCCAATCTTTTTGCCCCGTTTACCGAGTACCACGCCGATCTTTCCGCAACGGGCAGTACCCTTGCCATGCCGCTGAAGGATCTTGTTCTCACTTATCAAAACACCTCCTCCACGGCGCTGCACATCACCATTGCGCCGCGGGAAACCGGCGCCGCCGTGCTGGTAGATGCCCGCCGCACCGCCATCTATAACGGCAGCACGGTGGAAACCACCACCCTAAACGGCGCCTTAGTTTCGGCACGCACCGTGCTGGATGAGATCGTCTATACCGCCTCACAGGAGACCCACAGCATGGTGATCCGCCAGCAGGACCCTGCCACCAAGCTGTGGTCGCTGTGCGAGATCCATTCCTTCCTTTCCGCCGGCGGTGCGCGCTGCTCCGTCAGTATCCGGTGGAGCGAATACGAAGTCTCCTACGAAGTCCCCGCCGTGTAAAAGAAAAAACTGTCCCGCTCCTGTCATGCCGCGGCGGGAACGGGTACCCTTTTGCCTGCTTTTGTGGTATGATAGTGCCAGCAAGCCAAAGGAGGCAAAAAAGAATGGAATTGGAAATTCTGCGCGAAGCCGCCGCACAGGTGGAACAGCAGCTGGATATTGATAACATCACGGTGGAGCGGGCGGTCTTTGGACTGTTTTTCTCCGGCGTCAAGCTCTCCGCCCGTGCCATGCCGCTTTTCGGCAGGGTCGATTTTTCCCCCGCGGCGTGTTATAATTAAAAACAGAGCATCGGAAAGGAGAAACCCTCATGTCTACCGGCATTTTTGATATTATCGGACCCAATATGATAGGCCCCTCCAGCTCCCACACGGCTGGGGCGCTGCGCATCGCCTACCTTGCGGGGCGGCTGATCCACGGCGGCGCCAAACGGGTGGAATTTACCCTGTACGGCTCCTTTGCCCACACCTATCGGGGGCACGGCACCGACAGGGCGCTGCTGGCGGGGGTCATGGGCTTTGCCCCCGATGACCGCCGCATCAAAAACTCCTTCGAAATCGCGGAGGAACGGGGCTTGCAGTATCAGTTCCATATCGATACCATCACCGAGGTGGCGCACCCCAATACCGTCGGCATTCTGTTGGCGGGTGCCGATGGACACGAGGTGCATGTGACCGGCGTTTCGGTGGGGGGCGGCAGCGTGCGGCTTCGGGAGCTGGACGGCGTGGAGATCGACCTTTCCGGCGAATACGATACCATTGTGGTAAAGCAGTATGATAAGCCCGGTGTGGTGGCGTTCATCACCAAAACACTCAGCGAAAACGGCGTCAATATCGCCTTTATGCGGCTTTACCGTGAAAATCGCGGCAAGATCGCCTATACCATCGTGGAAGCTGACCAGCCCATTCACCGCGAAACGGTGCGGACGATTTTTGAGCACCCCGATATCGTTGCGGCAAGACGCATCACCCCAAGGGAGGAGACCGACCGATGAAAACCAATACCACCACCGCCGCAAAGCTCTTAGCCGCCGTGCGGCAGGAAAACCTTACACTGCCGCAGGTCATGCTGCGGCGGGAGCAGGAACAAAATGAGACCCCACCGGAAACGGTTTACGAAAAGCTGGGTGCTGCCTATGCCATTATGCGGCAGGCGGTAGAGGAAAGCCTGAAGGAGCCGCACCAAACGATGGGCGGTCTCATCGGCGGCGAAGCCATCAAGCTGCGGGAATACCGGCGGCAGGGCAAAAACCTCTGCGGCGAGACGGTTTCCCGCGCTATCTGCTACGCCATGGGCGTTCTGGAGGTCAGTGCCTCAATGGGACTCATCGTGGCGGCGCCGACGGCAGGCGCTTCCGGTGTGCTGCCGGGGGTGCTTATCGCCCTGCAGCAGCAGTATGACCTGCCGGAGCGGGAGATGCTGGACGCCCTGCTGGTGGCTTCCGCCATCGGCGTGGTGGTGGCGGAAAACGCCGGCATCAGCGGGGCGGCGGGCGGCTGTCAGGCGGAGGTAGGCACCGCCAGTGCCATGGCGGCGGGCGCCGCCGTTTATCTGCGGGGCGGCACCCCGGAGGATTGCTTTGCCGCCGCGGGACTGGCGATCCAGAATATGCTGGGGCTGGTGTGCGACCCCATCGCCGGCTTGGTGGAGGCGCCCTGCCAGGCACGCAACGCCGCGGGAGCCTCCAATGCCCTTGTTTCCGCCGAGCTGGTGCTGGCGGGCGTGCCGGAGGTCATTCCCTTTGACGAGGTGGTGGAGGCGATGCGGCAGGTGGGCAGCGCCCTGCCGGAAAGTCTGCGGGAGACCGCATTGGGCGGCATTGCCGCGACGCCCACTGCCGGAAAGCTGGCGCAAAAGACCGGCTGCGGCAGCTGCCGTGGCTGCGGCTGAAAATAGCCAGAACGCCGCAGAATATCCAGTAAAAGCGGGGCAATTTGCCCGCGACCGGAAAACAATTCGTAAACGGTTTGTAAATTCTGTGCCGCTGTTCTTGCAGTTTTTATCCGGTTCGGCTATGATATACTACAGTTACAAAAATGAACCGGAAAGGGGAGCAGAATATGCGGGATTGGTTTCGCCGGCTGATGATGGGGCGCTACGGAGTAGACCAGCTGACCTGGGTGCTGCTGGTGCTGTCGCTCATTCTTTCGCTGTGCGGCGGCATTTTCCGCTCCAATGTTCTGCGCATTCTGTGCTGGGCAGTGCTTATCGTGTGCTATCTGCGCATCTTTTCCCGCAATATTTACGCCCGCCAACAGGAAAACCAGAAGCTGCTGCAATTCTGGTGGAAGCTGAAAAACGGCAAGGCGAACCGCCCTACCCGTGAGCAGCGCAAAAACTACAAGGTTTTCAGCTGCCCCACCTGCAAGCAGAAGCTGCGGGTACCGCGCGGCAAAGGTAAGATCAGTATCAGCTGCCCCAAATGCGGGACGAGCTTCATCAAGAAAACTTAAAGGAAAAGGGCTTCCATGGGGGCTCTTTTTTGTTGCCCCTCGCGGGCGGGGGCAGGTGCGCGGGCGCGCGTGTGATAACTATTCTGTTTTCAAGGTGCAGTTGAGTAAGCCCCCAATTTATCGAGGGGGCTTAGGTTAGCGGCTGACCCCCTGTTTCTCGTTGAGGGTCGGTCGCATTTTCTTATTTATCGTTAACGATGAGAAGTCCTCTCACTAATACGGACAAAAACGGGGAAATTTGCAGTGAAAGTGTTGAATTCGCACAAAGTTTCATAAAAAGTTTACGGGTTTGGGAAATGGTGGGAGGTTTGGGGGCGTAAAAAGCCCCCTCGCCCTTTAGGGGAGGGGGTTGGGGGTGGGGTGCGGACTTGTTTTCAAATGGATATTGCAAACAGCAAGAAGGACTTGCAGCATAAGGGGCGACTGACTGCAAAGTATTAGCCCACTAATGGCATAGTCCCCCTCCTTTGAGGAGGGGAGAGGGGTGGTGGTTCGCCCTTCGCGCTCCAGCGCGCGGGCGATAAAAATGCGTCGCAGACACTTTTTGAGCGCATCTGCGCGCAGTACGGATTTGTTTTTCTGTGCCAGCAGAAAAACAATATCCGTATCCAGCGCAGCCAAGCGATGCGGGTTTTTAGGGCAGCAGCCCTAAAACGCTTTTGGGTACTTTTGGCGGGTCAAAAGTACCACCCCCGCCGGTAGGCGGAGATACAGACTAAGCTATAATTAAAACTTTGCCCCGCCGACAGGCGAGATGGGACTAAGTCATAGAACGGGTCGCGGTGCGCGGGTGCGGGAGATAGATTTTCCGAGAGGAAACAAAAAGAAAAGAGCTGCCCCGCAGGACAGCTCCTTGAAAGAACAGAAATATGCTGTTACAGCCCCAGCCAGCTTTCCACCGAGGATCGGATCTCGCTGTAGGCGGTCTGTGCCTCGGCGCGGTCGGAAGCGCGCAGAGAATAGTAGAATTTGAGCTTCGGCTCGGTGCCGCTGGGACGGGCAACGAGACTGCCCTCCTTGCCAAAGCGGAATTCCATGACATTGGAGGCGGGAAGTCCGGTGGGGGTCTCTCCCTCGCCGTCCTCATAGCGCAGCCCTGCCTCGTAATCGGTGTGACCGGTAACGGCGCGGCTGCCGATGACAAAGGGCAGCTCGGTACGCAGCTTCTGCATCAGCGCCGCCATCTTCTCCATGCCGTCGCTGCCGGGGAAGGTGTAGCTATCCACCTTGTTGAAGTAGTAGCCGTACTGCGCGTACAGGTCGTCCAGCGCCTCGCCCAGGTTCTTGCCCTGCCCCTTGTACCATGCCGCCATTTCACAGATGAGCATGGAAGCCACTACGGCGTCCTTATCCCGGACATAACCGCCGGAAAGGTAGCCGTAGCTTTCCTCAAAGCCGAAGAGGAAGCGCTCGGGGTGACCCTCGGCTTCCAGATGGGCGATCTGCTCGCCGATGTACTTAAAGCCGGTGAGCACCTGCCGCATCTCCACGCCGTAGTGGGCGGCGACGGCGTCGCTCATGGTGGTGGAAACGATGCTGCGCACCGCCACGGGGTTTTCCGGCATCTTGTGAAGCTCCAGACGGGTGCGGCAGATATAATCCAGCAGCAGCACGCCCATCTCGTTGCCGGAGATGAGGCGCGGCGCACCGTTTTGCAGCACAGCGGTGCCGACGCGGTCACTATCGGGATCGGTGGCGAGCAGCAGATCGGCGCCCAGCTTTTCGCAAAGGTTCAGCCCCAGCTGCATCGCTTCCAGAATTTCGGGATTGGGGTAGGGACAGGTGGGAAAGTCGCCGTCGGGCTTTTCCTGCTCCGGCACCACGGTGATATCGGTGTGACCCATGCGCTTCAGGACGGTCATCACCGGCACCAGACCGGAGCCGTTGAGGGGAGTATAGACCAGCCGCAGCCCGGCAGTCTTGCCCAGCTCCGGACGCAGCGCCTGCGCCATTACTGCGGCATAGTAGCGCTCAATGAGGGCATTGTCAATGTATTCGATGGTGCCGGCGGCAAGCGCTTCCTCAAAATCCACCAGCTTTACGTCATCAAAAATATCGGTCTTTTCGATCTCGGCGGAAACGGCGGCTGCCACCTCGCCGGAGATCTGCGCGCCATCGGCGGCGTAAGCCTTATAGCCGTTGTAGCGGGCGGGGTTGTGGCTGGCAGTGACCATCACGCCGCCCTCGCAGCGGCGGTCCAGCACCGCAAAAGACAGGGCGGGGGTGGGCATCAGGTGGGGATAAAGATAGACCTTGATGCCGTTGGCGGCAAGCACCCGTGCCGTTTCCCGTGCAAAAACATCGCTTTTGTGACGGCTGTCGTAGGAGATGGCGGCGCTTGGGGTCTTATTCTGGGTCAGCAAATAAGCGGCAAAGCCTTGCGTTGCCTGTCGGACGGTGTAGATGTTCATACGGTTGGTGCCGGCACCCAACTCACCGCGCAGCCCGCCGGTGCCGAATTCCAGCGAGCGGTAAAAACGCTCATGCACCTCTTTTTCCTCATTGCGGATTGAGAGCAGCTCGGCGGAAAGCTCGGGGTCGGTGACCTCCTCCAGCCAGCGGCGCAGCTCGGTCTGTTCCTTACTCATATACATTGCTCCTTTCGGATACTTTTCTGTCTCCATAATAGTCAAAATGGGGCGGGCTGTCAATCCGGAAAAAGGGGCGAAACCTTGCGGCGGCGGGGCAGGCGTGGTAAGATGGGAACAGGAGAACGAACCGCAGGCGGCAAAGGAGGAGCGACCGTGAATTATTGTGTTTATTTCAGCCCGACCGGTACGACGGAGAGAATGGTGAAATATGCCGGTGAGCGGCTGGGCTGCACCGAAAACATCGACCTGTGCAGAACCGACCTGCCCCATTACAGCATGGGCAGGGAGGAGCTGTGCGTGGTAGGGGTGCCGTCTTTCGGCGGGCGGGTCCCGCTGACCGCTGCGGAACGGCTGCAAAGGCTGCGGGGCGACCGGACACCGGCGCTGCTGATCGTGACCTACGGCGGGCGGGCCTATGAGGACACGCTGCGGGAGCTGAAGGA
Source organism: uncultured Angelakisella sp. (assembly GCA_934524965.1). Taxonomy (GTDB): domain Bacteria; phylum Bacillota; class Clostridia; order Oscillospirales; family Ruminococcaceae; genus Angelakisella. The sequence continues at coordinate 7,042 of CAKSYU010000009.1, forward strand.
CACACTGGAGACACGGGGCTTTTGGTGCCTTGGCGCGGCTGCCATGGTGACGGAGCACTCCATTGCCCGCGAGATAGAAGCGGGGCGACCGAGCGCGGCGGACTATAGGGAGCTGGCACGCTTCCTGACCGAAGCAAAAGACCGCCTGCGGGGAGAACCGATATCCGTGCGGGTGCCGGGGAACGACCCCTACAAGGAATACAAGGTGCTGCCGATGGGTATTCGCACCGCAGAGGACTGCATGAGGTGCGGGCGTTGTGCCGGGGGCTGCCCTGCCGGAGCGATCCCGACCGACGACCCGCGGCAGACTGATGCGGAAAAGTGCATCTCCTGTATGCGGTGCGTTACGCTGTGCCCTGCCCATGCCAGAAGCGCCGACCCCGAAAAGGTGCGCATGATAGGGCAGAAGCTGAAGGCGATCTGCCCGCCGGATAAGCCGAATGAGTTTTTTGAGATTGCTTTTGAAAGCAAGGAACAGCATAGAGGGACAACAGTATGAAAAAATATATCCATTCCATAGTGATGCTTGCGGTATTCGAGACCATTGCCGTGGTGCTGTGGCTGACGAAGGACAACATCTTTTACCTGTTCAACTTCAGCTATATCGGTATTTCCATCTCGCTGGGGATCTTTCTTTTCACCCAAAAGTATAAGCACGCGCGGCGGGTGACACAGCTTTTGGTCGGCTGCTATATGCTGATCTATCTGGGGCTGATCTGCGGCGAGAATATGCAGATAGAGGGCTTCTGGTACTATCTGTTTACCGGCGTGTTTGAGGCGGCGACCATTCACTACGCCGTTGCCAAAATTTTTGGTCCGCTGCTTTTCGGCAGGGGATGGTGCGGCTATGCCTGCTGGACGGCGATGGTGCTGGACTTTTTGCCGTACAAGATCCCCGCGGCGCCGCGGAAAAAGCTGGGCTGGCTGCGGTATATCACCTTTACGGCGTCGCTTATTTTTGTGCTGGCGCTGTTCCTTGCCAAGGTGGGGAACATTGAAAGGATCATGTTCTGGGCGTTCATCGTGGGAAATGTGCTGTACTATGCCGCCGGTATCGCGCTGGCGTTTGCCTTTAAGGATAACCGCGCCTTCTGCAAATATCTGTGCCCCATTACGGTATTCCTGAAGCCGATGAGCTATTTTTCGCTGGCTCGGGTGAAGTGCGACAAGGAGAAGTGCATCTCCTGCGGCAAGTGTAAGAGGGTATGCCCCATGAATGTGGATATGACGGATAATTCGCGGAAAAGAGAGAACGGCACCGAATGTATCCTGTGCATGGAGTGTGTGAAAAGCTGCCCGAAGAAGGCGCTGTGAGGGGCGGGGGAGCGCCCCCCGTCCCCTGAAAAAGCATTTTAGAAGCGAAACGACAAATTTTGGCACAAAAACGCAAACAAATGTTTGCAAACGGTGAGCCGGTATGATATACTGTTGGCAGAAAGCCGGAAAAGGAGGGGGAGCCATGTTCTGCTCGGTGCAGTCTATGGGGCTTAGCGGGATCGAAAGCTATCCGGTGACGGTGGAGGTGGACTGCCGTCGCGGGCTGCCGCGCTTTGATATTGTGGGGCTGCCGGATACCGCGGTAAAGGAAAGCCGGGAGCGGGTACACAGCGCCATCGGCAACCTGGGCTACCAGTTCCCCGCGGGGGTGCTGGTGGTCAACCTGGCGCCTGCCGATACCAAAAAGAGCGGTCCGCTGTACGACCTGCCCATTCTGCTGGGTATTTTAACGGCGGGCTGCGGGCTGGATCTGCCGCTGGCGGGCAGCGCCTTTGTGGGAGAGATCTCGCTGGATGGGCGGCTGCGCCCGGTGAACGGCGTGCTTTCGATGGTCTCGGCGGCGGCGCGGCAGGGCTATTCCCGCATTTACATTCCCTACGATAACGCCGCCGAGGGCAGTGTGGCGCAGGGGATAGAGGTGTACCCCGTGCGGACGGTGCAGGAACTGGTGGACGCCCTGACCGGCGGCAAGCCGCTGTCCCCGGCCGAGGCGATCCCGTTCCGGGAGCTGCCCCAGCCGCCCCTGCCGGATTTCAGTGAGGTGAAAGGGCAGGAAAACGCGAAGCGCGCCTTAGAGATCGCGGCGGCGGGCGGGCACAATGTGCTGCTCATCGGCCCGCCAGGCACCGGCAAGAGTATGCTGGCAAAGCGGCTGCCCTCCATTCTGCCCGCGATGAGCTTTGAGGAGGCGGTGGAGACGACCAAGATCCACTCGGCGGCGGGTTTTCTGCCGGCGGGGGTGCCGCTGCTGAAAAACCGTGTATTCCGCGCGCCGCACCACTCTATCTCGATGGTGGGGCTGACCGGCGGTGGGAGCTATCCCCGCCCGGGGGAGATCTCGCTGGCGCACAACGGGGTATTATTTTTGGACGAGCTGCCGCAGTTTGAGCGCCCCGCGATGGAGGCACTGCGCCAGCCGCTGGAGGACGGGGTCATTACCATCAGCCGCGCGGGCGGACGGGCGACCTACCCCAGCAGCTTTATGCTTATCGGGGCGATGAACCCCTGCCCCTGCGGGTACTACGGGCACCCCACCCGTGCCTGCACCTGCTCCCTGACCAAGGTGAGCCTGTACCTGAACCGGATCAGCGGTCCGCTGCTGGACCGCATGGACCTGCAGGTGGAGGTGCCGCCGGTGGAATATGAGCGCATGGCGGACAGCCGACCGGCGGAGACCTCCGCCGAGATAAAGAAGCGGGTTGAGGCGGCGCGGCTGGTGCAGCAGCGGCGCTACGCAGGCACCGGTGTGACCTGCAATGCCCGCCTGACCCCTGCCCTGCTGAAAAAATACTGCGTGCTGACCCCCGAAGCCGACCGCCTGCTGGCTGCCGCCTATGAACGCATGGGGCTTTCCGGCAGGAGCTACGACCGGCTGCTGCGGGTGGCGCGCACCATTGCCGACCTTTCGGGGAGCGAGATGATCGGCGCCGACCACGTGGCGGAGGCGATCCAGTTCCGCAACCTTGACCGCAAATACTGGCAGGTCTCTGCCAAGGAGCTGTAAAAGAGAAACCGAAGTACGGGAAGCGGTGTGCGAAAGGGGAAAGACGCCCGCAGGGCAAACTGTCCGCAGGACAGTTTGCCCTGCGGGCGTACCGGCACCTTGCAGAGACCCCAAGGGGAGAAATGCGGCTTGCATTTGCGGCGGCGGCATGGTAGAATGTCCGTAGAAGAAGTACAACTGTACGCACGGAGGAAAACGCATGGTCAATTTGCAGCAGCCGTCCCATCGGGAGGGGTCCCGACTTTTGCTGGTGGATAGTTCCGTTTTGCCGGAGGTCTTTCTGCGGGTGGTGGAGGCGAAGCGCATGCTGGCGGTCGGGCAGGTGCGCAGCCTTTCGGAGGCGGCAAAGGCTGCCGGAATTTCCCGCAGCGCGCTGTATAAGTACAAGGACTGCGTCTTTGTACACAATGAGGCGCTGGACGATAAGGTCATCACCCTTTCCGCGCGGCTGGAGGATCGCCCCGGAGTGCTTTCCGGACTGCTGAACAGCCTTTCGGAGCAGCAGGGAAATATTCTGACCGTCAACCAGAACATACCGGTGGACGGGGTGGCGGCAGTCTCGGTCTCGGCACGGCTGCCGCTGCCGATGGATATAGAGCAGATGCGCCGCAACCTGCTGACCCTTTCCGGCGTAACGCAGGTCGATATCCTTTCCACCCGCTGAATATTAGTGATACTGCCCCATGGGAGAGAGCGTCTCCCGCGGGGGTTCTTTTTTCTTCCCTTTTGCAGCGGGTGAAAGGGGGAAGCGACGCCCGCAGGGCGCCCCGCCTGCGGCGGGGCTGGGGGCGGTCGCAGACCGCCCCTAAAACCGTCCAAAGGACGGTTTGCCCTGCGGGCGTTTCCTGCCTTTTTTGCCGGTTCTTTCCGCTGTTGTCAAACCCCGTCTCATACTTTGGAATGATTTACTTTTGCTGCCGATATGGTACAATTTTATCAGGAGTGGAAGTCCGCCCCGCGGCGTTCCGCATACCGATAGGAAAGATGAGAAATCACGAAAATCTGGAGGAGATCACATGACGAAGCGAGTACTGAGCGTTTTGCTGGCGCTGATGATGTGCCTGACCATGCTGCCCGTGGAGGCGCTGGCGGAGGTACTGATCCCGGTGGTGCCGGCAACGGAAAAGAACGCGACCGTCGAGCCGGAAGCGGCCGCCAAGACGGTCGGGGAGGTGCAGACGCTGATCGACGCGCTGCCGGCGGTGGAGGCACTGACGGCGGAGGACTACGAGGCGGTGCTGACCGCCTACGAAGCCTACGAAGCGCTCCCTGAGGAGGAGCGGGCGCAGGTGACCGGCGCCGAGCGCTTTGAGAAGCTGTTCGGCTGGTTCAACAGCCAGACGGCGACGCAGGAGGGGCTGATGGGCAATACCACCCAGCAGTCTACCTCGGTAGTGAAGATCACGCCCAAGGGCAGCGCGGTGAGCTACTACTATGACACGGTAGATGCCGCGCTGAGCGACCACTATGATAACCTGTACCTTTCGGGGGAGAACTGCGAGATCACCCTGCTGAAAGATGCCGCGCTGGAGGGCACGGCGGGTCAGAGCACGATCCCGCTGCAGGGCAAGTACACGCTGGATCTGGCGGGCTTTACCCTGACGACCGCCAAGGCGATCCATCTTGAGGTGAACACGACAAAAATCACCATCAAGGGCGGCACGGTGACGACCACCGCGACCGATTCCTACTACCTCATTCACCAGAACGCAAACAATGAGCTTCATCTGGAGAATGTGACGCTGGTGGGTCCCGTGAAGGACGGTAAGCGCGGCGCGGCGCTTTCCTGCCAGTATTACACCTACATCAAGGCTTCCAACCTCATCGGCGGTCTGGTTGCCAATGTAAATTACTGCACCATTTATGCGGGCAGCACCATTACCACCGGCGCGGACGCGGCGAATGGCATTGCCGCGAATGATTACAGCGTTTTTGAGGAGAATAACCAGCTTTACAGCAACATCTCCGCGCTGCTGAGCGGCGGCAAAGCCTTTGCTGTAGATGGCAAGGTCATCAATGCCGCGGCATCGGTAAAGAAAACGAAAGTCCCCGTGATCTCAGATACGGCGCTGACCGAGGGCTTTGCGCTGACCGAAGATGTCACCATGGTGACGCACGAGAAGCACGAATATGACACCACCGGCGCCTGCCCCTGCGGCGCCACCTGCATCCATGGCACCGTGAATATGGAGAACGGCAAGTGCGCCGACTGCCAGAAGCGGATCTATGAGGCGAAGATAGGGGAAAAGGGCTACAGAACGCTGGTAGAAGCGTTCGCCGCGGTATCGACAATGACCGATGCCACTGTGGTGCTGCTTGGCTATCTCACCTACAACGGAGCCGAGATCTACGTGGAGAAAGGCACCTTTACGCTGGATCTGAACGACAATTATATATCGCTGCTGCCTGTCGGCAAAAAGCTGTATATCAACGAGGGAGCCAATGTTACCGTTGTGGGTGACGGCAAGCTGCCCACCAGCAACGGCGGAACGCTTGGCGCCATGGTGGAGGTCAGCGGTACCCTGACCGTAAAGAGCGGCAGCTTTACCAGAGGCTTGACCATCATGGAGGGGAGCAATGTCCTGCTCTCCGGCGGGTACTTCTACACCCTCACTGTTCCCGATGGGAAGGTGTGCAGCGATTATCTGGCGGAGGGCTATGCGTTCTATCAGAACAGCAAGGTCGTCTCCGGCGAAGTCACCTCGCTGTCGAATGTTTCGGTGAAGTCCCACACCGACCATGTGTACGATGCCGCTACCGGCACCTGCGTGTGCGGCAAGCCCTGCCCGCACGAGACCTTCTATACCGATAACGACGGGCACACCGAGGGCACCTGCACCATCTGCGGCAAGCAGGCGGTCATTGCCAAGATGGGCACCGAATATTACCGTGATGTGGCGGCGCTGAATACCGCGATGAACGGCGTGACCGGCAACCACACCGTCACCATTCTGTGTGATATTGAGGGCAATCTGAAGATCATGAAGAGCGAGCTGACGCTGGATGCCGGCTCCTATACCATCAATGGCACAGTGGTGGTGAACGGCTCCACTGTTACCATTACCGGCGGTTCTTTTGACAAAAAGGTAACGCTTGGAAAATCTGTTGTAACGCTGATGGGTGGCTTTGAGGAAGTGAATATCGTCGGCGGTGAAACACGGATAGAGCGCGGCACCAGCATTAGAGGCAATGCGGCGCTGCGCGGAAAAGTGACGATCGACTTTGCGATGTTCGAGAGCACGGTTTCCGTTTCCGGCACCGTCACGGCGGCGAATACCAATTTTCTGGACGCTGTCACCATCAATAATGGCGGCGACCTGACAATAAAGGACGGCTGTGATATTTCCGCCGCCGTCAACATCAAGTCGGGCGGCAAGGCGCACTTTACCGGCAGAGGCAGCGTGACCGGACTGGTGACCGTGCAGACGGGCGGCGAGCTGACCGTGACCGAAACAGCCTGCACCTTTAATGAGGTCTTCTTCGATACAAACAGCAAGGGTGTCCTTTCCGGCGGTGCTTACGGTCAGATCTCCAGCCAGGGCGCGGTGCTGAACACCAAGCTGGCGGAGGGCTATGCCTACTTTGATGAACGCGGCGTCATCAGCGGCGACTACCAGAACGGTACCCCCGGTGTGGTGAAGATCGCCAGCAATGTGCGTGTGGCGGCGCACAGCCACAGCTTTAATGCCGAGGGCATCTGCGGCTGCGGCACCACCTGCCCGCACGAAAACTACTACACCGACAGCATGGGCGGTCATACCGAGGGCGCCTGCACCCTGTGCGGCAAGCAGGCGATGTACGCCAAGGTAGTGAGAGATGACGGCGATACCGTGAGCTACTATGCCACCCTGAATGAGGCGGCAGCGGCTGCCGGCGAGCTGGGCGGCAGTGACATCACCGCCATCACGGTAGAGATGCTTGCCGACTGCAAGGAAGATGTGACCGTCAGCAAGGGCTGTTTTACCATCAGCGGCGGCAGCCATAAATACACCCTGACCGGCGACCTGACCGAAAGCGGCACCGCCAAGATGGGCGTACTGAACATGACCGTAAACGGCAAGCTGACCATGCTGAGCGGCGTCCTTGCCAATAATGTGATAAACGGCGAAGCGACGCTGCGCGGCACCACCGTCCGGAGCGGCATATTTAACGAACCTGTTGCCGTGACCGGCGAGATCACCATTGAGGGCGGTCTGTTCCAGAAGACGGTCGAGGTACAGGGCAACGCCATTACGATCTGGGACGGCGACTTTACCGAATTGATCCTTAGCGGCGCCGGCTGTTCGGTGAGCCGGATCTCCGGCGGACAGTTCGCCAAAATCACCAGCAACAACCTGTTCAATCTGAGTGAAGTTCTGGTGGCGGATAAGGCATATGCCAATAGGAATACCCTCCAGGTGACAGACGGTTGGAAGACCCTGCTGACCAATGTAATGGTCGTCGACCATACCGACCACACCTTTGCGCTGAATGCCGACGGGCACTATGTCTGCGACTGCGGCGCCGTGGCGCTCGTGCGGGTCGAGTGGGATACGGAGATCCATTATTACAGCGACCTTGATACCATCATAGCGATCGCGGAGCGTTTGACCAAAGGCACCATCACTGTGCTGGAGGATAAAGCCCTCACCCCCGACTACCTGGGAGGGCTTGAACTTACCAGCGGCACCTTTACGCTGGATCTGAACAAAAAGACCTTCAAAGAGATCTACATCAAGGGAACTGCCAATATAACGATGAAGAACTGCAACGCGTACAGCGGTGTGTTGACAGTGGACGGAGCGAATGCCAGCCTGACACTGGAAAGCGCCGATGGAGCGGAGGTTACCGTTCTTGAGGGCAGCTTTACCGTACCGGTGGGCTGCAACCCGCAGTTTAAGCAGCTGGAAGCTTACAGCAGCAATGTAAGCCTTGGCGGCGGCTACTATAAGACCATCCGCAGTTGGGGCAGTCCCCTTACCGAGATCGTGGCGGAGGGCTACGGCTACAAGCAGGGCAACAGCTGGATCACCGACATTTCGTGGGTCGAATTAAATGAGGTCACTGTGACCCGGTACCCCATCAGCAAGGCGGAAACCGCCCTGAGCTTTGATGGAACGCTGGTTTACGGCACCGCGTACGGCGATGAGTACTATGCCTACGCCAATGTGACCGTCCCCACCGGCACTGCCCCCGAGACGGGCTATGAGTGGTATATCAAGCAGGTTTCCACCGGCGGCCAAGGGAAAATGACCGGCGATGATGCCGCAAGGGTTACGATTCCTCAGGGGCTTGAAGTGGGCGAATACGAGATCTGGTACACCATCACCGTGGACGGCTACAGCGTTACCGCCCTTGCCGCCACCTTCGAGATGATCAAGGGCACGGATAGCGTAAAGACCGCGCCCACCGCCACCAACCCCGTTTACACCGGCGGCGTACTGGAGCTGGTCACCGAGGGTGTGGGTTCCCAGGGCGAGATGCGCTACAAGCTGGACGGCGGCGAGTGGCAGGCGAATATCCCCACCGCGACCGAAGCGGGCGAATATAAGGTCTACTACAAGTCCATCGGCAACGCAAACTATGAGGAAAGCGAGGAGGGCTGTGTCACCGCCTCCATCGCACGGAGAGACATTACCGGCGCCGAGATCACGCTGGGAGCCTCCCTGATCTACAACACCAAGGAGCAGACGCAGGCGGTAGAAAGCGTTGTGCTGGAGGACTTTGGCGTTGTGAAGTCCTATATTGTCAGCGGCAACACCGCGACCGATGCGGGCACGGATTATGAGCTGACCGTCACCGGCACCGGCAACTTTACCGGCAGTGTCAAGGTGAAGTTTGCCGTAGAACCCGCGTGGATCATCATCGGCAGCGTTACCGTTGCGCCCAAGAGCTACGACGGCAGCGACGAAGCCACCGTCGCCAAAGTGACCTTCACCGGCATTTACGCGGGCGACACCGTAGAATATGAGGTCGTAAGCGCCAAGTACGACAGTGCCGAGGCAGCGACAGCCACCAAGGTGATAGGTTATGTCCGGCTAAAGGATACCGTCAAGAACTACAAGCTGATCGGGGACCGCTTTGAGGTGGACGCCGCCATCGGCAAAGCAGATGCCGAGGTAGTGACCGCCCCCACGGCGGAGGAGCTGATCTATAGTACCGCCGCGCAGACGCTTACCACCGCAGGCACCGCCGCGGGCGGCAGCATGCGGTATAAGCTGGGCGACGGCGAATGGCAGGAGACCATTCCCACCGCGACCAATGCCGGCACCTATACCGTGTGGTACAAGGCGGCGGGCGATGACAACCACAATGATACCGAACCGGAAAGCGTTACCGTCATCATTGCACGGAAGCAGGTGACGAACCCTGTTGTTACGGTGGCTACCTGCACCTACAACGGCAAGGACCAGACCCCCGCGCTGACCGTGCGTGACCCGCAGACCTTCGCGGTGATCCCCGCGGAGGAATATACCGTCACTTATCGCAATAACCGCAATGTGGGTCTGGGCAACATTATCCTTTCCGATAACGAAGGCGGCAACTATATCGTGCGCGGCTTGACCTCCTTTGCGATCGGTCAGGCAGCCGCGCCCACCGTGGAGCCGCTGCGCCTTACCCAGAAGTACAGCGATACCAATACCCACACCGTCAGCCGCGACTATGCCGCGCTGATGCCGCAGGACGCCTATGTCAGTAAGAATTTTGAGGGCGGCAGCTACACCGCCCCCGCAGGCGTTACCCTTGAGGGCTGGGGCGTTGATGTTGCCAGCGGCGAAGTGACCTATCAGGTGCGGGGCGCGACTGCCGAAATGGTCGGCGAGGAGATCACCCTGCCGGTCATCATCAAGTCCCGCAACTATAAGGACGCCACAGCGGAGATCATCATTACCCTTGTGGCGAAGGATGCCCCTGTGGTTTCCGCCGCCGATCTGACCATGACCTATACCGGCAGCGCCGTTCCCATTGAGCTGCTTAAAGCTTCCGCAGTATTCGACGGCAGCCCCGTTGCGGGCAGCTGGAGCTGGAAGAACGGCTCTCCTATCCATGTGATCGACAGCGGCAGCTATATGGCGGTATTCACACCGGAGGATCAGACCAACTTCACCACCGCCGAATGTGAGGTCAAGGTTACCGTGGAGCCGCGTGACATTTCCGACGCGGCGGTCATGCTGGGCAGCTGGCTGAGATATAACGGCAGCGAGCAGACCCAGACGGTCTTCTCCGTCACGCTGACGGGCTATGACGATGTGACCTATACCGTCAAGGATAACATCATAACCAACGCGGGCGAGGATTACGAACTGACCGTGACCGGCACCGGCGACTTTACCGGCAGCATCAAGCAGCGCTTTACCGTCGGGCGCGCGGCGCTGACCATTGCGGGCGTTACCATCGCCCCCAAGAGCTATGACGGCAGCCGCAGCGCCACCGTCACCGGCGTGACCTTCGACGGGCTTTATAACAGCGATACCGTGGCTTACACGGTGGTTTCCGCCCGGTATGACAGCGCCGATGCCGATAAGGCAAGCAAAGTAACCGGCGAGATAGCGCTTGCGGAGAGCGTGATCAACTACAAGCTGGAGGACGGCAGCTTCTCGGCAGATGCTTCCATTGATGAAGCGGCTTCCGGGGTGACGACCACCCCCGCAAAGCGGGAGGGCCTCATCTACACCGGCAAGGCGCAGGAGCTTATTACCGCGGGCAGCGCCAACGGCGGCAGCATGCAGTATAAGCTGGGCAACGGCGCATGGCAGCAGACCGTTCCCACCGCGACCGATGCCGGCACCTATACCGTGTGGTACAGAGTAGTGGGCGATAACAACCACTACGATACCGCGGAGCAGTCCATCAGCGTTACCATCGGGCAGAAGGATATTTCCGGCGCCAAGGTGACGCTGGGCGACAGCCTGACCTACAACGGCAGGCAGCAGACCCAGACGGTCGCTTCCGTCACACTGGCGGGCTACGAGAATGTGACCTATACCGTCAGCGGCAACACCGCGACCGATGCGGGCGAGGACTACGAGCTAACCGTGAATGGTACTGGTAACTTTACCGGCAGCGTTAAGGTGGGCTTCTCCGTCGCGGCGGCACAGCTTTCCGGCGTCAGCGCCGCCCAGAACGGCAAGCTGACCTATAACGGCAAGGCGCAGCAGGCAGATATCAGCGCCACCGGCACCGGCAAGGACGGACGGCAGGCACGCTTCTCCTACGCCACCGAAGAAAACGGCACCTACGGCACAATGCCCGGCTTTACCGAGGCGGGCAGCTACACCGTCTACTACAAGGCGGAGCTGGAGAACCACGAGACCGTTACCGACCACTTTACCGTGACCATCGACCCGCTCGACATCGGCAACGCCGTTATCACACTGGGTGAGAACCCCGTCTACGACGGCGGGATCAAGACCGTGAAGATCGAAAGCGTGAAGGTAGACGACCTGACCCTGACCGAGGCGGATTACACCATCGTCAGCGGCAGCACTGGCACCAACGCCGATGACTACACCTTGAAGATCACCGGTACCGGAAACTTCACCGGCAGCCGCGAGATCGGCTGGCGTATCGAAAAGGCGGACCAGACCATGACCGCCCCCGCCGTGAACGGCGTTTACGGCGGCAAGGACCGCATTGCACCGGAGGGCGCGGTGGGTGCTGTGACCTACCGTGTGACCGGCGGCAGCGATGTGATCTCGATCGATGAGACCGGCACCATCAGCTTCCTGCGCGGCGGCGATGCCACCGTGCTTGTAATGGCGGCGGGCGATGAGAACCATCATCCCACCGAACTGCCGGTTGCCGTCCATGTGGAAAAGGCAGTGCTGACCGTGACCGCCGCCGATAAGGACGCCTTTGTTGGGTCCGCCATTCCCAGCCTTGAGAACCCCGAGGCGGGCAAGGATTACTTCATTACCGGCTTCATCGGGGAGGATACCGCCGAAATGCTGGATATCAGCGTGACGCTTTCCTATCCCACCGCGCCGGATATGCGGCATACGGGCAGCTATGAGATCCGGCTGAGCATCACCGGCAGCGACAGCCGCTACGAGCTTGTCGCCGTGAACGGTACGCTGACCATCAGCGCCATTCCGGTGCCCTGCTACCGTATCCAGGTGTTCTCCGGTGCTTACGGCTCCATCAGCCCCTCCCGCGATACGCTGGTATGGCAGGGCAGTGATATCACCTTTACCATCACCCCCGCACAGGGCTACTCCATCGCAGATGTGAAGGTGGACGGCAGAAGCGTGGGTGCCGTAAAGCAGTACACCTTCCGCAATGTCACCGCTGACCATACCATCGAGGCGGTATTCACCAAGGGCGCGACGAATCCCGGCACCGGCGCCGCAGAGACCGAGAGCATCGGTCTGGGCGTCAGCGCGCTGGCGGTATTCGCCGGCGGCACCGCGGTAAAATAACCAACCAGTACCCACTTCATACAGCAGCGCAGGGCGGAAAGTGGTTTTCCCCGCCCTGTGCGCCTCCCCGCATACGCCGGCATTCCCGCCGGTGCGTGCGGGGATCTTTCCTTTTTGGGGGAGGGTGCAGGGGGAAAAGTGCCGCCCGCAGGGCGCCCCGCCGCAGGCGGGGCTGGCGGGGGCTGTGCCCCCGCCTAAGCCCGCACCCGAAAGGGGGCGGGCTGCCCTGCGGGCGGCTTTCACCCCGCGCAATTTTTCCCCGCGGCAGGACTATCCCGCCCGCGCGGCGGGTACACTGTACCGTAGAGAAGAAAAGCGGGAAGGGGGAGCGCCTGTGTCCTCGGCAAAGCGGGCATTTTTGCAGAATGTCGCCTTCTGGGGCGTGCTGCTGGGACTGAGCTATCTGGGGCTGCGGTACGCGCTGCCCTGTTTTCTGCCGCTGGTGCTGGGGGCGCTGCTGGCGGCGGCATTGCACCCCGCCGCCTCGGGGCTGTGCCGCAGACTGGGCTGGCGCTACCGCCCCTGCGCCGTGCTGGTGGCGGTGGCGGCGCTTACCGTGCTGGGACTGCTGCTGTGGGGCATCGGCGGGCTGGTGGTGCGGCAGGGCAGCGCCCTGCTGCCGCAGCTGCCGGAATTCTACCGCCGCACACTCCTTCCGCTCATCGAGGAGCTGCGGGAGCGGCTGCAAAGCCTCCAGCAGGGCAGGGCGGCGGGCGGCTGGGGCGCTTCGCTGGAGGAGCTTTTGCAAAATGCCGTCACCTCGCTCTCCCGCAGGGTGGTGGGCTGGCTGGGCGGGCTTGCCTCCTCGCTGCCGTCCATTCTGTTCACCCTTACCTTTACGGTGCTTTCCACTATCTTCTTTTTGCAGGATTACGCCGCCATTACCGGCTTTGTGGTGCGCTCGCTGCCCGGCAGGCTGCTGCGCCCCATTGTGGAATCCAAGCGCTTTATGCTGGGCGCGGTGCAAAAGGTGCTGTTCGCCTATCTTTGCATCATGCTTATCACCTTCGGTGAGATCGCGCTGGGACTGTGGCTGTTGCGGGTGCCGTACTTTGCCGTCATCGCCTTTGCCATCGCCCTGCTGGATATCCTGCCCTTTATCGGCAGCGGGCTTTTCCTGATCCCGTGGGGCGCTTACCACCTGCTCATCAGCCGGCAGGCGGCGCTGGGCGCGGGGCTGCTGCTTTTGTACGCCGTGGTCACAGTGGTGCGCATGTGGCTGGAGCCGCGCATCGTCGGCGGCAGGATTGGGCTGCACCCCCTTGCCACCCTGACCGCTATGTACGCCGGCTTAAAGATTTTCGGCTTTTGGGGTCTGCTGCTTGCCCCCCTGGGGGTAACGCTGCTGCTGCACCTGCGGCAGGGCGGCTACCTGCGTGGGGAGGCTTAGCCCCATTCGGGCGCCCCGCCCGCCTGCGGCGGTCGGCAGCCGTCCGCTCCGCGTCCGGCCGCCCTGCGCGGCATTCGCCGCGCGCGGGGCGCCCGTTCCCGCACCGTACTTTGTGCAGGGTCACGGATAAGCCTTTTCGCATAGGGTAGAGTGCAGAGGCACTGCCTCTGGAACCTATCCCTTTTCGGAAAGGGGCGACCCTATGTATCTCCTTGTCTATAAATTCGGCGGCTCCTCGGTCGCCGATGCAGCCGGACTGCGCCGTGCCGCCGAACAGCTGGCGGCTGCCGCCGCTGCCGGTCACCATATCATCGCCGTGGTCTCCGCGCAGGGCAAGACCACCGACCGCCTGCTGCAAAGCACCGCCGAGCTGACCCGGCACCCCTCCTGCCGCGAGACCGACCAGCTGCTTGCCACCGGCGAGCAGGCTTCCGCCGCGCTGCTCGCGATCACGCTGCAGGAGATGGGACTGCCCGCCGTCTCGCTCACCGGCAGTCAGGCGGGGATCCATACCGACGGCAACTACGGTGCCGCAGAGATCACCGCGCTGCACCGCCGCCGTATCCTGCGGGAGCTGGAGGCAGGCAATATCGTTGTTACGGCGGGCTTCCAGGGCATTGACCGCCGCGGCGATACCACTACATTGGGGCGGGGCGGCAGCGATACCACCGCCGTTGCCCTTGCCGCCGCCTTTGATGCCTGCGGCTGCCGCATCTGCACCGATGTGGACGGCGTGTACGACCGTGATCCCCGCCGCTTCCCCGAAAGCCGCCGCTACGATTTCATCTCCTACGATGATATGCTGGCGATGGCGGAGGGCGGTGCCAAGGTGCTGCACCCCCGCAGCGTTTCCCTCGCCCGCCGCTACCGTGTCCCGCTTTCGGTGCTGCGTACCGGTGCCGAAAGCCCCTCTACCGTGGTGGGTCTGGCGGAGCGCCGCCGTCACTCCCTCGCCGCCGATACCGTTTTTCTGTTCCGGTAGCCCCGGCAGGGCGGCAGATACGGCGCAGCCGCGCGCCCTGCGGGCGCGTCCGCGGGCTTTGCCCGCGGCGGCGGGGCTTCGCCCCGTTCGGCTGCGCCGTCTTTTCCCCCGCCGAACCCCACCCTTGACAAACCCCTGTCCTCCCCCGTACAATGGCAGCAGAAGCTGCTATCCCAAAAACGGGGAACAGGGGGTCTTTTTATGCGCTTTTTGGATTACCTGCGCTACCGCCGCCGCGCGCTGCTTGCGGCTGCCGTCTGCGCAGTCATTTTTTTCGCCAGCTTTGCCCTGTACCGCCTGCCGCTGCGGGCGGTCGCCTATCCGGCGGCGCTCTGCCTGCTGGTGGGGCTGGGCTTTGCCGCGTGGGACTATCACCGTACTCTAAAGCGCCACCGCGCCCTTTCGGGGCTGGGCGACCTTACCGCCGAGCTGCTGCGGGAGCTGCCCCCGCCGGAAAGCCTGGCGGAGCAGGATTACCGCGACCTTCTGCTCCATCTGCGGCAGCAATGTACCGAGCTGCAAGCCGCCGCCGACGCCCGTTACCGTGATACCGTCGAGTATTACACCACCTGGGCGCACCAGATCAAAACCCCCATCGCCTCGATGCGGCTGGCACTGCAGGGGGAGGATACCCCGCTTTCCCGCCGCCTTTTATCCGACCTTTCCCGCATCGAGCAGTATGTGGAGATGGTCATGGCATTCCTGCGGCTGGAGGACGCCACCGGTGACTATGTCATTCGGGAGACCGCGCTGGACGATGTGGTGCGGCAGGCGCTGCGCCGCTTCTCGGCGGAGTTCATCGACCGCCGCCTGCGGCTGGATTATACCCCGACAGGGCTTACCGTCCTTACCGATGAAAAATGGCTCTGCTTTGTGCTGGAACAGCTGCTTTCCAATGCGCTGAAATATACGCCGGCGGGCGGTATTACCGTGGAGCTGTGCGCCCCGCGCACCCTCTGTATCCGGGATACCGGCATCGGCATCGCCCCGCAGGATCTCCCCCGTATCTTTGAAAAAGGCTACACCGGGCAGAACGGACGGGTGGACCAGCGCGCCAGCGGGCTGGGGCTGTACCTTTCCGCCCGCGCCTGCCGCAATCTCGGCATCACCCTGACTGCCGAAAGCGCCTTGGGGCAGGGGACGGTAATGCGGCTGGAATTTGCCGAGACCCCCCTGCAACCGGAATAACTTCTTACAAAAGTGTAAGATTTGGGGCGGGAAATGTAAGCCGTTTCGATGGCGGCGCAAGCCCCGCCCCTGCTACAATAGCAGCAGAAGCTCTCCCCAGCCCCTGCCCTGTACCGGTCGGGCGGCTGCCCTCCGCGGACGACGCTGCGGCGCGCTGACTGCGCGGCTGCCTTGACAGGCATCAGCCCGCCTTCGTCGGGCATCAGCCTGCCTGCGGCAGCCGGCTTGTCATCATCACCGCCCTGCCGCCCGCGGGGGCAGGGGAGCGCGAACAATAAGGAGGCTGCTTTTTTTATGAGCATTTTGGAAGTCAAGAATCTGCGCAAGGTCTACACCACCCGCTTCGGCGGCAATCAGGTGGAGGCGCTGCGCAGTGTCAGCTTTACGGTGGAGCAGGGCGAGTATGTCGCGGTCATGGGCGAAAGCGGCAGCGGCAAAACCACCCTCCTCAATATTCTGGCGGCGCTGGATCAGCCCACCGCCGGCAGCGTTGCGCTGGACGGCAGGGAGCTGGGGCGCATCAAAGATGCCGATGCCGCCGCGTTCCGGCGGGATCACCTCGGCTTTGTGTTTCAGGAGTTCAATCTCCTCGATACCTTCTCGCTGGAGGATAACATCGCCCTGCCGCTGGTGCTGGCGGGCAAAAACTACCGCGAGATCACCGAAAAGCTGACCCCCGTCGCCCGCCGCCTTGGCATTGCCGAGCTGCTGGCGAAGTATCCCTATGAGGTCTCCGGCGGGCAGAAGCAGCGCGCGGCGGTCGCCCGCGCCATCATCACCCAGCCCCGCCTGCTTTTGGCAGATGAGCCGACCGGCGCCCTCGATTCCCGCTCCAGCGAGGAGCTGCTGCGCCTCTTTGGCGAGCTGAACCGCGGCGGTCAGACCATCGTGATGGTCACCCACTCGGTGCGGGCGGCAAGCACCGCCGGCAGGGTGCTGTTCATCAAAGATGGCGAGGTGTTCCACCAGCTTTACCGCGGCGGACGCACCGAGGAACAGTTCTATCAGGAGATCAGCGGTACCCTTACCCTGCTGGCGACGGGAGGGAAGGCGTAATGAAATTCGGTCTTTATCCGCGGCTTGCCGTCGCGGGGATCCGCAAAAATAAGCGGCTGTATGTGCCGTACCTGCTTACCTGCACCGGCATGGTGATGATGTACTATATCATCGTTTTCCTCCAGCACAATGCCATGCTGGAGGGTATGCGCGGCGGAACATCTACCGCCGCCATTCTGGCGCTGGGCAGCTGGGTCGTGGCGATCTTCGCCTGCATCTTCCTCTTTTATACCCACTCCTTTCTGCTGCGCCGCCGCAAAAGGGAGTTCGGTCTCTACAATATCCTCGGCATGGGTCGCCGCCACCTCGTGCGCATCGAGATATGGGAAACGCTGCTTGTCGCCCTCGGCACCACCGCGGCGGGAATTTTGTGCGGCATCGCCTTTTCCAAACTGGCGGAGCTGGGGCTGATGAACCTCATGCGCGGCGGGATCACCTATACCTTCTCCGTCAGCACCGATGCCATCATGGCTTCGCTGCTCGTGTTCGGCGTCATTCACCTGCTGCTGCTTCTGCGCGCCGCCATCGCGGTGGGACGCACCTCGGCGGTCAGCCTGCTGCAAAGCGAAGCCGCCGGCGAAAAGCCGCCCCGCGCCAACTGGTTCTTGGGGCTGCTGGGCTTTGTGCTGCTGGGCGTCGCCTACTACATGGCGGTCACCATCAAGGAGCCGCTCATGGCGCTGTCCCTGTTCTTCGTGGCGGTCGTGCTGGTGATCCTCGCCACCTACCTCATCATGATCAGCGGCAGCGTGCTGCTGTGCCGCCGCCTGCAAAAGAACACCGCCTACTACTATGATCCCCGCCACTTTGTGTCGGTCTCATCCATGGTGTACCGCATGAAGCGCAACGGCGCGGGGCTTGCCTCGGTCTGTATCCTTGCCACCATGGTGCTGGTCATGATCTCCTCCACCACCAGCCTGTATTTCGGGGCAGAGGACTCTCTGCTGGCACGCTACCCGCGGGAGCTTTCGGTCAGCTACTGCGTGGAGGATATGGAATATCTCTCCGAGAGCTCGGTAACGGAGCTGCGGGAGGAGATCCTCTCCATACTGGAAAAGAAAAACTGCACCCCGCAGAATGTCCAGGATTGGCGCTGCCTGCGCATCTTCGGATACCTGAACGGCACCCGTGCCGATTTTGAACGGACGAATGAAGAGGCGCAGACGACCTATCAGCCCGATGGCGAAATATATAACTTCGCTTTTGTTCCGGTGTCGGATTACAATGCGCTTACCGGCAAGAATATCACCCTGAACGCCGGCGAAGCGGCGGTCTATAACTCCCGCGGCGCCGCTTTTTCCGGCAAGGAGGTGGATTTTGGCTACGGTCTGCACTACGATGTGGCGGAGCATCTGGATACCCCGCTGGAGGACGGCAATATCGCCATGGATATCGCCCCCACGCTGGTGCTTGTCGTTCCGGATCTGACCGAAGCCGAGCGGGGCTTGGAGGCGCTGGAGCAGTACCCCGCCTGCCGGTGGAACTACGGCTTTGATACCGGACTGCCCACTGAGCAGCAGGTGGAGATCAGCAACGAGCTTTTCAATGCCAATATCGGCATGCACGATAGCTATACCGAAACCCACGGTATTCGCACCCGCACCATCGAGTGCCGCACCCTCAATGAGGCGGATTTCTTCGGTACCTACGGCGGACTTTTCTGTCTCGGCATCATTCTCAGCATCGAGTTCCTCTTTGCCGCCGTCCTCATCATCTATTACAAGCAGATCTCGGAGGGCTACGAGGATCAGTCCCGCTTCGGCATCATGCAAAAGGTCGGCATGACTAAGGCGGAGATCCGCCGCAGCATCAACAGCCAGCTGCTCACGGTGTTCTACATCCCGCTTTTGATGGCAGGTCTGCACCTTGCCTTTGCTTTCCCCATGATCCGCCGCCTGCTGCTGCTTTTCAACCTCAATAATGTGGGACTTTTCGCCCTTACCACTGTCATCAGCTTCGCGGTGTTCGGCATTTTCTACGCCCTCATCTACCGCGTCACCGGCAATGTGTACTACCGCATCGTCAGCGACGCGCAGAACAGGGAATGATAGACAATTTACCGCCCAAAAGTTTTTGCATATTTTTCTTGCTTTTTGCCGCGCGGTATGCTAAACTATTGCAGTACGGTTCAGCCAATGCAAGCTAACATTGGCGCCAGGAATTCGAAAGAGGTGAAATCGCATGAAAAAAGGTATCCATCCCAAGTATGGCCCTGCTGTGATTCGCTGCGCCTGCGGTAATACGCTGGAGACCATCTCCACCGTCCCCGAGATTCGCGTAGAAATCTGCTCCAAGTGCCACCCGTTCTTTACCGGTAAGCAGAAGCTGGTAGATACCGGCGGTCGTGTTGATCGTTTCAACAAGCGCTTCAATCTGGGCAAATAATCTGCAAAAGTATAAGGCGGTGCCGCACGGTACCGCCTTATTTTTACCTTGCCTTCAGCTAACAAGCGTCCATGCGCCCTACAACGGGAAAAACCAGCGCTGACGGCGTCAGAGAACCTTGAAATACGCAAGTATTCCTGCGGCTCTCTTCCTTGTCATCATCTGGTTTTCCCTCGCTGTATGGTCCTGCGGAGTTTTTGAAAGACACATGCGGTGCCTTTCAAAAACCGCATGTCCGCTTATTATCTAAAGGCATATACTGCTGTTATTTTGACTTTTCATTAGAAGAAACCGTGTAAGTACAGAAATGCAGATGACGATTAGCTATCATACTTCCCCTATAGTTCCCCTCCTCAGAGGAGGGGACAGGGGTGGTGGTTCGCCATTCCGCGCTCCAGCGCGGCAGGCGATAAAAATGCGTCGCAGACACCCTATAAGCACCGTTTAGCCCACGCTTCGGGAAGCCGTCCTTTGGCTTTCCGAGCGGGCGTTCCGGTGCGTGGGTTTTTAGGGCGCAGCCCTAAACCGCTTTTGGGTACTTTTGGCGGTGCAAAAGTACCGCCCCGCCGGCAGGCGTACAAGTTAAGTCATATAAAAGACTTTGCTCCGCCGGCAGGCGAGAAGAAACTAAGCCGCAGCAACCCATTTTCAAAAAAGGAGGTTTCCCCATGTCCGCCCCCTACCGCACCATCGCCGCCCCCGCCGAAGATGAGTTCACGGAGAAAAAAAGCCGCTTCATCGGCTACATCGCCCCCGTCACCACCGAGCAGGAGGCGACCGCCTTCATCGAGGGGATCCGTGCCCGCCACAGGGAAGCCCGCCACAACTGTTACGCCTACCGCCTGCGGCAGAATAACCTCGCCCGCTTCTCCGATGACGGCGAGCCATCGGGCACCGCCGGACGCCCCATTTTGGAGGTGCTCCAGCGGGAGGAGCTTACCGATGTCTGCGTGGTCGTCACCCGTTATTTCGGCGGGATATTGCTGGGCACGGGCGGTCTGGCGCGTGCCTATACCCAGGGCTGCAAAATAGCGGTCGCCGCCGCCGAGGTGCTGTGTATGCACCCCGCCGCGGAATGTACCCTCACCGCCGATTACGGCTTTTACGGCAAGCTGCAGAACCTGCTGTCCCAGTATGGCGCCGTGCCGCTGGATACCACCTTTGAGGGCGATGTCACCGTGCGCTTCATGCTGCGGCAGGAGCGCCTTGCCCCCTTTGCCAAGGCGCTGGAGGAATTGAGCGCCGGTACCCTTGCTCCCGCCGTTCTGGAAGAAAAGTATTACCCGTTCCCCGAATGATCCCATAAAGTCCGTCAACAGCCGCGAAGTCAAAAAAAGGAGGTTCCCCATGGAGTACACCCGTCTCGGTCGAACCGGTCTTTCCGTCAGCCGCACGTCCTTCGGCGCGCTGCCGATCCAAAGGATACCGGAGGAGCAGTCCACCGCCCTGCTCCGCGCCGCCTACGAGGCAGGCGTCAATTTTTATGATACCGCCAATGCCTACACCGATAGTGAGTATAAGCTCGGTCAGGCGCTGGGCGATGTCCGTAAAAATATCATCATCGCCACCAAGACCGCTCCCGCCGCCCCCGCGGTCATGCAGCAGCGGCTGGAGCAGAGCCTCAAGATGCTCAAAACCGATTATATTGATATTTACCAGCTCCACTGCGCTCCCAAGGTCTACCGCCCCGATGAGGAGGACGGCATCTACGACTTTATGCTGCAAAAGAAAAAGGAGGGCGTCATTCGCCATATCTCCATCACCGCCCACCGTATTACCGTCGCGGAGGAGGCACTGGAAAGCGGATTGTACGATACCCTGCAATACCCGTTCTCGGTGCTGGCTGAAGAGCGGGAAATAAAGCTGGTGCAGCGCGCCGCAGCGCTGGATATCGGCTTTATTGCGATGAAAGCGATGGCGGGCGGCTTGATCCGCCACCCCGAGGTCACCTTCGCGTTCCTGCGGCAGTATCCGCAGGTGGTGCCCATCTACGGCGTGCAGCGCATGGAGGAGCTGCGTCAGTGGCTTTCGCTGGAAAACGATCCGCCCCGCTGGAACGAGGAGATGCAGCGTCTGGCGGCGGAGGAAAAAGCCTCGCTCGGCGGGGATTTCTGCCGCAGCTGCGGCTACTGTATGCCCTGTCCCATGGGCATCGAGATCCCCAACGCCGCCCGTATGTCGCTGCTGATGACCCGCTCCCCCTATAAGCCCTACATCACCGCCGAGTGGCAGGCAAAGATGCATAAGATCGAGGACTGCGTCAACTGCCGCCGCTGCGTCGCCCACTGCCCCTATTCGCTGGATACCCCCCGCCTGCTGCGGGATCAGCTGAGGTGGTACGAGGGCTTCTGCGAACAACACCGGTCGGAGCTGGGCTGACGCCAAAGCCCGTCCCCGGATGGTTCCTGCGGGCTTCTCCACGCGCTAACTTCTCCCACCCCCCGCCAAAATGTTTCCGTGAAACTTTCCGTGAAACATTTTGGCGGTTTTCTCCCGCGTGCGCGCGGGTACACGCAGGTGCACAGGGGGACGCCCGCCGCCCGCGCGGGACGGCTTCGGCAAAAAATTTGCCCGCCGACCCCGTTCCAAAAATTTTTTGCAAAAATTTGTCCGGTTTAACAGGAATTCGCCGACCGGACTGCGTACTAAGTAAGTAGAGGGGAAAAATGCCCCATTCCAACCAAAACCGCCAAAAGGAGAGACAGCATGACCATTCGAGAGCAGCAGGAGGCGCTGGAGCACGAGATCCTTTCGCCCCGCGCCGCCTTTGCCAATGAAAGCCACGGCAGAGAACGACCTGAGGAGGAGTGCCCGATGCGCACCCCGTTCCAAAGGGATCGGGACCGTATTCTGCACTGCAATGCCTTCCGCCGCCTGACCCACAAAACACAGGTCTTTCTTTCGCCGGAGGGCGACCATTACCGCACCCGGCTGACCCACACCTTGGAGGTCAGCCAGATCGCCCGTACTCTGAGCCGTGCCCTGCGCCTCAATGAGGATCTGACCGAGGCCATTGCCCTGGGTCACGACTTGGGGCATACCCCTTTCGGCCATGCCGGGGAATATGCCTTGCAGGACGTTTTTGACTCCGGGTTCCACCACGCCGCCCAAAGCATTCGGGTCGTCACCAAGCTGGAACGGGACGGCAGGGGACTGAACCTCACCGAGGAGGTGAGAGAGGGCATTCTGGCGCACAGCGACGGTCAGGCATGGAGCCGGACCCAGGAGGGCAGAGTGGTGCGCTATGCCGATAAGATCGCCTACATGAACCACGATATCGAAGACGCCATTCGTGCCGGAATTCTTACCGAGGAGGACCTGCCGTGGGAGGTTCGGCTGCGCTTCGGCAACGGCAAAAGCCGCCGCATCAGTGGTATGCTGCAAGCCCTCATCGAGCACAGCGATGAAACGGTGCAGATGGACGAGGAAAGCGAAAAAAACTTCCTGACTCTCAAGCGCTTTTTGTTTGAGGCGGTGTACAAAAACCCCGTCGCCAAGGGTGAGGAGGGCAAGGCAAAGGATATTGTGCGGTATCTTTACGGCTACTATGTCGCCAACCCGCACCGTCTGCCGGACTTTTACCGCGGCATCGCCGAGGAGGAGGGCGCTCCCCGCGCCGCCGCCGATTTCATCAGCGGCATGAGCGACCGTTACTGCGTCGACCTCTACGAGGGTATGGTCATTCCCCGCTCCTGGTCGGTACTGTAAGCGGCAACCCGCCCGCTGCGGACTTCACCGAAACCATAGGTCGCGGTGAGAGGGTGCGGGAGGTGGTTTTGCCGAGGAAAGAAGCGACAGGCTGAAAAGTATTAGCCCACTTCCCCCATAGTTCCCCTCCTTTGAGGAGGGGATAGGGGTGGTGGTTCGCCCTTCCGTGCTCCAGCACGGGGGCGATAAAAATGCGTCGCAGACACCCTATAAGCACCGTTTAGCCCACGCTTCGGGACGGCGTAGCCGTTCCGAGCGGGCGTTCCGGTGCGTCGGGGTCTTGGGGCTTGCCCCAAGCCGCTTTTGGGTACTTTTGGCGGGCCAAAAGTACCACCCCGCCGGTAGGCGGAGATACAGACTAAGCCCTAATTAAAACTTTGCGACGCCGTTAGGCGAGAAGAAACCGAGATCAAAAATACAAAATCAGACGAGAAATGAGGAGAAAGGAGGGGAGAGCGTATGCTGTCCGACCAGTTTTTGCAGGAGCTGAAATACCGCAGCGACATTGAGCAGGTGGTGGGCAGTTATGTCAACCTGCGGCGGCGGGGCCGCACCCTTTTGGGGCTTTGCCCGTTCCACAGCGAAAAATCCCCCTCCTTTACCGTTTACCCCGAAAATCAGTCCTTCTACTGCTTCGGCTGTGGGGCGGGCGGCGATGTCATCAGCTTTATCCGCCGCATCGAAAATCTGGACTACATGGAGGCGGTGCGGCTGCTGGCGCAGAGAGCCGGTATGCAGGTGCCGGAGGAGGCGGGCGATGACCGTTCCTCCCGCCTGAGAAAGCGAATTCTGGAGCTGAACCGTGACGCTGCCCGCTACTTCCACCGCAGCCTGATGAGCGAAGCCGGCAGACCCGGCAGAGCCTATCTCATCGGGCGGGGATTGACCAAGGATACCATCATTCACTTCGGCATCGGCTACGCTGCCGAGGGCTGGGACGGGCTGGCAAACGCCATGCGGCAGCAGGGCTACACCAAAGAGGAGCTGCTGGCGGCGCATCTGGTCAACGAAGGGGCGCGGGGCGGTATCTACGATACCTTCCGCAACCGCGCTATTTTCCCCATCATCGACCTGCGGGGCAATGTTATTGCCTTCGGCGGCCGAAATCTGGGGGAAAAGGGTCCCAAGTACCTCAACAGCAGTGATACGCTGGTCTTTAAGAAAAGCCGCAACCTGTTTGCTCTCAACTTTGCCAAAAGCAGCCCCCGTAAGGAGCTGATCCTGTGTGAGGGCTACATGGACGTCGTTTCGATGCATCAGGCGGGCTTTACCAACGCTGTGGCGACGCTGGGCACCGCCCTGACCGAGGAGCAGTGCCGCCTCATCGCCCAGTACACCGGCGAGGTGCTGCTGAGCTATGACAGCGACGGTCCGGGGCAGGCTGCGACACAGCGTGCTACCGGTCTTTTGGAGGCGGCGGGGGTCAAGATCAAGGTGCTTTCCATTCCGGACGCCAAAGACCCCGATGAATTCATCAAGAAGTTCGGCGCGGAGCGCTTCGGGCAGCTCATCGAGGGCAGCAGCTCCGCCACCGACTTTGCCATAAACAAGCTGCGTAAGGAAAACGATGTGACCACCGCCGAGGGCAAGGTCTCGTTCCTCAAGCAGTTCGCGGTGCTGATGGCAGGACTGCCCAGCCCCATCGAGCGGGAGGTCTACCTCTCCAAGATCTGTCGGGAGCTGGAGGTGGATAAAGCCGCCGTTGCCGGACAGATCGAGCGGGAGCAGAAAAAGCGCAGCTACCGTGACCGCAAAAAGGAGGAACGGGAGCTGATCTCGCCGCCGGTGAAGAACGCCGCTGACCGGGAGGACGAGCTGCTGTGGCGGCAGCACCCCCGGGAGATGAAAGCCGCCGAGCGGCTGCTGCGGTACCTGCTGCGCAACCCCGACCAAGCCGAGAGCCTGCGGGATAAGCTGCCGGAAAACTACCTGCTGAGCGAGGGCGACCGGACGCTGTATCGGGCGCTTTTGCAGCGGGGGCTTGCCGGACAGGAGCTGAGCATCACGGCATTGGGCGAGGCGCTGCCGCCGCAGACGGTAGACCGTGTGGCAAAGTGGCAGCTGCCCGGCGAACCGGCGGTGAGCGACCGGGAAGCCGAGGACTGCCTGCGCTGCCTGCAAAGCTATGCCGCGCAGATGAGCCGTGAGGAGCTGGGACAGCTTTCCGGCGAGGCGCTGAAGCAGTACATAGCCGCCCTGAACCGCGAGAAAAACCGGCGGGGCGAATAAAAGGGCGCCGAATGGCGCAAAACAAAGGGAAAACCGAAAATCCGCGCCGGAGACGGCGCAAAGGACTTGAAAGGGAGGACTTCCCGAATGAAACCGAAAACGCCGCAGAACGCAAATTTGCGGGGCTGGCGGCGGAACAAAAGCCGGTAAAGGAGCGGCGCCCGCAGGGCAGCCCGGCTCCGCACAGACCGATCAGGATCAGTAACGAAGGGGAGCTTTCCCCATAAGGAGGAGCAACAGATGGCGACACAGGATAAGAAGCAGGTACTGAAGGAGCTGCTGGAGAGCGGCAAGCAGAAGGGACGCCTGACCACCAAGGAGATCAGCGACGCGCTGGAGGAGCTGGACTACGATGTGGAGCAGGTGGACAAGCTGTACGATACCTTTGAGGCGTACAACATCGAGATCGTGGAGGACGACGGCGGCGAAAGCATAGCGCCGGCGAGCAACGAGGAGCTGGAAAGCGTGCTGAACGCCGACGGCATCAGCATCGACGATCCGGTAAAGGTGTACCTGAAGGAGATCGGTCGGGTGCCGCTGCTTTCCGCCGAGGAGGAGGTAGAGCTGGCGATCCGCATGTCGGAGGGCGATGTGGCGGCGAAGAAGCGCCTTTCCGAGGCGAACCTGCGGCTGGTCGTTTCCATTGCCAAGCGGTATGTGGGGCGCGGTATGCAGTTCCTCGACCTCATTCAGGAGGGCAACCTGGGTCTTATTAAGGCGGTCGAGAAGTTTGATCACACCAAGGGCTTTAAGTTTTCCACCTACGCGACCTGGTGGATCCGGCAGGCGATCACCCGTGCCATTGCCGACCAGGCGCGCACCATTCGTATTCCGGTACACATGGTGGAGACCATCAACAAGGTGAAAAAGGTGAATAGCCAGCTGCTGCACGAGAACGGCCACGAGCCGACCAATGAGCAGATCGCCGAAAAGCTGGAAATGCCGGTGGAAAAGGTGCGGGAGATCATGCGCGTGGCGCAGGAGCCGGTTTCCCTCGAAACGCCCATCGGTGAGGAGGAGGACAGCCATTTGGGAGACTTTATCCCCGATGAGGATGCGCCCTCCCCCAGTGATGTGGCGGGGCACACCATGCTGAAGGAGCAGCTTGCCGAGGTGCTTGCTACCCTGACCCCCCGTGAGGAAAAGGTGCTGCGCCTGCGGTTCGGCTTGGAGGACGGACGCGCCCGCACGCTGGAGGAGGTAGGAAAGGAATTTAATGTTACCCGTGAAAGAATCCGGCAGATTGAGGCGAAGGCACTGCGGAAGCTGCGTCACCCCAGCCGCAGCAAGAAGCTGAAGGACTTTCTGGAATAAAAGGGAGGGAGAACGGTGCATATCACACTGGAATCCGACTATGCGGTACGGATCGTTTACTGCCTGGCGCAGAACGGCGGACGAATGGAGGCGGCAGCCATTGCCGAGCAGACCGGCGTGACGCTGCGGTTTTCGCTGAAGATCCTGCGGAAGCTGGTGGCGGGCGAGCTGGTAAAAAGCTATAAGGGCGCCGGCGGCGGCTATGAGCTGGCGAAGGACCCGAAGGACATCTCGCTGTACGAGGTGATAGAGCAGGTGGAGGGACCGTATGCCATCAGCCGGTGCCTGAACGAGGACGACTACACCTGCAACCGCAACCGGCAGGCGTGCATGGTGTGCAAATTCAGCCGCATCTACGCGGATATTTCCGAGATGGTGCGGGAGAAGCTGGAGGGCATCAAGTTTGGCGACCTGCTGGACGAGCCGTGAGCGCAACGGCGCAGCAAAAAGAACCCCGAGAGGGGTTCTTTTTTGTGGGGGAAAATGGTCAAGGACGGGACCTGCGGAACAGACGGGGAATAGAAAAAGAACCCCTTGGATAGGGGTTCTTTTGGGGTATGTACTGGGTGACAGGTGTCTTGCGACCCTTTTCGCTCCCGTTATGCGGTGGGAGCGCCCGTGGGGGCATCAGCCGGTGGGGAGGACGATGACGCCGCCGCCGGAGGACTGCTGCTTATCCTTGATCGCCTGATCGAGCGCGGCATTGGTGGGATACTGAGAGGGATCGATATCCAGACCTCTCGCGGTCTCCTCCAGATTGGCGCGAATGGCGCGCAGCTCGCTGAGCTTGCTGGCAATGGAGGACGCATCGGAATTCTGGAGCGACGCGGCAGCATCGGGATCCAGTACGCGGATAGCCTCAAGATTTTCCTGACGCTGTGCCTCCGCCTTCTTCTGCTGCAGCTCCTGCTTTTTAGCGGTGAGCTGGTCGAGCGTCATGGCGTTGAGGGCGCTTTCATCCACGCTTTCGCCCAGCTCCGCCGCCAGTGCCTTGATATCGCTGATGAGGGTGGCACGCAGCGTTGCCTGATCGGCGAGCTGCGCCTTGATGGCTTTCAGCTCGTCGAGGGTCTTATTCTGCAGCTCGCTTTCAGAGGGGTGTCCCTCCATGGCGAGGATCTCCTTGATGAGAGCCTCGCGCTGACCCTTCTGCTTCTCATTGATGATCTGCTGAAGGGCGGAGTTGCTGGGATACTTCTTGATCTCATCACTGGTCATGCCAGCGGCTTTTGCCGCGGCCTCCAGCGTGGCGCGCTCCTGCTGGAGCGTGGCGAGCAGGGCTTTCAGCTCATCGAGGGTCATATCGGTGAGGGCGGTGCCGTTGGCGCCGGTGGCACTGGGATTGAGCACCTTGATGGCTTCGATGGTCTTATTGATCTCGCCCTGGTTCTTCTTCTTATCCACCGCCTTCTTGAGGTCGGCAAGGCTCAGCTTATCCATCTCCGCCTGGGTAAGACCGGCGGCGAGACCCTCGGCCTCCAGTGCCTTACGGGTGGCTTCCGCCTTGGTGACGGCTTCGGAGAGCTTCTCCCAGGTCTCGTACTGGGCGATCTGTTCCTCGGTGAGGTACTTCTTGGCTTTCTGCTGGTTGGTCTCGAAGAGCTTTTGCAGCTTTTCACCGTCGATCTTTTCGAGGTCGCGGACATCCTTGACCGAGAGGTACAGCTTCCAGGTCTTCTTTTCCTTGCTGAGCAGCTTGTAGCGCGGCTCGAGCTGCGCCCACTTGGTGGCGAAGAGGGTCTTATCGCTGAACAGCGGGACATCCTTCTGATCCTCGAAATCCACCTTCTGCTGCAGGACATTCAGACGCTCCTGGCAGAGGGCGAGCTTCTTGCTGGCGGTGTTCTGCTCCTCCTCGGTCTGCGTCAGCAGCATGACAAAGAGCTTCTTGCGGTACTCGATGAGCGCCTTGATGGTCTCCGGCGTGCGGTCCTCGGCGGAAAGTTCCTCCGCGGTGAGGCAGCGCTCGGCCTGCGCCGCGCGCTCCTGCGCCTTGGCGTACAGCTCGGCAGTGGTCAGGGTGGTATCGGCAGCCTCCTCCTCGGTGAGCCACAGGGCGATGTAAGCCTTCTGCTCCTTTTCCAGCTCCTCCGCAGCCTTCTTATCCTGCTGCTTCTTGATGTAATCGTACCACTGCTGCGGCATGACCGGATTGGGATTGAGGGTGGCGGCATTGACATTGACGGTCTCGCTTTCGCCATCGCGCACCGCGCGGGCAAACACGACCAGACGGGCAATGAGCTTATTGGTATCGGGATCGCGGAAGGTGTAATCGCAGGTGGAGAGGGTGAGCAGACGGTCGCTCGCCTTGACATCTACGGTAGTTTTGATGATGGAGCGCTCCATGATCTTTTCGATGTACTCATTCTTGGCGGCATCGCTGTCGCTGTCGATGAAATTGTGGTAGTCGAAATCGGGGTCATCGGCTTTGCAGACGACAACGGCAAAGATCTTGTACATATCCTTGCGGTAGACGCTGTTGTAGCTGATGAGCGGGTGCTGCTGGTAGTAGCTGAGCTTACGGTACGCCTGCAGGTAACCAAACATGGTGCCATCGCCCATATTGTGACCATAGATGACGGTATTGTAGGAGGGCTTTTCCTGATCGACGCGGAAATCGACATAGGGAATGCCCCAGTCGTTCTTCTTGAGGTCGATATCGGTGCGGTGATACTTATCGTTATCCTCCGCCTGCATGACGGCGTAATCCAGCTTGGTATCGGGGATCTTGACCCAGCCGGCGATATCGGGATTGCGCTTATACAGTGCCTCGAAGCCCGCGATGTAGTTGCTGGGGTAGCCGTCCTTATCCGTGGCGCTGGTATTGGTGGCGTCGGGATCGTAGAGGTTCGCCAGCTCATCGGAGAGCTTGCCGTTATTGATAGACTGCATCTTGTTGCCCAGAATGTAGATGAGCGAAGCGGCAAATACCACCACGCACAGACCGAGCGCCGCAATGCGGATCTTGTCGCTCTTGGTGAGCGCTTTCATCTTGATGCGCTGAATGAGGTTGGTACCCCTGACCGCCTCGGCACTGGGTTCCGCGGCAGCGGGGCGGGGGGCTTTGGTGCGGGTTTTCTTTTCCATAGCGGGTTTTGGTTCCTTTCCGGCGGTATTTGCGGGGGATTTGACGGTGTGGGCGCCGCGGGCAAAGAGTGAGCCGAGCCCCGCGCGCTTTTCCAGCTCGGCGGGTTCGATGCCGCCGGGGAGCTGCTTGGGATACTGAGCGGTGTAGAGCCGCAGGACGTTCATCGCCTGCCAGACGGCGATCTGGGGGGTATCCTCCCGCCGAAGCTCCGCGACGGAGAGACGGCGGTTCCAGACACGGTTTTTATCTGCCAGCGCGACATGCAGCAGCCCGCTGCCCGCCTGACAGTAGACGCCGAGACCCAAAGCGGTGCGTCCGGCACGGCGGCTTTGCTGCGCCAGAAGCCCGGCGATGAGGGCGGCGTTTTCCGACGGCTCCTGTAAGAGACGGCGGGGAAGCTCCAGCTCCTGCCCGATGTGGGTATCATTGTAGGCGGCGCGGTAGCAGCCATCGGCGCCGATGACGGCGGAAAGCTGCTGCCGCAGCAGGTCGCCTGTGCCCCATTCGGCGGTGGCAAGGGTGAGCCCGTGGCGGGTCAGCCCATCGACGACAATCTGCGGGAGGGGACGGCTGCCGATGCAGTAGAGGTAAATGCCGAAGGTCTGCTGCATATGACTGATCGCCCGCTGCAGGTAGTCATCGGCTTCCGCCTGATCGGCGCCGGTGGCTTCGATATTGATCTCGTAATCGCCGCACTGGTGGCGGGAGGTGAGCTTTAAGTGGGGGTTCTGGCTGAGGCGGGTGATCTCCTGCGGCACCGAGAACTGATCCAGCTCCAGCACGCGCACGGTGCCGTAGCTTGCCGCCAGCCCCGCCAGCTTGCCCAGCAGGGGGCGCACCGAAGAGGGATAGAGGGCGGAAAGCTCGCCGGGGAGGGCGGGCAGCGCCATTAAAAGCTGCCGGCGCGCGGCGATGGCGTAGCCCTGCACCAGACCCTGCGCGTTGGGCAGCAGGGTGGCGCCCGACGGGAACGAGGAAAAATCCGCGAGCTGCTCGTAGCTGAGGGTAAGCCCCATGCGGGCGGCGCGGGCTTCCAGCTGCTTTTGCAGGGCGGCATCGGTGGCGACGGAGCGCTCCAGCCCGCCGCAGACGACCCGCAACGCCGTGGAAACGGCGGCAGGCTCCGGAGAGAGCAGCAGGATAAGCGTCTCGCTTTGGCTCATCGCCTGACGCATGGCGGCAAACAGCTCGGTGGTTTCCGGACGACAGATGGCATAGGAAAGCTCCGCCGAAAGGGAAGCGGTCTCTTTCTTCAGGTACTGGTAGGCGGTATCAAAGGTGGGCTGACACTGCGCCTCGCTGCCTACGGCAAGAATGGTGATCTTCATGGGACGGCTCTCGACCTCCTATGTACGGACACAATTAGTTAAGGATAGCATAGCATGAAATTTTTTCGCGCTTGCTAATAGAATACGAATAAGGTGTGAATTTTGTCGGCTGGAAATAGTTTTTTGCAGTGACTGAAAAGATCAGTAACGGATAATGACCAGCTCCGCCTCGTCCGCGGCTTGCTGAACCAGCTCCGCGGGGATCGCCATTTCCGCTTCGATGGCTTCCACGGCGGCGACGGTGGGCTTGGTCTTGGGGTGGCGGGGGGTAAAGACGGTGCAGCAGTCCTCGTAGGGGAGAATGGAGGTCTCGAAGGTCTCGATCTTGCGGCTGAGACGGACGATCTCCTCCTTATCCATGCCGATGCAGGGGCGCAGCACAGGCAGCCGGCAGGCAAGGTCGGTGCAGCCGATCGCCTGCATGGTCTGGCTGGCGACCTGCCCCAGACTTTCGCCGGTGACAAGGGCGCCGCAGCCCTCCCGCAGGGCGATCATCTCCGCGACGCGCATCATGTAGCGGCGCATGAGAATGGTGAAGTAATCCTCCGGACAGCGCTCCCGCAGAAGCTCCTGTAATTTGGTGAACGGGACGACGAACAGCCGGATACGACCGGTGTAGGGGGTCAGCTCCTGCGCGAGATCCAGCACCTTTTGACGGGCGCGGTCGCTGGTGTAGGGCGGGGAGGCAAAGTGGACGGCGGCGATCTCCAGACCGCGCTTTGCCATCATGTAGCCCGCGACGGGGCTATCGATGCCGCCGGACAGCAGCAGCATGGCGCGTCCGCCGGTGCCGACGGGGATCCCGCCCGCTCCGGGGAGCTGGTCGGCGTGAATGTAAGCGCCCTGCTCACGGATCTCGACGGTGATGGTGATCTCCGGCTGCTCCACCTTGACCTTGAGGTGGTGGAAACGGGAGAGGAGATATCCGCCCAGCTCGCGGCTGATCTCGGGGCTTTTCATCGGGAAGGACTTATCGCTGCGCTTTGCCTCCACCTTAAAGGTGCGGGCGGCGGAAAGCTGGGCGGCAAAATATTCCGCGGCGGCGGGGCAGATGACGGAGAAATCCTTTTCCACCACGCAGCTTTTGGTGACGGCGACGATGCCGAATACCGTTTGCAGGCGGCGCACCGCTTCGTCCATATCCACACCCTCGGTAAGGGGCTGGACATAGGTGGTGGACTGGGCGTGCCAGATCTTGAACTCGCCCAGAGGCTGGAGGCGGCGGCGGGCGTTTTTCGCCATGATGTCCTCGAAGGTGCTGCGGTTGAGACCCTTGAGGGCGATCTCGCCGCTTTTAAGCAGAATGATCTCTTTCATGCGGGGGATACTCCTTATCTTCGTTTGGTGAGGGTGGCTTCGCCCTCCAGCAGACGGCGGCAGAACTCATCGATCTCCGCCGGTGTGGTGGTATCGGTCATGCTGAGGCGAATGGCGGAATCGATGCGGTCGTGGGAGAAGCCCATGGCGGTGAGCACATGGCTGCGCTCCCCCTTGGCACAGGCGGAGCCGCTGGACACATAGACGCCGAACTGCTCCAGATAGTGGATCATGACCTCACTGCGGATACCCTGCACCGAACAGTTGACAATATAAGGTGCGGCATCGGCGGGGGAATTGATGCAGACGGCAGGCGATTGTGATAAATTTGTAATCATCTGACGGCGCAGGGCGGTAAAATGGGCAAAATTTTCCGCGCGGCGGTCGTTCATCAGCTTGGCAGCCAGCCCCATGGCGCAGATGCCGGGGACATTCTCGGTGCCGGGACGCAGACCCCTTTCCTGACCGGAGCCGAAGATGGGCGGCACCAGACGGGTACTCTTTGCCACATACAGGGCGCCGACCCCCTTGGGGGCGTGGATCTTGTGACCGCTGACGCTGACCAGCTGCACGCCCCACTTTGCCGGTTCGATGGGCAGGCGGCAGAATGCCTGTACGCAGTCGCTGTGGAAGATGAGCGACGGGCTGATCCGACGGCAGGCGGCGGCGATGGCGGGGATATCGTGAACGGCGCCCGTTTCGCTGTTGACCATCATGCAGGAGACGAGAATGGTCTTCTCGTTGCAGGCGGCAGCCATGGCGGCGGGGGTGATGTGCCCGCTTTCATCGGGGGAGACGGTGACGACCTCGAAGCCTTCGGCTTCCAGCGCCTTGCAGATGGCAAGCACCGAGTGGTGCTCCACGGCGGTGGTGACGATGCGGTTGCCCCGACGCTTCATGGCGTGGGCGGCGCCCAGCAGGGCGATATTATTGCTTTCTGTCCCGCCGGAGGTGAAGATGACCTCCTCCGCGCGGCAGTGCAGCACCTCCGCGACCTGCCCGCGCGCCTCGGTCATGGCACGCTCCGCCAGAAAGCCCCGACGGTGCAGTGAGGAGGGATTGCCGAACTCCTCGCACATCATGTGCAGGGCGCAGGCGGCAACGGGCGGTGTAACGGCGGTGGTGGCGCTGTTATCCAGATAACATTCCAAAGAAACGGGAACCTCCCTTGGTGTGCGGCAGCTGCCGAATGGCGCAATACAGCACTATATTTCTATCATACCATTATAACGCCGGAGAGGGGTAAAAGCAACGAAAAAAGCGCAATTCGGCGGGACATTATGCGGCGGAAAAGGAAAAAGACGCCATTTGCGCGGCGGGGGACGGAAAGCCCTTTTCAAACGGCGGGAAATGCGCTATACTGGGAGGGAAAATCACCCTGACTGGGAGGACGATGCATGAAAAAGACATGGGCACTGCTGCTGGTCATTGCGCTGCTTTTGACAATGGCGGGCTGCGGCAGTAAGAAGGAATATCTGGCGGGAGCCGTGAGCGACACCGGCGTGGTGGCGATCGGCGTCCCCACCGAGCCGGTGAACACCGATCCCGCGCTGTATGACGGCGGTCTTGCCGCCCGCGCGATGATGGGGCTGCTGTACGAGGGTCTGACCGCTGTGAACGAGGAGGGCATTGCCGTGGGCGCTGCCGCCGAGAGCTGGGAGGTGACGACCACCGACGACGCCGCGAAGCGTCCGGTGTACACCTTTACCCTGCGGCAGGGCGCCTGCTGGAGCGACGGCTCGACGGTAAAGGCGGAGGACTTTATCGAGGCGTGGACAAGAATCATCAGCGGCGCGGTGGAAAGCCCGTACCGGTATCTTTTTGATGTGATACTGGGCGCGAAGGACTACGAGAACGAGGAAAGCGAGCTGGGGCTTGCCGTGACCGAGGACGGCGCGCTGCAGGTGACGCTGGAGGGCGACTTTGCGGGCTTTGTCCATATGTTGGCGGCACCGGCGTTCTATCCGGTGAAGGAGGGCGAGCGTGTCTACAACGGACGGTACGCCATGACCGCCCTGAGCGACAATGTGGCGACGCTTTCTCCCAACGGGGGGTACCGCGGCGAAAAGACCGGCACCGGACTGACGCTGAAATATTACTTCGGCGACATGGCGGCGCTGGAGAAGCTGGCAGCGGACGGCACTTTACAGGCGACCTACGGCTACGCCGGTGAGAACACCCCCGCGGTGACCGGCAGCGACGGCGTGCAGTACTGCTATGTGGTGAATACCGTGCGGCTGACCGACGCCGAGACCTGCCTGGCGGTAAAGCAGCTGGCAGCGGGCGAGGAAGTGACCGGCACCCTGCCGGGTGAGATCACGCTGCTGATGCCCGACTATGCCGCGGCGGCGGAGACTGCCGGCGCGGACGAGCTGCGGCAGCGGGTGGAGCAGGCGGGCGTGACGCTGAACCTGCAGAAGCTGAGCTATGAGGAATACAAGACGGCGCGCGAGGACGGCGGGTATGACCTGCTGTATCTGGCGGTGAGTGCCGATTACCCTGATGAGGCGGTGCTGCTGGGACGCTTTGTGAGCGAGGCGGCAGGCAACTACGCGGGGTATAATAACGAGAAATTTGACGAACTGTTGTCGAAAGCTGCCGCGAAGACCGACGAAGCGGCACGGGCGGCGCTGCTACAGGAGGCGCGGCTGCTGCTGGAGAGCGACGGTGTACTGATCCCGTGGGGCGAGGGCAAGACCGAGCTGTACTGCAACGCGGCGCTTTCCGGCATTACCTGCGATGCGCAGGGGCTGTGGGACTTTGGCGGCGCGAAGTACGCGGCGTGACACGGCAAACGGAATAACGGAAAAACTCCCGATGGGCACGAGCCTGTCGGGAGTTTTTACGCATGGAAATATGACGGAATGTCATATTAAAAGGGACGGAGAATATGACAAACTGTTCTAAATATGACGAAGTGTCATATCGGAAAGAGGGGCGGCGCGGCGGAGCGGGGGAGGGGCGCGCTCCCGCTGAGAGGGCGCCCCGACAGGAAGCGCAGGAGTGCCGCCCCGTGCCGGGGGAAACAGGGGTATGACAAATCGTCATATTGGCGGTGGGCAAAAAAAGAACTCCCGACGGACGAAGTCGGTCGGGAGCAAGAACTAAGATAACTGGGTGGAGATCAGCCGACGAGCTGTTCCCGCATGGACTGGAGAATGCGTTTTTCCCGACGGGAGACCTGCACCTGCGTCATGCCCAATCGGCGGGCGACCTCGGTTTGGGTCTTGCCGCGGTAGTAGCGCAGAAAAATAAGGCGGCGGTCCCGTTCCTCCAGCGAGGAAAGGAGCTGGTGCAGCGAAAGCAGGTCGCTGAGCCGTTCCTCGGGACCCTCCTCCGGCAG
This sequence comes from uncultured Angelakisella sp., assembly GCA_934524965.1. GTDB lineage: Bacteria > Bacillota > Clostridia > Oscillospirales > Ruminococcaceae > Angelakisella. Next base: position 42,769 of record CAKSYU010000009.1, read on the forward strand.
GTCGATCTGTCCGCTGCCGTCCTCCTCGCCGCCGGTGAGGGAAAGAGGGGGAGCGGTGGCGGCAAGCGCCTGCGCCACATCTTCCGGTGAGCGCCCCATGCGGGCGGCGACCTCGCCCACGGTGGCTTCCCGCCCCAGCTCGGTGCCCAGAAGCTCCCGCACCCGACCGGCGGCAAGCCCCAGCTCCTTCAGGCTGCGGCTGACCTTGACGGTGCCGCCATCGCGGAACAGGCGGCGGATCTCGCCCAGAATGACCGGCACGGCATAGGTGGAGAACATCACCCCGCGGGCGGTGTCAAAAGCGGCGGACGCCTTGACCAGTCCCATGCAGCCCGCCTGATACAGATCGTCATAGTCGATGCCGCGCCCCTTGAAGCGGTGGGCGCAGGCGTGTACCAGCCCCAGATTGTGCTCGACGCTGGTATCCTGCACGGTCGGCTTGGGTTCGGTGGTGATAGGCATTTGGTACTTCCTCCCTTGTTACCGGAGCTTCTGGCTCAGGCGGCGGCGCAGGCGCACGGTGGTGCCGCTCCCCGCGCGGGAGGTGACATGCACCTCGTCCATCAGCTCCTGCATCACCGCGAAGCCCAGTCCGGCTCTTTCGCTGCCGCCGGTGGTGTACAGCGGCTCCATCGCCTTTTCTACATCGGCGATGCCGCAGCCGTGATCCCGCACCTTGATGGTGAGGAGGTTATTTTCCGAAAGGCTGGCAGCTATGTAGATCTCCCCGATGCGTTGGGGATAGGCGTGGACGATGCAGTTGGTGACCGCCTCCGAAACGGCGGTCTTGATATCGCACAGCTCCTCCACGGTGGGGTCTGCCTCGGTGACAAAGGCGGCGATGAGCATACGCGCCAGCCCCTCATTGGCGCCGCGGCTGGGGAAGCTGACTTTCATGGTGTTTTTCGGCTTATTCATACACGGCTTTCCTCCTCGATCTCCAGATCGGCGATGCCTGCGACCCGCATGACACGCCGGATATGCGGCGGCATGGCGCTGAGCGCCAGCCTGCCCTCCCGTTCCTGCATGAGACGGTAGCGCCCCAGCACCAGCCCGATGCCGCTGGAATCCATAAATTCCACGCCGGCAAAGTTCAGGACAAGGCGGGCAGGGCGTTCCTTCTGCACACTGCGGTCGATCTCCTCCCGCAGCTTTTGGGTATGGTGGTGATCCAGCTCGCCGGAAAGGCGGGCGGTCATTGTATCGCCGTTTACTTCGATCGTGACCGGCATTTTGATAGCCTCCTTGTTATATTACGACTGGGAATTCGGCGCAGGGTGGGGAACGGGGCGCAGCCCGTTTCGGCGAAGCCGAAACCCGCAAGCGGAGCTTGCGGTGCCCGCCGTAGGCGGGCGGGCTGCGCCCGTAGGCAGACCCCGCGCAGCAGAAAAGCTCCTACCCAAAAGGATAGGAGCTTGAACGGAAATATTCTGTCGCAATAGGGGAGGACGCTTTAATTTTTTGCTTTTTGCAGCTCCTCCAGCAGTACCGGACGGACGGCAGAGGCAAGGTACAGCGAGCCGAACACCAGCACGCCATGCGCTCCGGCGGCGGAAAGCGCCAGTCGGGCGGCTTTCTCACAGTCGGGGCAGACGGTGACCTCGGGGCAGACCCCGCGGGCAAGCGCGGCAAATTCCTCCGCGGGATAGCTGCGGGGGTTGGGTACTGTGGTGACGATCATGCGGGCGCAATAGGGCGCCATCATGCGCAGTACCGGCAGGCAGTCCTTATCCCGCAGCATGCCTACCACAGCGGTGAGGTCATGCAGCCCCAGCGACCGGAGCGCATTGCACAGTGCCTGCCCGCCATTGGGATTGTGCGCGCCGTCCACCAGCACCGGCGGGATCTGCCGCAGCAGCTCCAGCCGCGCGGGGAACCGTGCTGCGGCGATGCCGGCGGCGACCGCCGAAGGGGGCAGCACGAAGCGGCTGCCGGAAAGTGCGTTCAATGCTTCCATTGCCGTGACGGCGTTGAGGATCTGATGGGGACCGGCAAGGGGGATAAAGACCTCCTGCCCCTTATAGCAGATGCGGCTGCCGGTGAGGTCGGAGGAAAGGACGGTAAGCCGCGCCGGATCGGGCAGGCGCAGGGGGTCGTCCTCCTCGGCGGCACGGCGGCGAATGACTGCCAGCGCTTCCTCCGCCTGGTCGGGATAGCAGATGACGGTGCTGCCCCGTTTGATGATGCCGCATTTTTCACCGGCGATGGCGGCGAGGGTATCACCCAGAATGGCGGTATGGTCGTAATCAATGCGGGTGATGACGGCGACCAGCGGGGCGGGAATGATATTGGTGGCGTCCAGCCGCCCGCCGAGACCGACCTCCAGCACGGCGATATCGCAGCCGGCTTCGGCAAACCAGGTCAGCCCCAGCACCGTGACCAGCTCAAACTCGGTGGGGGGATCGCCCGCCGCCTTGAATTCCTCCGCGATGGGGCGGAGACGGGTCGCCAGCGCCGCCAGCGTTTCCTCGGGGATCATTTTGCCGTCGATCTGCATTCGCTCCCGAAATTCGAGGATAAAGGGGGAGATGAACTTGCCGGTCCTGAAGCCGCCGGCGGTGAGCGCCGAGGCGATCATGGTGGTGGTGCTGCCTTTGCCGTTGGTGCCGGCAACATGGATATAGGGGACTTTGAGGTGCGGATCGCCCATGCGGTGCAGCAGGCGTCCCATGCGCCCCAGCCCCAGGCGGCTGCCGAAGCGCTCGGTGCCGTGGATCCAGGAAAGTGTTTCGGAATAATTCATCGGTACTCCTCCTTTGGAGAAAACGGTATGCAGGGGGGCGGCGGGGCAAAGCGGCGCCCTGCCGCCCTTAAATGGTGGGGGACAGCGGACTGCACCGCACCACGGGGGTACGGTGCAGGGGAAAATCTGATTACTTTTGCAGGGAGGCAATGGCTTCCAGGATCTTTGCCATGCGTTCCTTGTGCTGCGCCAGCTTGCTGCGCTCGGCTTCGATAAGCTGGGCGGGTGCTTTGGCGACAAAGCCGGCATTATCCAGCTTGCGGCTGATAAAATCTATGTCGCTTTGGCACTTCTCGCGCTCCTTTTCCAGACGCGCCAGCTCCTTCTCACGGTCGATCAGCTCGTCCATGGGGATAAGAGCGCGGGCGGTGTGGGTGATGACCTGTACGGCGCCCTCCAGCGCGAACTTTTCGCCGACCTCGACCTCCGAGGCGGAGGCAAGGCGCTGCAGGAACGGGATACCATCGGTGAAGATGGCAGTCTCCACGGTCTCGATGTAGACCTTTGCCTTTTTGGAGGGCGGAATGTTCATCTCGGTGCGCTGGTTGCGGATCGCGCGGATAATATCAATGATCTTCTGGAAATCGGCCTCCTCCTTCTGGAAGGAAAGCTCCTCGCTCCAGGTGGGCCACTGCGAGATCATGATGGCTTCCGCCTCGCCCTCGTGGGGCAGGCTCTGCCAGATCTCCTCGGTGATGAAAGGCATGAAGGGGTGCAGCAGCTTGAGGGTATTCGCCATGACATACACCAGCACCTTCTGGGCGTTCAGGGCGGTCTCGCCGCCCGCCTGCAGGCGGCTCTTTACCAGCTCGATGTACCAGTCGCAGAGAATATCCCAGATGAAGTCGTATAGCTTGGCGGAAGCGACACCCAGCTCGAATTTCTCAAGGTTATCGGTGACTTCCTTGATGAGGTCGTTGTAGAGAGTGAGCACCCATTTATCCTCGGTGGCAAGCGTTTCGGGCAGCTCGATTCGGGTGATCTCATCGGAGAGGTTCATTTGAATGAAGCGAGTGGCGTTCCAGATCTTATTGGCAAAGTTGCGTGCCGCCTTGACCTTTTCGTCCATATAGCGGGTATCGTTGCCGGGGCTGTTGCCGGTCACCAGCATGAAGCGCAGAGCGTCTGCACCGTACTGGTCAATGACCTCCAGCGGGTCAACACCGTTGCCGAGGGATTTGCTCATCTTGCGGCCCTGCGCATCTCGCACCAGACCGTGAATGAGCACGGTATCAAAGGGCTTTTTGCCGGTGTACTCCAGACCGGAGAAGATCATGCGGGAGACCCAGAAGGTGATGATATCGTAGCCGGTAACAAGGGTAGAGGTGGGGTAGAATTTGCGCATCTCGGGGGTATCATCGGGCCAGCCGAGGGTGGAGAAGGGCCACAGTGCGCTGGAGAACCAGGTATCCAGCGTATCGGGGTCCTGCGTCATATGACCGCCGCACTTGGGACAGGTTTCGATGCCTTGAATGGTGACGACCGTTTCACCGCATTCATCACAGTAGTAGGCGGGGATCCGATGACCCCACCAGAGCTGACGGCTGATGCACCAGTCACGGATATTCTCCATCCAGTGGAAGTAGTTTTTATCAAAGCGCTCGGGGACAAAGCGGATCTCTTTATCTCGAACCACCTTAATGGCAGGCTCCGCCAAAGACTTCATTGAGACGAACCACTGCTTGGAAACCATCGGCTCGATGGTGCAGTGGCAGCGGTAGCAGGTGCCGACATCGTGGCGCAGCGGCTCCACCGATTTGAGGGCGCCGCAGGCTTCCAGATCGGCAAGAATGGCTTTGCGCGCCTCCTTGGTGGTCATGCCGGCGTATTTGCCGCAGTCCAGCACCTCCGGCTCGCCGGCGGCAGCCTTTCCGGTACGGAACAGCTCATCGGCGGCAGCTTTATCGGCGGCGCCGGTCATGTGCCCATCGTAGGTGAAGACACGGACGCGAGGCAGATTATGGCGCTCGCCCACCTCGAAGTCATTGGGGTCGTGGGCGGGGGTGATCTTTACAACGCCGGTACCCTTTTCCATATCGGCGTGCTCATCGCAGACGATGGGAATTTCCTTATTCAGCAGCGGCAGAATGACATGGCAGCCGTGCAGATGGGCATAGCGGGGATCGTCGCCGTTGATGGCGACGGCGGTATCGCCCAGCATGGTCTCGGGACGGGTGGTGGCAAGCTCCAGCTGCTCACCGGTCTCCTTGACGGTGTACAGCAGGTGCCAAAAGCTGCCGTCCTGCTCCTCATACTCTACCTCGGCATCGCTGATGGAGGTATTGCAGGTAGGGCACCAGTTGACCATGCGGTTGCCGCGGTAGATGAGCCCCTGATCGTACAGGCGCTGGAACACCAGCTGCACCGCGCGGGAGCAGCCCTCATCGAGGGTGAAGCGTTCCCGCTGCCAGTCACAGCTGGAACCGAGCTTTTTAAGCTGGCTGACGATGCGCCCGCCGTACTGACGGCGCCATTCCCACGCGCGCTCCAAAAAGCCTTCGCGCCCGATCTCCTCCTTGGTGACGCCCTCCTTGCGCATCGCTTCCACGATCTTCGCTTCGGTGGCGATGGAGGCGTGGTCGGTACCGGGCAGCCACAGCGCCTCGTAGCCCTGCATACGGCGCCAGCGGATCAGGGCATCCTGCAGGGTGTTATCCAGCGCGTGACCCATGTGGAGCTGACCGGTGATATTGGGGGGCGGAATGACGATGGTATAGGGCGGTTTTTCGCTTTCGGCATCGGCATGGAAATAGTTTTTCTCCAGCCAGAACGCATAGGTGCGGTCCTCGACCTGCTTGGGGTCATAGACCTTTTCCAGTTGTTTTGCCATGGGGTTTCCTCCTTTTTTCTTTGGCAGGCGGCAGCAAAAAAATAAAAAAGCCCGCCGTTTTTCCCGATACGGGAAAACAGCAGGACGCAATATCGGCGCGGTACCACCTGAATTCGTGCCGGAAGGCACGCACTTTAGCTCCCGTAACGGGGAATACCGTTGCCGCTTAAAAAATATTCGGCGGCACCGCTCGGCGGCGACTTTCTCCGTTTTCCGCCGCAGCCTTTACACCGGTCGGCTGCTCTCTGGGGGTCGGGGGGAACGGGTACTCCTCCGCTTCAAAGCGTTTTTTGTTATCCTCGCTATTTTATCGCAGAAAAGGGGGCTTTGTCAAGGTCGGGAATGAGGCGCGGCGCAGGCAAACGGCAGTTTTTTTGCGGCAGGCGGCAAAAAATACTTACACAATAGGGAAAATATGTGCTATATTGGGAATTGAAAAAAGTGTGATCCGAAAGTTCTGCCATATTCCAGATAGAAATAAGTCCTGTGGGCGTAGTCTATTGCGAATGCAAGAGATTACGCTTTTTATTATCCGAAAAACAGGAGGGCAGGAATATGCCGAAAACAAAAGCGCAGGGGATCGTATTTGGAATTCTGATGTCATTTTTTATGGCGTACGGAATGGAGGTTTATAATGTCTCGATCAGAATGGGGTATAACCTGACGGCAGGGCAGGGCTTTTCCTCCCTATCCTATGCGGTATTTGCCGAGGCACTGAAGGAAGCGGTATTGATGAGCGTGATCGTCTTTATCGTCTCCAGTCTTGTGGGCAATCGGGCAGGCGCGGCGTTTATGGCAAAGCACTGTAACGAGGAGCGGGATAACCCGTATTTTTGCCGCATCATGCGGCAGGCAGGGACGGTGATGGTGATGTGCCCGCTGATGAGTCTGATCGCATCGGTGATTTTCCAGATCATTTTAGGGGGACAGCCGCTCCTCCGGCTGCCGGCGATTTGGGTAGGGACGGTGATGAAGAACTTCCCGATGGCATTTTTCTGGAACATGTTTGGCGCCGCGCCGCTGGTTCATCTGATCTTTGAAAGGTGGAACAAGACCTCCGCGTAACGGGGGAAAGTGCGGGGAGCGGGTACGGGCAGCAGCCCCGCCGGTCTGCGACCGGCGAAAAAGGCGCGCTGCGTTTCGCAGCGCGCCTTTTTTAGACGGCTCCGCCGTCGGGCTGCCGCCCGAGCCGGAGCATTTTTAACAGTTTTACTTATTGCAGGGGGTGTGTTCTCCCTTGCCGCCCAGCAGCAAAGCCCGCGCTTCCTCGGCGTTTTTGAAGATCGCCTGCCGCAGAGCTTCCACATCGGGGAAGCGCCGCTCCGGACGCAGAAAATGACACAGCGTGACGGTCAGCTCCTGCCCGTACAGGTCGCCGGAAAAATCGAGGAGGTAGCTTTCCACCCACAGGGCGCCTGCCGCCTCCACGGTGGGGCGGACGCCGAGATTTGTCACCGCGGCACGGCGGGTGCCGTCCGGCAGCGTGACCCACGCAGCGTAAACGCCAAGGGTGGGGGTACGCTCTTCGGGGTCGACAACAATATTGGCAGTGGGGAAGCCGATGGTATGACCAAGATGATGACCGGCAATGACACGACCGGTAAAGGAGAACAGTTCTTTCATAATATCACCGATGTAAAAGCGGCGAAACGCTCTTATAGACCAGGAAGGTCACAACAGCGTTGATGCCGGCTTTAATGAGATTAAAGGGCAGGATAATGGGCAGCAGAATAGCGCGAATGGCATCTACCGGCATACCGGTAAAGATGGGTGTGATGATGAGGTTGGCAGGCATCATGATGAGCCCCCACGCCACCACGCCGCAGAGCAGAGCGATCAGCGCACCCTTTTTGGTCTTATGCTTTTGATAGAGGAAGCCGGCGACCAGCACGAAGGTGCCGGTGGCAATGATGTGCATGATGATGCCGTAGATGCCGCCGGAGGCGCTGACGGTAAGACCCTGCACCACCGCAACAACGATGGTGGTCATCAGACCGTACCAGGGACCGAAGGCAAAGGTGGCAATCATGATGGGAATATCAGCAGGGTCGTACTCCAAAAACTTGGCGGTGGGGAAGATGGGAAAGTGAATAAAGAACACAAGAACGATCGAGAGGGCGGCGAGCAGACCGAGCTTTGCAAGTCGGCTGAGTTTGGGATTGACATTTGACATGGATTTATGCTCCTTTTTTTGAATTGCAGATGTTTCATCGCAAAACAAAAGCGCCCGGCACGGCAAAAGCCGCAGCGGGGCGCTGAACACGCAAAAAAGCGCTGTTTCTTCCATCCGGACTGTGACCGTCGGTGAGGGAATCGCACCCTCTCGGCAGCGCCGTGGCACTGTTCGCGGACTGGGGAGCCGATGGGCTCCGTCACCGCCGGTGGGGAATTGCACCCCGCCCCGAAACATCTTGACTCCATTATATTCCCTTTTGGGCGCTTGTCAATAGGAAATGTTACTGATTTTCGGGGTATTCAGCCAGATCCTTTTTCCACGGGGTCATTGCCAGCGCCAGCGCGCGGTTTTTCAGGTTCGGGTCACCGGTCACATCGGCAAGCACCGTGATCTCCGGCGGCAGGGAAAACGCTTCCTCGGGGGAGGAAAGCTCCACCTCCAGGATCGCCTCATTTTCCCAAAAGGGGTAGCAGTCGATCTCGATGGTGTGCCCCTCGTAGGGGAACGCCCAGCGCACCTTGTAAAGCGACGGCGTATCGGGCAGCATCGCCTCCAGCAGCGCTTCGTACTCGCTTGGGGTGATCTCCCTTTCCAGCTCGGTGCGTACCAGACCGGCTTCTTCGGTTTTCTCGGTGAGGGTGCAGCGTACCTCGCCGGTCAAGGCGTCGGTGGCTTGGCGCACCCGGCGCTCCCAGCCTTCACGGGCGGTGAGGTAGCACTGTACCAGCCCGGTGGCAGTGACGGCTTCCCGGCTGCGAAGCCAGTCCTTTTCCGGCATTTTAATGCGGAATTTCCGCTCGATCTCCAGCGACATAACAGCACCTCTTTTCCGGCTTTATGATAGCACAGCGGCAGGGTGGACGCAAGGGGAGCAAAAAAAGGCAGCCCCCTTTTGAGAGGGCTGCCCGTTGGCGTTGGTTTATTCCGCCGCGGCTGCTTTCAGCTTGCGGTTATGGAGAAGCTGCGTGACAAACGGGATGCCGATGAGCAGCAGCCCGATGAGGTCGCTGACGGGACTGGGATCAATAAGGAAGATCCCACCGGCCAGCAACATGATGCGCATGAACCACGGAATGGGAGCATAGGCGTGTCCGGTCATGCCCATGGCGATGCCCGCCATGCCGATGACCGAGGTGACCATAATGCCGATAAGCGCCCAGACACTCTCCACATCAATAAACAGCAGGCTGGGATTGAGGGCGAAGATGTATGGTATAATGAATGCGCCAATGGCAAGCTTGGTGGCAGTTACGCCGGTTTTGAGCGGATTGGAATGGGCGATGGCGCTGCCTGCATAGGCGGCAAGCGCTACAGGCGGGGTGATATCCGCCACGATGCCGAAGTAGAATACGAACATGTGCGCCGCTAACAGCGGGATTCCCATTTTGACAAGGATCGGCGCCGTGATGGTCGCCATGATGACATAGTTGGCGGTGGTGGGTACGCCCATGCCCAGCACAATGCATGCCAGCATGGTACAGAACAGCGCAAGGAAGATGCTCTTTTGGGCGAGGGGGACAATGACCGCTACCAGCGTGGTGCCCAACGCTGTCATGGAGACAACGCCGGAGATGATACCTGCCATGGCGCAGGCCACCGCAACGCCGATGGAACTGCCGGCGCCGCCCTGCAGGCCCTCTGCGACCAGATGTGGGGAGAGGATTGCGGAACGGGAAAGGAAGCTGCAGAGCACGGCGACCACCATCGAGACAAAGACAGCGGTACCGGTATCTATCTTGATGACCTGCCACAGAATGATGAGGGTTGCCAGCGGGATCAGCGGCAGACCGACAGAACGCACAAGATCATGTTTATCCTTCCCAATGAGGCTGATGATGAGGGCAAACAGTATGGCAAAGCAGGCGGACATACCGGCGGTGTAATAATTCATGCAGATGACCAGCACGACGACCGGAATGAGCAGGTAGCCGCTTTTTCCCAGCAGGCGGAAGAAATGGGGAATGGAGTCCTTGGGAAGACCCTTAAGACCCAGCCGCTTGCCCTCGAAATGGACCATCAGGAAGATGCCGGTAAAGTACAGAACGGCGGGGAGGATTGCCGCAACGACAATGGAAGCGTAAGGTATGCCGGTGATCTCCGCCATCAAAAAGGCGGCAGCGCCCATAATGGGCGGCATGATCTGACCGCCGGTCGAGGCAGCCGCCTCCACTGCCGCAGCAAATTCCGGCTTGTAGCCTACCCGCTTCATGGTGGGAATGGTGATGCTGCCGCTGCCGACGGTATTGGCAACGGAGGAGCCGGAATACATTCCCTCCAAAGCGCTGGAGATGACCGCGACCTTGGCAGGACCGCCCACGCTGGCGCCCGCGATGGAGTTTGCCAAATCCACAAAGAAGGTACCGATTCCGGTCTTTTCGAGGAACGAGCCGAGAATGATGAACAGCACGATGAACGAACAGCAGACGGTGATGGGGGAGGAAAAAATGCCGCAATTGAGGTTATAAAACAGGTTGTAGATGAGGTTGCGCAGGGCAGTTTTGGGGTTGTTGTTGGTCAGCCACCATGCCCCGTAAACGGTAAACAGTCCCACCACCACAATGAGCGGGATCCCGGTGGAACGGCGGCACAGCTCCACCAGCAGCAGAATACCGATAATGCCCAGTACGATCTGAGTGGTGCCGATGCGGTTTGCCATCTGAATGATCTTTTTTTGAGCGAAGGCATAATAGAAAAACACAATGAGCGAGGCAAACGCCAGCACAATATCATACCACGGGAAATAGTTATCCCGCAGGGCGTCCCGCTTGCTGGCAGGGTACTTCAGGTAGCCCACAAACAGCGTCATGCCCACAAAAACGGGCAGACGGGTATACTGCGTTGCGCCGGAGACGACCAGCGCCATGACGATCATGGTGACGGAATACAGGACAAACAGTACCGTCATGGCGGTTTTCCAGCCGCCGGTCAGGCTGCGGCTTTTGCTGTCACGGTCCAGCTCCTGCAGCAGCTTGGCGGTATCGGCGGCATCGGAATGGTGATGCAGATGATTCATAGGGCAGCTTCCTTTCTTTAGGGAATTTTTACCGGATCACAAAAGGGGAGCGGCAGCAAAAGGAATATCCGGTTCCTTTTTGTCACCCGATAAAGATACGGATATAATAGGGCAAGCCGCGGCGGGAGGCACATTGGCACTCCCGCCGCAGGCATATGGGGAACTTAGCAGTTTGCGGCTCAGCCTACATTCAGACCCATCTCGGTGTAGTACTTGGCGGCACCGGCGTGCAGCGGTACATTACCGATGGTGACAAAGGCGTTGTTGATATCCATACCGGTACCCACAGCGTGCGCCTTGGCGATTTCCGCCTTGTTCTCCCACAGTGCCTTGGTCATGTTGTAGACCTGCTCCTCGGAGAGAGAGTTGGAAACGATGTAGGTCGCGGTCACGCCGATGGTGGTGATGGGCGCGTCGGCGGGAATGCACTCGTACTGGTCGTGGGTCACATCCATCTTGGCGTAAACGGCATAGTCGCCGACCTTGTTATTGGCAATGAATTCGTCCATTACGGCATTGTCCAGACTCAGCAGGTAGATATCCATGGCGGTCTGCAGCTCGGTAATGGCGGTGGTGGGGGCGCCGGAGGTGAAGAAGAAGACGTCCAGCTTGCCGTCCTTCATGGCATCGGCGCTGCTGCCGGCGGAAAGGTTCTGTACGGTGATATCATCGGTGGAAACGCCGTAGGCGGCAAGCAGTGCCTTGGCGTTTGCCTCGGTGCCGGAACCGGCATCACCAATGGAAACACGCAGCCCCTTTACATCGGCAAGGGTCTTAACGGTGTCCTTCAGGTCACCGCGCACAACGATCTGCATGACCTCGGAGTAAACCTCGCCCAAAACGGAGAAGGAGGTGATGGCGACGGGGAAGTTGAAGTCGTCCAGCTTGTTGTAGGCTTTTATCATGGTATCGTTCTGTACGATCGCCATGTTGTAGTCGCCGTCCTCGATGCCGTTGATGTTGGCAACGGAGCCGCCGGTGGAAATAACATTGTAGGTGTAGCCGGTGGCGTCCTTCAGGATCATGCCGACGGCGTTGGTATAGGCGTAGTAGGTGCCTGCGGTGCCGCCGGTGCCGACGGTAATGGCAGCGGGGGTATCGGAGGGGGTATTGGGGGTGTCATTGCCGCCGCCGCAGGCAACGCAGCACAGCAGCATCATGACAGCCATCAAAAGGGCAATCAGTTTTTTCATGGTAAGTTCTCCTTATCAAAATCATTTTAATCTCTGTCACGGTGGACTATGGTGCTATTATAGCACCGCAAAATGGAATTGCAACCCCATTTTGCAGGATTTTTTTATTTTCATTCATTTTGACGGTAAACAAGCGATAAAAACCCTTTATATTTTAATAAAAATGAATTAATAACGATTTTTCCTGCATTTTTGCAAGTTTTGCAGCTCATTATGCAAGCCCTCCTGCAAAATGACGCTCCGCTTGCCAGCCGTTCCCCCGCGTGGTAGAATAGCAGCAGAGATCGGGCTGCCGGTACGGTCGCCCGCGCCATTTTTTAGCCAAGGAGAGAAAACCATGCTGAATACCTTTTACGCCCTGCTGGGCAGAATGAAGTACATCGACCGCTGGTGTCTCATGCGCTCCTCCCGCCCCGAGAACCTGTGCGAGCATACGCTGGAAACGGCGTATATCGCCCACGCGCTGGCGCTGCTGAACCGTGAGCGCGGCGGCACGCTGGAGCCGGAAAAGGCGGTGCTGTATGCCCTGTACCACGATTGCACCGAGATCCTGACCGGCGACCTGCCCACCCCCGTCAAGTATAAGAACGAGAGCATTAAAACAGCGTACAAGGCGGTGGAAAAGGAAGCGCAGACGGCGCTGCTCAGCCGTCTGCCGGTACCCATGGCGGAGGAGATGGCGCCGTGGTTTACCCCCACCGAGGAGTACAAGCCCTACATCAAGGCGGCGGATAAGATCTCCGCCCTTATCAAGTGTACCGAGGAACGCCGCGCCGGCAACCACGAGTTTGACCGCGCCTATGATACCCTGCTGCAGGCGATCCACGAAATGCAGCTGCCGGAGGCGGAGCAGTTCCTGATGCAGTTCCTGCCGCCCTTCGGCATGACGCTGGACGATCTTTAATGCCAAACAGGATAAAGGCAAAAAAGAAAAGCTCCCCCGTGGGGGAGCTTTCAGCTTGTCGAAAAAGTCCAGTGGGAGCTGGGCTTTTTCTCGTAGATATGGT
>CAKSYU010000010.1 GCA_934524965.1 uncultured Angelakisella sp.
CACAGACAGCAAGCCCTTTCGGCTGCTTGAACAATTTTTACTTCAGAATATTGTCTAACTTTTTGGGGTCACTTCATACGTGAGGCTGCACCGTCTTTTTTCTGTTTCATTCTTTTTATTTTGCTGCGCCGGCTGTTGCGGCTGCACTGCTCTTTTCCGTTTGGGGATAGCGGATAAGATCGTACAGCGTGCCATAACCGCCAAAGCTGCGGGTCCCCGCAAGCTCCATGCCAAGGTGCTGGTACTTCTCGCACTTGGAGCGGGCATCGGTATCCAGTATGACCGGCAGCCCCAATCGGTCGCCCTCCGCAAATGCCATATCCATGACCCGGCGCATATAGCCCTGCCCTTGATACGGCTGCCGCACGCAGACCATACCGACATAGAGATACGGCTTCTTCTCTTTATCCATACGCGCCCGCAGCCCGCTGCCGCCCTTGGACATGATACCGGAATAACGGATCAGCTCCCCTAATGTCATGGAACCGAGCAGCGCCCGCGCCAGCTCCATACCAGCTTTCAGCCCGATTTTCTGCTGCGGCAGCTTGTAGGCGATATAGCCCTCTCCCCGCTCGCCGGTGGTGTACAGCATTCCGCTGCGCAGCACCATGCGCACATAGCCGCAGATGAAGGCTGCAGCTGCTTCCCTGCTGGAATAGGCGGAGACCAATCCCTTTTCCTCTCCATAGTCATAATAGCCAAAGGCATGACCGATATCTTGAATGATTCCCTCGTCCAATGTTTTGACCTTCATTTTACCGTTCCTCCCCGCCCTGCTTTTTCAGGACCGCCACCGCGCAGGGGATCTTCCCCTCGCACAGCGTATAGGCTGCTTCGGTATAGCCCGCCGCCGCAAAGAACTCCTTGTAGGTATCAAGCGTGAATTCCCGCTTAAAATCCGCGCCCGCCTTGCCAATGGCGCCGGAGACACTGTTTGTCCTGCCCTTTTCCGTGCGGTTCATATAGGTGGGAATGATGATCCTGCCGCCCCTGCGGCAGACGCGATCCAGCTCGCTCAGTGCTTTATACGGTTCATCTAAGAGATGGATCACATTTGCGGCAACGACCGCGTCAAAGCGCTCATCGGGATAATCAAGCTGCAGAATATTGCCCTGCGCAAAGCTGATATTGCCATATTTGCCGTACTTTCTTTCCGCGCACCGCAGCATATTGAGAGAAAAATCCGTAGCGGTCAGGCTTTTGCACCTTTTCGCCATCACACCGGTAAGCAGCCCCGTGCCGCAGGCACATTCCAGCACCTCATCGGTGGGCTGTATCAGTGCCGCCACCGTATTGCACAGCTTTTTATTTGCCCCACGGTTGATGACATTGGCAAACACATCGTACACCCACGCTACATTATCCCAAAACATTGTCCGCACACTCCTTCTCTGCTATCTCAAGGTTAGTCATCACTAACCCTGTGGTCTTTGAAAAGCCGCCTTTCGGCAGCTCATCGGCTTTCTGTTTTCTATTATAGCGGATAAACGGAAAACCGGCAATACTCCTTTGGGAGTACTGCCGGTTTTGGAGGCACCACCCGGAATCGAACCGGGGAATAAAGGTTTTGCAGACCTCTGCCTTACCGCTTGGCTATGGTGCCAAAAAAATGGAGCGGGTTACGAGGCTCGAACTCGCTACCTCCACCTTGGCAAGGTGGCGCTCTACCAGATGAGCTAAACCCGCATATTTATGGCGACCCGGATGGGGCTCGAACCCACGACCTCTAGCGTGACAGGCTAGCGTTCTAACCAGCTGAACTACCGGGCCATGATGTTGTGCCGCCGGTTAATCTGCCGTATCATATCGGCAACATTAGTAATTATACGGGAAAGGGGCGCTCTTGTCAATCCCTTTTTACCCTTTTCCGTAACTTTTTTACCGGCGGCGTGTGATATACACCATGCGCTGCGTTTGGGGTGTGACCGGCTCGCGGTCATAGCCGCCCCAACGTTCCAGAACCTCAAAATGCTCCGCTTCCAGCATGGCTGTCAGCTCGGCGTCCTCCCACGCATATTCGCAGAACTGCTCCCCATCGCGGGTGTACTGCTCCCCTGCCCCGCGCCGGAAGAAATCGATCTGTATCTCCACCTTATGCTCGGCGGGGGTGTATTCATTCTGCCATACGCAGAATAAAGCCTCGCTTTCCCGCACGAAGCAGTTATTGCCCAGCACCTCGCGGTGTTTGTAGGGGGTGTTCACATCAAAAAGGAACAGCCCGCCCGGCTCCACAAAGAATTGCAGCCGGTGCAGCGCCTTTTGCAGCGCATTTCTGCCAGAAAGGTGATTGAGACTATCCAGCGTACAGACTGCCAGATCCACCGTGCCGTACAGATCCAGCCGCTCCAGCGGCTGACACAGATACAGAACCGGCTGAGAAAGCCCCATATTCTTCTCTGACGCCTGCATCAGCATTTCCGGTGATGCATCTACCCCGATGACCTCAAAGCCTCTCTGCGCCAATTCTGTGGCGAGGGTGCCGGTGCCGCAGCAGAGATCCAGCGCCAGCTCCCGCTTGGGGTGATACTGCGCCAGCAGCTCCTCACAGCGGTCGGCGATCTTTACGCGGTCCACATCATCGGTCAGGGCATCGTAAAAGGCGGAAAAGGTCTCCTTATAGCTTGCCATCCGCCTGCTCCAGTCGTTCAAAGATGATATCGTAACCGTTGGCACCGTATTGCAGCGAGCGGTTGACGCGGCTGATGGTAGCGGTGCTGGCGCCGGTCTTTTCCACGATCTTGCTGTAAACATTCTGCTCCTTGAGGAGCTTGGCGACCTCCAGCCGCTGCGCGATGGCTTTCAGCTCCGGTCCGGTACACAGATCGTCAAAAAAGCGCTCGCACTCCTCCTCAGTCCGGAGCATAAGGATCGCGCGGTAAAGGAATAACAGATTGCTGTCAGGTTTTTTCATTTCCACCCAAAAGCCTCCCTTATTGTGATACCTTTACTATAACACTTTAGGGCATGAAAGTAAACCATAAAAGCAACTTTTGCATTTTTCTTTGCGATGTGCTATAATTTTATAAGATTTTCCACGAAAGGAACCAAAGCACCATGGAACTGGAATATTTCTCTCCTGCGGGAATGGAAGAAACGATCCGGCAGATCGTCGATAAAATTGACAAAAACGAGCGCGGCAGCTTTAATGCCATGCTGGCGCCGCGGCTGCAAGCGGTAAGCTGGGAGGATAAAAGCTGCACCCTTCTCTACCGCACCGTGGACTGGATGAGCAACCCTATCGGAATAGCCCACGGCGGCGTGCTGTGCGCCATCGCCGATCTTTCGATGGGCACCCTGAGCAAATACTACGCGAAAGATGTTGCCATTACCCCCACCGTTTCCATCAACCTCAATTATCTGCGTCCCGTACCGCTTGAGGGCGAAGTCCTCGTCGTTTCCGCCATCGACCACGCCGGTCGGCGGCTGAACCAGCTCCACTGCACCATATACAATGCCGCCGAGCCGGATAAGCCCTGTATCACCGCCACCGGTACTTATTTTGTAGAGGCAGCTAAATAAACCGCAGAAACCAAAAACCGCCTGTCTCCCTTTTGGGGAAGCAGGCGGCTTTTAGTATTATGCGTTTTATCAGCCGACGGAGATGACCTTGACAGGGCACTTTTCGGCACAGGCACCGCAGTTGGTGCACTTTTCGGGATCAATGGAAGCGAGGAAATCGCCGACGGTGATGGCACCGGTCGGGCAGACCTTGGTACACATCATGCAGCCGATGCAGCCGGCGGAGCAGACTTTGCGGACGACCGCGCCTTTATCGTGGCTGGAGCAGCGCACGACAACATGGTTCTTCACAGGGATCATGCCAATGAGCAGGTGCGGGCAAGCCTTGGCGCAGGCGCCGCAGCCGGTGCACAGCTCCTCATCTACATGGGCAACGCCATCTACGATGGAAAGCGCGCCGAACTTGCAGACCTTGACGCAATCGCCATAGCCCAAACAGCCATAGCCGCAGGCTTTTTTGCCGCGGTGCAGCGCCGCGCAAGCCGCACAGGTGGCGGGACCGTGGTAATCCTCCGCCTCGCCGCACTTTTCGCAGGTGCCACTGCAGCGGACAGCCGCCTTGACCGGCTCGGTATTTTCCGCCGCTACGCCCAGATAATCACTGATCTGACCCGCGACCGCAGCGCCGCCGGGGATACACAGGTTGGGCTTGGCGCTGCCGTTGGCGACCGCCTTGGCATAATCGTCACAGCCGGCATAGCCGCAGGCGCCGCAGTTGGCGCCGGGCAGGAAGCCGCGGATATCCTCCACACGAGTATCGGTGGGGACCGAGAGGAAACGGGAAGCCACTACCAGCAGAATAGAACAGAACAAACCGATAGCGCCGACAATAATAATACCAGTCATTTTATTTCCGCCTCCTTACTTCAACAGACCGTCTACCACACCGCTGAAGCCCATAAAGGACATGGAAACGATAGAGGCAGCGATGAGCGTGATGGGCAGGCCCTTGAACGATTCGGGGATATCCATGTTTTCCATACGACCGCGCACACCGGCAAACAGCACCATGGCAAGCAGGAAGCCGAGACCGGCGCCCAGCGCGTTGACCATGGACTGACCGAAATTGTACTTTTCGTCAATGTTGAGAACAGCGACGCCCAGTACAGCGCAGTTGGTGGTGATGAGGGGCAGGTAAATGCCCAGCGCCTCATACAGCGGGGGCAGGAACTTCTTAAGCGCCATTTCCACCAGCTGTACCAGCGCGGCAATGACCAGAATGAAAACGATGGTCTGCATATAGCCCAGCTCATACTTATCCAGCAGATAGGTCTGAATGGGCCAGGTAGCGGCAGTTGCCAGTACCATAACAAAGGTAACGGCAACGCTCATGCCCACGGCGGAATCCAGCTTTTTGGAAACGCCGAGGAACGGGCAGATGCCCAGCGTCTTGGAGAGGACGAAGTTCTGCGTCAGAATAGCAGAAAGCAGAATGACGATCATTTCTTTCATGCTTCACAGCCTCCTTCCTTGTTTTCCGCCGAGGGGCAGCCCGCGCAGCCGCCGGCACAGGCGCCGCAGGCGGCGCAATCGAGTTTCTTCTTGGGCTTATGCTTGGCGAACTTGTTCATGATGGCGATAAGCACGCCGTAAACGAGGAAGCCGCCGGGGGTCAGCTTCATGATCGCGATGGGATCGAACAGGTTGGCGGTCAGGGTGATACCGCACCAGGTGCCGCTGCCCAGGATCTCACGAATGGTCGCCATGCAGAACAGGGCGAGGGTAAAGCCCAAACCCATGCCGAGACCGTCCAGCGCGGAATCCAGCACATTGTTCTTGCTGGCGAACATCTCCGCACGGCCCAGAATGATGCAGTTTACAACGATAAGCGGCAGGAAGATGCCGAGGCTCTGATAGAGACTCTGTACATACGCCTGTAGCAGAAGCTGTACCACCGAAACAAAGCCGGCGATGACAACGATAAAGCAGGGGATACGCACCTTATTGGGAATGATATTGCGCAAAAGCGAAATAACGATATTGGAACCCAGCAGTACAAAGGTAGCCGCCAGACCCATGCCCAGTGCGTTAAGGACGGAGGTGGAGGTAGCAATGGTGGGGCAAGTGCCCAGCACCAGGACCAGAACAGGGTTCTCCTTGATGATACCGTTGGTAAAGGTTTTCAGCTTGTTACTCATTGGTTCCCTCACACTCCTTTCACAGTCTCATAGGCGGCAAATGCCAGCTTCACGGCTTCCTTGTAGCCGTTGGAGGTATAAGTCGCCTTGGATACCATAGGCAGCTCGCTGTCAGGGGCATCCGCCGTTACGCCGATCCACTTCTTGCTGTAAGAGTTCTTGGTGAGCTTATCACCGTCAACGCCCTCATACTCGTTGGGGGTCTCGGTGTGCTGATACAGCTTGGAAGCGATGATCGCACCGTCGTTATCAATGGCAACGAGGATATGCAGCTCGCCGCTGAAGCCACTGGCATGGACATTGAAGGCATAGCCCGCTTCGGACTGATAGACGCTATCCACGCCCTCGGGAATATTCTCCAGCTCGGTGTAGCCCTCGCCCAGCATCTCAGCGATCAGCTCGGCATCGGGATAAACTTTTTCCTCGGTCGGGGCTTCGATCGCGATACCGGCAAGCTCACCGTAAGCGACAAACGCATTGGAGACCGCAGCAGAGAATCCCTTGGAGGAGAAGGTAGCGCCGGAAAGGAACTCGATGCCCTCAAGGTTGTAGTCCTTGCCGAGATACTGCTCCTGGAAGTGTGCTTCCTTTTCGATACGGTCGCCGATACCGGGGGTCTCGCCGTGCTCCATGACCTGCGTACCAGTAACGGTGCCGTCGGAGGAGATACCCACCATAACGGTAATCATGCCCGCAAAACCCTTGCCCTGCGACTGGAATACATAGCCCGCACCGTTGCCCGCCTTATAAGCGTTCAGCACATTTTCAGCGGTGACAGAAACTTCCTCAAAGTCCGCGCCATCGGGCAGAACAGCGGAAAGCGCCGCATTGGCTTCCGCAGCCTTTGCCGCGTCAATGACGGGCTTGGTCAAGCCATAGGTGCCCACCAGCGCCGCGGAAACGACCAGACAGATGGCGGTGAGGACAACGATGGGTTTCAGCTTTTCCCATTTCATTTCTCGGCACCTCCCACTCCAAACGGTTTTTTGTGACCCAGCTTATCAATGTGGGGGCAGATAATGTTCATCAGCAGAATGGCGAAGGAAACGCCCTCCGGATAGCCGCCGGAAGAATTGCGGATAAGCATGGTGATGATGCCTGCACCGAGGGCGAAAATGACCTTGCCCAGCTCGGTGGAGGGAGAGGTGGAATAATCGGTGAGCATGAAGATGCCGCCCAGCAGCACGCCGCCGGTCAGGATCATGTAGATGGGATCATAGCCCAGTACAACGCTCATCAGCGCGATGGTCGCCACATACACCACCGGAATGGTGGGCGTAATAACACGGCGCACCACCAGATAGATAAAGCCGATGATCAGCGCGATGGCACAGGTCTCGCCCAGGCAACCGCCGCGGATACCGAACAGCAGGTTCTTGACGGCAGGCAGGCTGTCCACAGTGCCCTCTTTGATGAGCGCCAGCGGGGTCGCACCGGAGACTGCATCAATACCGTTGATGTAGGAATTGGCGGTCGGCCAGGTGGTCATCTGCCCCGCAAACGCGATAAGCAGGAAGATACGACCGGTAATGGCGGGATTGGCAAAGTTGCAGCCGATGCCGCCGAACAGCTGCTTGACGATAACGATAGCGACAAAGCAGCCGACGACCGCCATCCAGATGGGGAAACCGGCAGGCAGGTTCATGGCCAGCAGCAGGCCGGTCACGGCGGCGCTCAAATCCGAAATGGTATTGCTGCGCTTGGTGACCAGACGGAACAGATATTCAAACAGGATAGACGCCGCCACACAGACAACCTCCAGCAGCAGGGCACGGGTGCCGAAAACCAGCACCGAAGCCACTACGGCAGGCAGCAGGGCGATCAATACATCGCCCATAACGGAGGTGGTGGAGGCATTGCTGCGGATATGCGGTCCCGCAGAGACCAACAGTTTACGATCAGTCATGTTGTACTCCCCTCCCCCTTACTTTCTTATCATCTGCTTGCCCATCTGGTTATAGGCAACCAGATGGCGCTTGGCAGGACATACATAGGCACAGCAGCCGCATTCCATGCACAGATTAACCTTCAGTGCCTTCAGTGCCTCAACGTTCTCGGCATGGTAGGCACGGTCCAATGCTGCCGGGCTCAGGCTCAGCGGGCAGGCGCGCAGGCAACGTCCGCAGCGAATACAGGCAGTCTCTGCCGCCATCTTCGCTTCTTTTTCGTTAAAGACCAAAAGTCCGTTATTGTTCTTGTGAATGACCGCCTGATCGTCCCGGCAGGAGGTACCCATCATGGGACCGCCCAGAATGATCTCGGCAGGCTCACCCTTGTAGCCGCCGCAGAAGTTGATGATATCCTCCAGCTTGGCGCCGATGGGGACCCACACATTCTTCGGCTCCGCCACCGCGCCGCCGTCTACCGTTACCAACCGGCTTACCAACGGCATGCCGGTCTTGGCATACTCCGCCAGCTTGATGACCGTACCGACATTCATGACCAGCACGCCCACATCGCTGGGCAGCTTGCCCTCGGGAATCACGCGACCGGTCGCTTCGTAAACGATGACCTTTTCGGCACCCTGCGGATAACGGGATTTCAGCTCCAGCACTTCCAGCTTGCTGCCCTTTGCCGCAGCGTCCGCCTTGATCTTCTCGATTGCCTTGGGTTTATTGTTTTCGATACCGATCACCGCGCGGCCATTCGGCATATGGCGCAGCACCAGCTCCGCGCCCTCCAGCAGCAGGTCGGTCTTTTCCAGCATGATGCGGTAATCGCAGGTGAGATACGGCTCGCACTCGGCGCCGTTGATCACAAGGGTGTCGATTTGAGCGTTTTTCAGCCCCGCCAGCTTGATGCTGGTGGGGAAGCCCGCGCCACCCAGACCCATCAGTCCGCAGGCGCGCGCCGCTTTCAGAACGTCCTCCAGCTCATCGCCGATAACGGGCGGGGTCAGCGTCTCGTCAACGGTCTGCTCGCCATCGGTGGTGATGACGACGGCTTCCGACTTTGCGCCGCGGGCGTTAAAGATCTGCTCGATGGCTTTCACCTTGCCCGATACGCTGGAATGGATCGGCGCCGAGACCGCCGCTTCGCTGTCGCCGATAAGCTGACCGACCTTGACGGTATCGCCAACCTTTACAACAGGCTTGCAGGGGGCGCCGATGTGCTGAGACATGGAAATGGTGACCTCCGCCGGTACCGGCATGGTCACGCTTTCCAACTCGGCTGTGTTCTTGTGGTGCTTCACATGAATACTGGGAAGCGAATGGAACATAGCCACAGGTATCCCTCCTAATCTTTTTATTTCAAGTTTAAGCGGTTCAGGTAGGGCAGCACTACCCGCAGCGCCATACCGGTGATAGCGCCCATCAGCAGTCCCGCCGCCAGAAGAACCGGAAAGTAATACCAGACATACTGGTTATTGATGATAAAACGAGCCATAACAAGCTGACCGATATTATGCGCTGCCCCGCCGAAAATACTAAGCAGCAGGTATTGCTTTTTAATCCCCGGCAAAAGGGAAAGCAGCAGCATGACCGTCACCGAGAAAATACCGCCCGCCGCGCTCATGGCGGCAGCCACCGCCCCGCGGGTCAGCAGTACAAACAGGGCTTTTAGCACCGCGATGGTGTAGCCGCTTACCGGTCCCAGTACAAACAGGGCATACATGGTAACGATATTGGAAAGCCCCAGCCGGATCCCCGGCGGCAGCATGGGCAGGGCAGGCAGCAGCGATTCCAGAAAGCTGAGCGCCATTGCCAGCGCAAACAACAGCCCCATCAGTGCCAGTCGTTTCACTTTTCGGCTGCGGTTCTGTGCTGCCATGCGTTCCTCCCTATTTGGTCACCCTATTATTGTAATTGCCTTTTCGCCCTTTTTCAAGCGCTCCAAGGCTTTTTCAGCAATTTTAATTATAAAAGAATAGCATGTTTGTTATACATCATTCAAAAATACTATTTACGCTATTAAATCACTACTGAAAAAAACTGGTGAAGCAGAAAAACCTCTTACTTCACCAGTCTCCGGTCAGCTTTTTGCCGGATCAATCCATGTCGCAGCCGGTGCAGCCTTCGCAGTCACCCTCGCAGTCCAGATCGTCCAGGTCAAATTCCAGCTTTTCGCCGCAGTTGGGGCAGTCGATCTCGCCCTCGCACAGCATGCTTTCATCTACGCAGATGGTATCGCCGCAGGTAGGGCACTTTACTTCGTACAGGGGCTCATCCTCATCATCGAACTCATCATAGTCGTCCAGACCATAATCATCGTCCTCATCAAAGTCGTAGTCCTCGTCCTCATCGTCTTCCTCATACAGGGCGTCTTCGACATCCTGCAGATCATCGTCGATGGCATCAACGACCTCGCCCAGCTCCTCTACCGCGTCTTCCAAATCGGTAACGGAGAGCGCCAGATCATCCAGCACCTCGATCACATTCAGCAGGACCTTGCCCTCAGCGGTGGTGTCGGTCAGCTTAAGACCGTCCGCCAGTCCGCGCAGGTATGCAACTTTTTCAACAACAGTCATTTTCGTACCTCCCTATTCGGTTCGGATCATTGCAATGACAAAACGGAAAGGCATGTGTTACGCTCTCTCCATGTACTCACCGGTTCTGGTATCCACGCGGATCATATCGCCCTCGTTGATGAACAGAGGAACCTTGATCTCGGCGCCGGTCTCCAGAGTAGCGGGCTTCAGGGTATTGGTGGCGGTGTTGCCAGCAAAGCCGGGATCGGTCTTGGTGACCTCCAGCTCCATAAAGAAGGGAGGCTCTACACCGAACACGCTGCCCTTGTAGGAAAGGATCTTGCAAACGGTGTTCTCCTTGACAAACTTGAAGTTGTCGCCCAGAACATTCTTGCTGATCGGGACATTCTCATAGGTCTCCTGATCCATGAAATAGTACAGATCGCCATCGGAATACAGGTATTCCATATCTTTTCTCTCGATATAGGCGGTCGGATACTTATCAGAGGGGTTAAAGGTACGTTCGGTCACGGCACCGGTGATCACATTGCGGATCTTGGTGCGGACAAAAGCGGCGCCCTTGCCGGGTTTAACATGCTGGAACTCGATGATCTGATAGACATTGCCGTCCATATCAAAGGTCACACCGTTCCGGAAATCGCCTGCACTTACCATAGTTCAAAAACCTCCAAGGATATAATATACGGATTTAACTATCTGATTTTAACATATAATAGTGGCTGATTGCAAGGGTTTTTCACAGGATAATCAGCTCTTTGGGGCTGTTTGTCAGATCTTTTGTGCCATCGGGCGCAAACCAGACCATATCCTCGATGCGGACGCCGAAGCGACCCTCCAGATAAATACCCGGTTCCACGGTGATGACCATGCCCTGACGGCAGGTGGTCTCCGGCGCGATGGAGGGCGAGAAGCCCGGCATCTCGTGGATCTCGATGCCGACGGAGTGACCCAGACTGTGCCCGAAGCAGCCCTCATAACCCGCGTTGTAAATAAGGTCGCGGGCAGCGGCATCTACCGCGCGGCAGGAGGCGCCCTCCACTGCCTTCTCGATCCCGAGGAGCTGCGCGGCAAGCACGGTATCATACACCTTACGCATTTCATCGGTCGGCTCACCGATGGCGACGGTACGGGTCATATCAGAGCAGTAGCCGCCCCAGTAGGCGCCGTAATCCATCGTGAAGAAATCACCCTGCTGCAGGGGACGGTCGCCCGGCTCGGCGTGCGGCTTGGCGGAATTGGGGCCGCTGGCGGCAATGGTCTCGAATGCCAAGCCATCGGCACCCAGACGGCGCATACAGTATTCCAGATAAGCGGCGATCTCCTTTTCGGTCTTGCCTGCCTTGATGAAGTCAAGGATCTCGAGGAAAGAGGCATCGGTGATGCTCTGCGCCTTGCGGATCGCTGCGATCTCGCTCTCGTCCTTGATGGAGCGCATCTCCAGAATTTCATCGTTCAGCGTGGCATCGGTCAGGAACTCATACTCCGGCAGCCGCTCGCGGTAGGTCTCCAGCGCGCCGACGGTCACATAGCCGGTCTCGATGGCAACGGTCTTTGCGCCGTGCTTTTTCAGCAGCGCGCCGATCTGCTCGTACAGCTTATCCTGCAGAATGACCTCGGCACCGGTCACGGTCGCCTTGGCGATCTCGATATAACGGAAATCGATGATGAAATAGGCGGTATTGCGGAACGCGACCAGCGTACCGGCGGAAGAACCCAATCCGGTAAAATAGCGGCGGTTCACATCGGAGGTGATCAGGGCGGCATCGGCGCCCTCCGGCAGCGCTTTCATCAGCTTTTCAATACGGTTCATACTTGCATCTTCCTTTCTTCTGCTTCTTTATACAGGTCTCGCATCGTTGCGGCGTCCTCCGCCTGCGTCCCTGCCGATTCGCAAATGATGGTGGGCTGGCTGTCGTACTTCACCAGCACCTCCGCCAGCGGCGCGAAGTACGGACCGTAGGTGGTATCGGCAAAGGTCAGGTGGCGTTTTTCTCCGCCGTTTTCGGTGTACTCTATCTGAGAAAAATGGGAATGGAAGCACTTCATACGCTGCTCCCCTATCTCATTCTTCATCGTCAGCAAAATGCGTTCGTAGTCCTCCGCCCCGCGGATACTCCCCAGCGTGCGGGCATTCAGGTGCCCGAAATCCACGCAGGGCAGCAGACGGTCGTCCAGCTTGCACAGCTCCATTACTTCCTCCAGCGTGCCTAGTTGGTTGAACTTGCCCATGACCTCCGGACATACGATAATATGCCCCAGATGTGCCTCGTCCAGCGCTGTCAGCGCCAGCTTCATGGTTTCCTTGGCAAGGGCAAGCGCTTCCTCACGGCTGATCTTAGCGCAGGAGCCGGAATGAACGACAATGCGCTTCGCTCCCATTAGGTCGGCGGCTTCGGCGGATTCCATAATGTACTTTACGCTGTTCAGCCGCTTTTCCTCCTCCACGCTGGAAAGGGAAATATAATACGGCGCGTGCAGCGAAAGCTGGATATCCCGCGCCTCGCAGCCCGCTTTCAGCTTCAGTACACTTTCGCGGTTGATGCGCACCCCGCGTCCGCACTGGTACTCGTAGGCATTCAGCCCCATCTTTTCCAGATACTCGGGGATTTGCGGGGTGGACTTGTATCCCATCGCGGTAAAGCTCTCGGCATTGCCGGCGGGTCCTATTCTTATCATTTGCTTTCCCTCCTTTTCCGGCGGTGGTAGCGCCGCAGCAGCGGTTTTTCCAGCGGGCGCTTGATGCGGTACAGCCCGTAGCCCTCCTCGGCATACGGCTCCACCAGTATGGTCATGCAGCCGCACAGGTTGCCACACAGAATATCGGTAAAAAGCTGATCGCCAATCAATGCAGTCTGCTGCGGACTAACGCCGAATTCCTTCATTTTGGCAAGCGCCACCTTCTTTTTCGGCTTAGCGGCATCGGCAATATAGCCCAGCCCCAATCGGTTGGCAAAGGGCGCCACCCGCAGCTCGTGGTTATTGGAGATAACAAACAGGCGAAGTCCCGCCTGCCGCTGCCGATCCAGCCATTCCATCACCTCCGGCTTTATTTCCTGACTATTGTCGCCGGTCAGTGTGTTATCTACATCCAGCAGCAGCGCGCGGATACCGTGCTGTGTAAAAAAATCCGTCGGGATCTCCTCGATCCGGTGAAAATCGTACTGCGGGGTCAAAAGCGGCAAGGGGTCACGCTCCTTTTTTGAGGTATTCCGGCACTATTATAACAACATGGCGGCATAAAATAAAGCCCCAGATAAAAAAGTATCTGCGCTAAATGGAAAAGGCAGACGGGGGAAACCCATCTGCCTTTGTTCCGGTTGCAATAAAGATCAAGATTACTTGTACTTGCGCTTACGAGCAGCCTCGGACTTTTTCTTGCGCTTAACGGAAGGTTTCTCATAATGCTCGCGCTTGCGGACTTCCGCCAAAACACCAGATCTGGCGCAGGAACGCTTAAACCGTCTGAGAGCACTATCCAGCGACTCGTTATCTTTTACTCTGATCTCTGCCATTTACTATTCCCTCCCTACGCCTACGGCTGGAGTTATATCCTAATAACAGGATAACACATAGATTATACAATATCGCAATTTACTATGTCAAGAGATTTTTATTGAACAAAACCTCGCAATTTATTTTGCCACGATATTGTAGAGCTTACCCTTGACATAAATTTCTTTCAGCACGGTCTTGCCCTCCAGCGCCGTCTTGACGCTGTCATTCGCGATCACCAGTGCCTTCACCGCTTCCTCGGTGCTGTCGGTGGAGATCATCAGGCGCGCCTTGATCTTGCCGCTTACCTGCACCGCGATCTCCACAGCGGCGTCCACGCACTTAGCAGGGTCGTATTCGGGCCACTTCGCCTTCGCCAGCATCTCCTTGCCGCCGATGGCTTCGTTGATCTCCTCGGTAATGTGCGGCGCAAAGGGATTAAGCAGGGTGATGAAGGTCATCAGTTCGCCGCGGGTCACGCTGCCTTTATCGTAGATCTCGTTCAGCACGCTCATCATGGCGGCGATGGCGGTATTGCACTTCAGTCCCTCGATATCCTCGCTCACCTTCTTGATGAGCTTGTGGAAGCTGCCCTCCAGCTCGGGGGAATAGCCCGTCTCATCGGTCATGATATCGGTCAGTGCCGCCACACGCTCCAGGAAGCGCTTGCTGCCCTTAATGGAGGAGGTGTTCCACGGCGCGGTCTTTTCAAAGTCGCCAATGAACATTTCGTACATTCTAAGGGTATCGGCACCGTACTGTGCCACCACATCATCGGGGTTGACGACGTTGCCGCGGGATTTACTCATCTTCTCGCCGTTTTCGCCCAGGATCATACCATGGCTGGTACGCTTGGCATACGGCTCCTTGCAGGAGACCACACCGATATCGTACAGGAACTTATGCCAGAAACGAGAATACAGAAGATGCAGTGTGGTGTGCTCCATACCGCCGTTATACCAGTCTACCGGCATCCAGTAGTCCAGTGCCTCCTTGGCAGCCAGTGCATTGGCATTGTGCGGGTCGCAGTAGCGCAGGAAATACCACGAGGAGCCCGCCCACTGGGGCATGGTATCGGTCTCACGCTCGGCAGGACCGCCGCAGCAGGGGCAGGTGGTTTTTACCCAGTCAGTCAGCTTTGCCAGCGGGGATTCCCCATTATCGGTCGGCTCATAGCTTTCCACCTCCGGCAGGCGCAGCGGCAGTTCCTCTTCGGGGATCGCCACCCAGCCGCACTTGGGGCAGTTCACCAGCGGGATCGGCTCGCCCCAGTAGCGCTGACGGGAAAATACCCAGTCACGCAGCTTGTAGTTCACCTTGGTCTCGCCCTTGTTCTGCTCCTCCAGCCACTTGATGATGGCTTTTTTCGCTTCCTCCACGGTCATGCCGTCCAGGAAACCGGAATTGACCAAAATGCCGGTGGCACAGTCGGTAAAGGCCTCCTTTTCCACATCGCCGCCCTTTACCACCTCAATGATGGGCAGACCGAACTTTTTGGCGAACTCCCAGTCACGGGTATCGTGTCCGGGCACCGCCATGATAGCGCCGGTGCCGTAGCTCATCAGGACATAGTCAGAAATGAAGATGGGGATCTCCTTGCCGTTGACGGGGTTGATAGCGGCAACGCCTGCCAGCCGCACGCCGGTCTTATCCTTTGCCATCTCGGTACGCTCAAAGTCGGACTTGCGGGCGGAGACCTCCTGATAGGTACGGACCTCCTCCATATTGCCGATGCGGTCAGCCCATTTTTCAATATAGGGGTGCTCCGGCGACATGACCATGTAGGTCGCACCGAACAGCGTATCGGGGCGGGTGGTGTAGATCTTCAGCTTATCGCCGCCGGTGGTGTCAAACTCCACCTCGGCGCCGGTGGAACGCCCGATCCAGTTGATCTGGGATGTCTTGACGCGCTCCAGATAATTCACATCGGAAAGGTCATCAATGAGCCGCTGGGCGTAGGCGGTGATCTTCAGCATCCACTGGCTCTTTACCTTGTGAATGACCTCGCTGCCGCAGCGCTCGCACACGCCGTTGACCACTTCCTCGTTTGCCAGCACGCACTTGCAGCTGGTGCACCAGTTGACGGACATTTCCTTCTTATACGCCAACCCTTTTTTGAAAAGCTGCAGGAAGATCCACTGGGTCCACTTGTAATAGGCGGGGTCGGTGGTGTTGATCTCCCGATCCCAGTCGAAGGAAAGACCCAGACTTTGCAGCTGCGCCTTGAAGTGCGCCACATTCTGCGCCGTTACGATCTCGGGGTGAATGTGATTCTTGATGGCGAAATTCTCGGTGGGCAAACCAAAGGCGTCCCAGCCCATGGGATACAGTACATTATAGCCCTGCATGCGGCGCTTTCTCGCCACGATATCCAGGGCGGTGTAGGAGCGCGGGTGTCCTACATGCAGTCCCTGACCGGAGGGGTACGGGAACTCCACCAGCGCATAATACTTCGGCTTGGTATAGTCATTTTCGGCATGGAATACATGGGCTTCTTCCCACTTCTTTTGCCACTTCGGTTCAATTTCTTTAAATTCGTGTTTCAACGGTCTGTCCTCCCAACCTCATTCGGCTTTTTTATCTCGGTTATTATGCTTCGTTGTCCAGTTCCAGCGGCACGCGGGGCGCATCTGCCCACACACGGTCGATGCTGTAGAAATTGCGGGTCTCGGCATAGAAAATATGGACGATGACATCACGGTAGTCCATCAGGATCCACTGGGCGGAGCTGCGCCCCTCGATGCGCTTCGGCTCGATGCCCTGCCGTCCCAGATAGTCGTCCAGATCCTCGCACAGCGATTTGACCAGCGTAGTATTGCTGGCGGTCGCCACCACAAAGTAGTCGCCGATGGTGGTCAGCTCCCCGATCTGGATCACCTCCAGATCCGTCGCCTTTTTGCTGTCCAGAAATTTTGCGATAGAAAGAGCAAGTTCCTTGGAATTCATGGTTTTTCCTCCTTGCAGATCATAACATATTCATTGTAAGCCTGCCAGCTTTCGCGGCAGATGGGGCTGCGGCGCCGGGTCAGCTTGCCGATGGTATAGCACAGCGCGTACAGCATCGCCCCGTCCAGGGAGCGTTCCGTCCAGCGCCGCATTTCCTCCACATCGGGGTAGTGCCGTCCCTCCTCGGTCAGGTCGGCAAGATATACGATCTTTTCCAGCCGGCTCATACCGGCGCGCGCCACGGTGTGGTAACGCACCGCGTTTTCGATGTCCTTATCGTGCACGCCGTAGCGACCCAGTATCTCCGCTGCCGCAAAGCCGTGAATGAGCTGCGGCTGCTCCCGAAAATCGATTTCGGTCATTATAGCACTTCGCCCCATGATTTGCAATGCTTCCGGAAGGGGCATTTCCTTGCAGCAGTCGTGCAGGATACCGGCGACCGCCGCCTTTTCGGGGGCCTCTCCCCAGCGACGGGCAAGGCGTTCCGCCTCCCGCTCCACGCCAAGGGAGTGCCGGTAGCGCTCCTCGCTCATCAGCGGGCGGATCGCTTTTCGCATTTCCTCACGGGTCATAGCGTCTCCTCCCTGTACAACCCGTGGGCAGTAATGTAATCCTCCACCGCGGGGGGAAGCTCGTCACAGGGTTCACCGGTACGCAGCTTTTCGCGTATCTCGGTGGAGGAGACCACCCGCACCGCATTATCCAAGAAAATGGTCAGCACGCCCTCCCGTGCCAGCAGCCTTGCCATCTGGTACAGGGCTTCCTTATCGTCCACCTCACGGCTGGCGACCGCCAGCGTGCACATTCTGCCCAGCGCCTGCCATTCCCGCCACGCGGTAAAGGTCAGGTAGTTATCCGTGCCCATGATGAGGTAAAAATCGTCCTCGGGGTAGATCTCCCGCATGTGCCGCATAGTATCGATGGAATAACTGACGCCGCCGCGGGTCAGCTCGTAGTCATCTGCCGCGGCGCCCTGTATTCCCTGCACCGCCAGACGGCACATTGCCAGCCTGTCCTCCCCTGCCGCCAGCTCGGGCGAAGCCTTATGCGGCGGGATAAAGGTCGGGATCACATGCAGGCAGTCCAGCCGCAGCTGCTTTATCGCCTGGCGGCACACCCCCACATGACCCATATGAATGGGATTGAAGGTGCCGCCGTAAAAACCGATCCTTGCCACTTCTCTCCCCTCCGTTACCGCAGTTCGATGATGGTCTTTTCGGGGTTTTTGCGGTACAGCGTCACCTTACGTCCCACTACCTGCACCACCTCGGCGCCGGTTGCTTCCGCCATGATCGCCGCCATCTCCCTGGGAGATTCCGGTGCGGTCTCCAGCACCGTCAGCTTGATCAGCTCACGGGCGGTCAGGGCATCGTCCACCTGCTTTTGCAGGGTATCTCCCATGCCGTTTTTTCCCACCTGCAGAATTGCCTCCACGGTGTTGGCATAGGAGCGCAGCTTAGCTCTTGTTTTGGAATCCATCATATTGTTTATTCTCCTTCTTTTCTGTCCTTCATCTTCTTATACAGCGCCGTCAGCGCACGTCCGCGGTGACTGATAGCGTCCTTGGCGGGACCGTCCAGCTCTGCAAAGCTGTGTTCTCCCACCATAAACAAGGGGTCGTAGCCAAATCCGTTCTCTCCGTGCAGCCGATGGGCAATGGTTCCCTCGCAGGTACCCTCACACTGAACAATATCATCTTCTCCGAACACGACGCAGATGGCACAGACAAACCGTGCCGTGCGCTTTTCATCGGGGACATTTTCCATCTCCCGCAGAAGCTTTTCGTTGTTATCAGCGGAATTGTGCCCTTCGCCGGCATAGCGGGCGGAATATACCCCCGGGGCACCGTCCAGCGCATCGACACACAAGCCGGAGTCATCTGCCACAGTGGGCAGTCCGGTCACACGGTAGATTCCCATTGCCTTGAGATAGGCATTTTCGGCAAAGGTCGTGCCGGTTTCCTCAATTTCAAGGTCCGGACAAATTGTGTCCTGTGGCAGGATCTCCCACCCCAACGGCAAAAGGATCCGGCGGAACTCCTCCACCTTGTGCTCATTTTTACTTGCCAGTATCAGCTTCATGCTTCTTCCTCGTCCAACAGCAGAGCGCGGGCAAAGTCGGCGGCACTAAACGGTGTCAGATCGCCGATGCTTTCGCCGGTTCCTACAAACTTGATGGGCAGCCCCAGTTGATCGCGAATGGCAATTGCCACACCGCCCTTGGCAGTGCCGTCCAGCTTGGTCAAAATAATGCCGGTCACACCACAGGCCGCAGCAAATTCCCGCGCCTGATTGAGCCCGTTCTGTCCGGTGGTAGCGTCCAGCACCAACAGCGTTTCCCGGCTGCAGCCGGGCGCTTCGCGCTCCAGCACGCGGTCGATCTTTGCCAGCTCCTCCATCAGATTCTTTTTGGTATGCAGGCGTCCCGCCGTATCGCAGATCAGCACATCGACATTTCTCGCCTTGGCAGCGGTGATACTGTCATACACCACAGCGGCAGGGTCGGCGCCCTCGGCATGCTTTATCATTTGGCAGCCCACACGGTCTGCCCATACGCCCAGCTGCTCACCCGCAGCCGCGCGGAAGGTATCCGCCGCGCCCAGCAGCACCTTTTTGCCCTGCCCCTGCAGCCAGTACGCCAGCTTGCCGATGGAAGTGGTCTTACCCACACCGTTGACGCCGACCACCAGCACCACGCTGGGCTTGGTCTCGGTACGCAGCGGCTCGTCCGGCTCCATCAGCTCGGTCACGATCTCGCACAGGTTCTCCCGCAGTTCGCTGGAATTGATGCTCTTGCGCTTGATGCGCTCGCCCAGCCTGGAACAAATCTTGCCCGCGGTGGTCACGCCCACATCGGCAAGGATCAGGATCTCCTCCAGCTCCTCCAGCGTGTCAACGGTGATCTTGCCGGAGAAGTTATCCAGCTCAAGGCTCAGGTTCTGCTTGGTTTTCTTTACGCTTTTGCGGAAAATATCAAAAAATCCCATCGTTTCTCCTTAGTTCAGGCTCTTGCCGAATTTCTTTTCCATCTCCGCCACATCAAGCCGCAGCAGCTTGGAGATGCCTTCCTCCTCCATGGTGACGCCGTACAGCACATCGCCCTGTTCCATGGTGCCGCGGCGATGGGTGATGGAAATAAACTGGGTATGATCGGTCATGCGGTGCAGATAGGCGGCGAATTTGCCGACATTCACATCGTCCAGCGCCGCCTCTATCTCATCGATAAGTACGAATGGCGCAGGATTGACGCGCAGAATGGCAAAGTAGATGCAGATCGCCACAAACGCCTGCTCGCCGCCGGAGAGGGCGGAAAGGTTCTTGATGATCTTTCCGGGCGGCTGCACGATGATCTCGATGCCCGTTTC
The DNA here is from genome assembly GCA_934524965.1 of uncultured Angelakisella sp. Classification (GTDB taxonomy): domain Bacteria; phylum Bacillota; class Clostridia; order Oscillospirales; family Ruminococcaceae; genus Angelakisella. The sequence goes on from CAKSYU010000010.1 coordinate 19,889, forward strand.
CAAAGGGTCGGTTGCATCGGTCAGGCGCAGCTCGGCATGTCCGCCGCCGAACAGCTCGCGGAAGATCTCCCCGAAGTGCCGGTTGATGCCGGCGAACCGCTCGGTAAAGATGGCGCTCATCTGGGCGGAAAGCTCGGTGATCAGGCGGGTCAGCTCTTTCTTGGCGTTTTCGGCGTCATCTATCTGCTCTTTCATAAAGCGGTAGCGTCCGCTTACTTCCTCGTATTCCTCGATGGCAGCGACATTCACCGCGCCCAGCGCGCGGATCCGCCCGCGCAGCTCGGTCAGCCGCTTCTGCGCCGCCGGAACATCTTCCAGCACGATCGCCTTTTCCGCCGCCTCGCTGCGGGTCAGTTCATATTCCTCCCACATCTTGGCGCTGATGCTGTTCTGCTGTTCCTGCATACCGGCGCTCTTTTCCTGCAGGCGGATCAGCTCATTTGCCGCCGCCTCCCGCTTGGAAATGGCATCGCTGTTTTCGCGGTTCAGCACATTGCGGCGCGCTTCCAGCCGGTCGCGCTGCCCGTCCGCTTCCCTGATATCCCGCCGCAGCGTTTCAATTTCGCTGCTGCCGCTTTGGGTGTCGGCGTTTATCGCCTCTATCTCCGCCAGAATGGCGGCATTTTCGGCGGTCAGCCGCTGCTGCCGTTCCCGCAGCTCCGTCAGCGCGGCTTCGCTGCCGCTCTGCTGGCTTTCCAGCTGCTCTATGGCAAGGCGGGCGGCTTCGCAGTCCTTCTGCCGTGTGATATCCTCCATCTGCAGGGCAGTCACGGTCTCCGCCGCTTCGTTCAGCTCCGCCGTCAGTCTTTCGTGCGCTTCGGCGTCCGCCGCGGCAAGTCCGGTCAGCCGCTCTACCTCCTCGGTCAGCCGCTTTACCAGCTCCCCGCCGGAGACCTTCTGCTGCCGCAGCTGTTCCACGCGGGCGGTCAGTTCGTCATATTCGCGCAGTGCCTGCTCGCTCAGGCGCTCCGCTTCCTCCACATTGGCGGCAAGGCGCTTTACCAGCGTCTCGGCGGAGATAAGATCCTCCCTTGCGGTTTTCTCCTCGGCTTCTATGCCGTCCACCGTCGCCTGAATGGTATCGGTCTCCCGACGCAGCTCGGTCAGCTGGTTTTCCAGCTCCTCCGCCTGCTTGCTGTATTTCTTCGCCTCGGCGGTCAGCGCGTCGATCTCTCCCCTGCGGGAAAGAATGGAAGCGCTTTTATTCACGGAGCCGCCCGTCAGGCTACCGCCCGCGTTTACCACCTGTCCGTCCAGCGTTACCACACGGTAGCGGTAGCCGTATGCCTTGGCAATGGCGGCTGCGGCGTCGATATCCTCCGCCACGACGGTGCGCCCCAGCAGTGAGGCGATCACCTCACGGTAGCGGTCATCGCACTGTACCAGCTCGCTGGCAAGCCCTACATAGCCGCCCCGCTCCGCCATGCCGCTTTCCTTTATCGGGTGCGCACGGATATTGGTCAGCGGCAGGAAGGTCGCCCGTCCCGCGCCCCGCTCCTTCAGCAGCGCGATGGCGCGCTTTGCCGCGCCCTCGTCCTGCACCACGATATTCTGGATCGCCGCGCCCAGCGCGATCTCCACGGCGGTGGAATAGCGGTTCTCGGTCTTGATAAGGCTGGAGACCGGACCGACAACGCCCCGCAGGGCGCCCGCGCCCGCCTGCTTCATCACAAACTTGACGCTGTTATTAAAGCTCTCGTAGTTCTTTTCCAGATCGGAAAGCACCTGCGCGCGCTGCAATTTTTCGCCCGCCAGCTTTTCGCTGTTCCTCTGGCGACTTTCCACCTCGGCTTGCTTTTCGCTGCGGCTTTTCAGCTTGTACAGGTAGCCATTCTTGCTGTTCTGCAGGCTTTGCAGCCGCTCCTGCAGCTCTTCGGCAAACGCCTTATGTCCGGCAAGCTCCTCACGCAGGCGGCTCAGGTTCTCGTCCTTATCCTTTGCCTGTCCCCGCAGCGCCTCCAGTCGGGTCACGGTCTCCGCCGCCAGCGTTCCGGCGGTCTCGGCGGAAAGCTCCGCCTTATGGATCTGCCCCTGCAGCTCCTCCCGCTGCATTGCTATGGCGCTCTGCTCCGCCGTCAGCCGGTGTTCCACCTGACGCTTTTGCTCCAGCGCTTTCTGGCTTTGCTCCAGCGTCCGGCTGGTTTCCTCGGCTTCCGCCTTGCGGGTCTCATACTCATCGCGCAGCGCCGCCAGTTTTTCCTCCATCTCACCGGCGGAAAGTACACTGCGTTCCAGCTCCTTTTCCAGCTCGGCAATGGTGCTGTTGTTATGCTCGATGTTATTCTGCATGACTGCCGCGTCTACCTTGGCTTGAGAGATGGCGTCCTCGTATTCCTTGATGCGACCGCGCTTATGCTCGATGTAAAGGTTCGCTTCCTGCGTCTTTTGCTGGATCTCCTCGATCTCCCGCTCGATCTCGTCCATGCGCTTCTGCGCCGTGGTCTTATCGTTGGCGGCAAGCAGGGTCTTATCCTCCAGCTCCGCCAGCTGCCGTCCCAGCTTTGCCAGCTGTTCCAGCCACAGGCTGATCTCCAGCGATTTCTTCTCCTCGGCAAGCACCACATACTGCTTTGCCTTTTCGCTCTGCGCCTTCAGTGGCCCCACACGGTCCTCCAGTTCCCGCATGATATCCCGCAGGCGCACCAGGTTATCCTCCGCCTGCTGCAGCTTTCTTTCCGCCTCGGTCTTGCGGTAGCGGAACTTGGAGATCCCCGCGGCTTCCTCAAAGATTTCCCGCCGCTGGGTGCTTTTCGCGCTTACGATCTCCGCTATCTTGCCCTGCTCGATGACGGAATAGCCGTCCCGACCGAGACCGGTATCCATAAAGGTCTCGTTGATATCCCGCAGGCGCACCGGATTATTATTGATGCGGTACTCGCTTTCGCCGCTGCGGTACAGCCGGCGGGTGATGACTACCTCATCGCTGTCGATATCAATGCTGCGGTCGGTGTTATCAATAAACAGGCTCACCCAGGCAAAGCCGGTCGGCTTGCGGGAAACGGAACCGCCGAAAATGACGTCCTCCATCTTCGCCCCGCGCAGGCTCTTTACCGATTGCTCGCCGAATACCCACTTGATGGCGTCGCTGATATTACTTTTGCCGCTGCCGTTGGGACCCACAATGACCGTGATCCCGTCGTCAAAGGTCAGCTTGGTGCGGTCAGGGAAGGACTTAAATCCCTGCATTTCCACCGCTTTCAGCTTCATGGCATCTCCTCCTGATTTTCTCTTTTATAGAAAAGATCGCATACTAACTCACTTTAGGGTAATATTATACTCCTTTTTTGCCCACTTCACAAGAAAATCTTTTCTCTCCCCCGCATTTGCGTTATAATGGTCGTACTACCGCAAGGAGGACTTTTTATGATCCGTAGAATTATTGAAATAGATGGAGCAAAATGCACCGGCTGCGGCATCTGCGCCGCCGCCTGTCACGAGGGCGCTATCGGCATAGTAAACGGCAAGGCGCGCCTTCTGCGTGATGACTACTGCGACGGTCTGGGCGACTGTCTGCCCGCCTGCCCCACCGGCGCCATCACCTTTGTGCAGCGGGAAGCCGCCGCCTATGATGAAGCCGCCGTGCAGCAGAACAAGGCGGCAAAAGCCCCTGCCGCCCACGGTTGCCCCGGCTCGGCGCTGCGGCAGTTCGGGCGGGGAGCCGCACCCCATGCCGCTGCCGGCGCTTCCCCCTCGCAGCTTGCCCAGTGGCCCTGCCAGATCCGTCTAATCCCGCCCACGGCACCCTGCTTTGCCGGCGCGCACCTGCTTATTGCCGCCGACTGCACCGCCTACGCCTACGCTGATTTCCACCGTGATTTCATGCGGGGGCGTGTCACCCTCATCGGCTGCCCCAAGCTGGACGCCTTTGACTACGCCGAAAAGCTCACCGCCATTTTTGCCGCCAACGATATCCAAAGCGTCACACTGCTGCGCATGGAGGTTCCCTGCTGCGGCGGGCTGGAGCATGCCGCCCGCACGGCGCTTTCCGCCAGCGGCAAGGCACTGCCCCTGCGGGTCGTCACCGTGCGCACCAACGGCACCCTGAAGTAACTTTATTACAGCACAAAAGCCGGTACTCCTTTTACGGAATGCCGGCTTTTTTCTCATTTCAGCCCTCGCCCATCAGGGAAAGCGCCTCGTGCGCGGCTGCCTGCTCCGCGCCCTTTTTGCTGCGGCTCACCCCTCTGCCGATGACATTGCTGTTGAGGTGTACCTCCACCACAAACTTTTTATCGTGGTCAGGACCCTCGGCGGAGACCAGCACATACTCCACCCGCTCCTCGGGGTTTTTCTGTATGATCTCCTGCAGGCGGGTCTTGTAGTCCACAAAGGGCGCCGCCTCGTGAGTCAGGTCCTCCTCCACAAAGGGCAGCACGAACCGCCGCGCCGCCTCCATGCCGCCGTCAAGGTAAATTCCGGCGATCAGCGCCTCAAAGGCATCGCTGACGACCGAGGGACGCTCCCGCCCGCCGGTCTGCTCCTCACCGTGCCCCAGCAGCAGCTCCTCGCCCAGCCTTATTTTCTGCGCGAATTCAAACAGGCTCTTTTCGCACACCAGGCTCGCCCTTATCTTGGTCAGATCGCCCTCCGCCAGGTGGAACTTGTGGAAGATATGATCCGCCACGATGATGGAAAGCACCGCGTCGCCGAGGAACTCCATGCGTTCGTTGCACTCTATTTTCTGCCGGCTTTCATTGGCGTAGGAGGAATGGGTCAGCGCGCGCTCCAAAAGCGCCTTATCGTGAAAACGGTAGCCGATCCTCTCCTGCAAAGCCTCCATGGACATAACTGCACCTTCTTTTTTCAGTCAAAAGTTTTTATTCCGCCTCGGCGGTCTCGGCGGCAAGCTGGCTTTCCATCTCGCCGATGATATTGTTCTCGCAGCAGCTGATCGCCTGCCGGATCGCATTGTAAAATGCCTTGGCATCACTGCTGCCGTGTGCCTTGATGACCGGTTTTCTGGTACCCAGCAGCAAAGCGCCGCCGTATTCGGCGGAATCAAACTTCCGCTTGAATTCGCCCAGATCCTTCTTTACCACGGCAGCCGCCAGCTTATTGGGCAGCGATTTCATAAAGATGCCCTTGATCTCGCTCATAAAGAGCTTTGCCAGACCCTCGGTGGTTTTCAGTATGATATTGCCGGTAAAGCCGTCGCAGACCGCTACATCGCAGCCGCCCAGCGGCACCTCGCGCGCTTCCACATTGCCAATGAAGTTGTAGCCCGCCTCTTTCATCAAGCCGTAGGCTTCCACCTGCAATTCGGTGCCCTTGGTCTCCTCCACGCCGATGTTCACCAGACCCACGCGGGGGTTCGGCACACCCAGAATACGCTTCATATATACCGAGCCCATCAGCCCGAACTGCCGCAGCATCTCGGGGCGGCAGTCGTGGTTCGCGCCGGAATCCAGCATCATAAAACAGCCGTCCCTGCAGGGCACCACGGTACCGATGGCAGGGCGCTTCACTCCCTTGATTCGCTTTACGATCAGCGTACCGCCCACCACCAGCGCGCCGGTGCTGCCCGCGGAGACAAACGCCTCGCCCTCGCCGTCCGCCAGCATCTGCAGACCGCGCGCCATGCTGCTGTCCTTATACTGCTTCATAATGGCGGTCGGCTCCGACTCCATGGGGAAAACATCGGGTGCCTCGGCTATCGTCATGCCCTCCAGCGAAATGCCCAGCTCCGCCGCCTTCGCGCGCAGCTTTTCGCCGTCGCCGGTCAGCACGATCTCGCACTTCCAGCGGTCAGCCGCCATGCGGCAGCCCTGCAATACCGCGTCCGGCGCGTTATCGCCGCCGTATGCGTCTACGATCACTCTCATCTTTCGTCCCTCGCTTTCAGGTAACTGTTCATCGCTTCCACTGCGCGGTCAGCCATCGCCTGGTAACGCTCCTGCTTGCCTTTTACCGGCTCCGCCAGCGGCGGCAGAATGCCCATATTGCTGCCCATCGGCTGGAAGTCCTCTACGCTCTCGTCGCTGATATACCGGCACAGTGCGCCCATCATCGTTGCGGGTGGGGGCAGCAGCAGTTTTCTGCCCTGCAGCCGGTCGGCAACGGCGTGCGCCGCCAGAATGCCGCTTGCGGCGGATTCAATATACCCTTCTACACCGGTCATTTGTCCGGCGAAGCTCACTCTCGGTTCCTTTTTCAACCTGAACCAGCCGTCCAGCAACCGGGGGGAATCCAAAAATGTATTGCGGTGCATTACGCCGTAGCGCACAAACTCTGCGTTTTCCAGCCCCGGGATCATCGAAAAGACCCGCTTCTGCTCCGGAAAGAGCAGGTTGGTCTGGAAACCAACGATATTATACATGGTGCCGGCGGCGTTTTCCCGCCGCAGCTGAATATTTGCCCACGGGCGGTGTCCGGTGTGGGGGTCACGCAGTCCCACCGGACGCAGCGGACCGTACCGCATGGTATCCAGTCCCCGCTTTGCCAGCACCTCTATGGGCATACAGCCCTCGTACACCTTAAAGTACTCTTTTTCAAACTCATGCAGCTCCACGCTTTTGGCATTCACCAACTCCTCGTGGAACCGCTCGTACTCCTCCTTATTGAAGGAGCAGTTGATATAGTCCGCCTCGCCGCGGTCGTAGCGGGTGGCAAAGTACACCCTGTCCATATCAATGGAAGCCTTCGTCACAATGGGCGCCGAAGCGTCATAGAAGCTCAGGTACTTTTCCCCGCACAGCCGCCCGATAGTCTCGGAAAGCCCCTCAGAGGTCAATGGGCCCGTCGCCACAATGACATCGCCCTGCGGCAGCTCGGTCACTTCGCCGTTTACCACCGTTACATTCGGCAGCTCCCGTATCGCCTTTGTCATCGCGTCGCTGAATGCCGTGCGGTCTACCGCCAGCGCGCCGCCGGCGCTCACCGCCGTCTGTTCGGCACAGCGCACCACCAGCGAATCCATTGCCTTCATCTCGGCTTTCAGCAGTCCCGCTGCGGAATTGAGCCGCATCGCCTTCAGCGAATTGGAGCACACCAGCTCGGCAAAGCCCTCGTAGTGGTGTGCCGGCGAATATATTTCCGGCTTCATCTCGTACAGCGTCACCGCAATGCCGCGGTTCGCCAGCGCCCACGCGGCTTCGCAGCCCGCCAGTCCGGCGCCTATTACAGATACCTTGTTCATTTCTTCGCACTCGCCTCGTAGCCACAGCCCTCTTTCAGGCAGTGGATCATCTTTACCCGTCCGGTCGTTTTGAACAGGCTGCTGCCGCATTTGGGGCATTTCTCCGCCAGCGGCACGTCCCATGTCATAAAGCCGCACTTGGGGTTATCCTCGCAGCCGTAGTAGGTGCGCCCCGTCTTGGATTTCTTCGCCAGCACCTTTTTGCCGCAGCGTGGGCAGCTGGCGGGGGTCTCCTGCTGCAGGGTCTTGGTGTTCTTGCACTCGGGGAAGCCCGGGCAGGCAAGGAACTTGCCGTACTTGCCGTGGCGCACCACCATCTTGCGCCCGCACAGCTCGCACACAATGTCGGTCTCCTCATCGGGGATCTTCATCTTGGTGCCTTCCATGTTCTTTTCGGCGCTTTGCAGCATATCGGTAAAGTCATCATAGAAGTGGTGCATCATGCCCACCCACTCGGTCTTTCCTTCCTCTACCTCGTCCAGCTCGCGTTCCATCTCGGCGGTGAATTTCACATCTACTATCTTGCCGAACTGCTCCTTCATCAGGCGGGTCACGGTCTCCCCCACAATGGTGGGTTTGATCGCCTTGCCCTCACGCTCCACATAGCCGCGCTGCAATATGGTGGAAAGGGTAGGCGCGTAGGTGCTGGGGCGCCCTATGCCGTTTTCCTCCAGCTCGCGGATCAGCGTCGCTTCGGTATAGCGGGGGGGCGGCTGGGTAAAGTGCTGGTTGGGCTTCAGCTCCTTCAGCGTCAGCGGCTCGCCCTCCTCCAGCAGGGGCAGGTTGGTGCCCTGCTCCTCCTCGTTATCCGCCGTCTCGGTGTACAGGCGAGTATAGCCGTCAAACCGCACCGAGAAGCCGGAAGCCTTGAAAAGGTGCTCGCCGGCGGCGATATCGGCGGAGACGGTATCCTGCACGCACGCCGCCATCTGGCTGGCGATAAAGCGCTCCCACACCAGCTTGTACAGCTTATACTGGTCGGCGGAAAGGCTGTCCTTTATTTTGATGGGCGCAAGGTCGATCATGGTCGGGCGGATCGCCTCGTGACCGTCCTGCGCGTTGGATTTGGAGCGGAAGGTGCGGGGCTTGGGCAGCGCGTAGCTGTCGCCGTAGGTACCCTTGATGTAATCGTGCGCGGCGGAAAGCGCCTCATCGGAAATGCGCAGCGAGTCGGTTCTCATATAGGTGATAAGACCCACTGCACCCAGCTCCGGCAGGTTGATGCCCTCGTACAGCTCCTGCGCCACCTTCATGGTGCGCTTTGCCTGGAAGCCGAACCGGCGTGAGGCGTCCTGCTGCAGGGTAGAGGTAATAAAGGGCGGCGCGGGGTTCTTCTGCCGTGTACCCTTCTTGATGCTCTTGATGACGAACGGTTCCTTTTCGGCGGCGGCTTTCAGGGCATTTGCCTGCTCCTCGGTAGTGATCTCACACTTTTTGCCGCCGGTGCCGTAGTATTTTGCCGTAAAGGGCTTGGCTTTGGCGCCCTGCTTTGCCAGCAGCGCTTCCAGCGACCAGTATTCCTCCGGCTTGAATGCCCTTATCTCGTCCTCACGGTCGACCACCAGCCGCACCGCTACCGACTGCACCCGTCCGGCGGAAAGCCCCTTGCGGATCTTCTTCCACAAAAACGGGCTGATCTCATAGCCCACGATGCGGTCCAGCACACGGCGCGCCTGCTGCGCGTCCACCAGCTGCTGGTCGATGCAGCGGGGGTGCTCCATGCCATATTTGATGCCGGATTTTGTGATCTCGTTAAAGGTCACACGGTTCGGCTCCTTTTCGTCCAGCTTAAGAAGCTGCGCCAGATGCCAGCTGATCGCCTCGCCCTCGCGGTCGGGGTCGGTCGCCAGATACACATAGTCGCTCTTTTTCGCCTCGGAGCAGAGCTTTTTGATGAGCTCGCCCTTGCCCTTGATGTTCTCATAGTTCGGGGCAAAATCATTCTTTACATCTACACTCATGCGGGAAGCCGGCAGGTCACGCACATGTCCCATCGAAGCCATTACTTCATAGTCAGGACCCAGATACTTCTGGATAGTATGCGCCTTGGCGGGGGATTCCACAATCACTAATTTGGACAAATCTAATCACCTGTATATTCTTAAAATTTTGTTCTCTCTCGGCGGTTCACCGGCTGAAGCGATGTCCCGCATGGATTTTGATGATACCAAAGATCTCAAGCTGCGTCAAGACCGAAAGTGTCTCCGGCACCGAAAGTCCCGTCGCCGTCACCACCTCGTCGGCGGTCATCGGCACGCTGCTCAGGGCGGTCAGCACCGTGCGCTGGTTCGTGTTCAGCGTCTCCAGCATGTCGTCCTGCGGCGGTCGGGCAGGCACTGCGGAGGGTTGCTTTTTCTTCGCCGCGGGCGTCTTGCCCCACAGCGAAAGCTGCTCCGCCTCCTGCCCCGCGGCAGGCACTGCGGCGCGGTAGGTCTGCAGATCGTACTCCTCCAGAATATCCTCCGCTTCCCGCACCATCACCGCCCCCTCGCGGATCAGCCAGTTGGGGGCGGCGCTCATGCGGCTGTCCACATTGCCGGGCACGGCAAAGACATCTCTGCCCTCGGTCAATGCGTAGCCTGCCGTGATCAGCGAGCCGCTGCGCCGCTCTCCCTCCACCACCAGCGTGCCGTGGCTCAGCCCCGCTATAATGCGGTTGCGAATGGGGAAATGGTAAGCATTCGGCTCCGCGTGGGGCGGGAATTCCGTCACCACCGCGCCGCCGCTCTGCAAAATTTTTCGTTTCAACCCACGGTTCGCCGCGGGATAGGTCACATCGATGCCGCAGCCCTGCACCGCTATGGTGCGTCCGCCGGCTTCCACCGTAGCGTCATGGCAGCAGGAATCGATCCCAGCCGCCAGACCGCTTACCGTCACTACACCCTGCCGTGCCAGCTCCGCGGAGATCCCGCGTGCCACACGGTCGCCGTACTCGGTGCAGCGTCGGGTGCCCACCACCGCGATGCTCAGAATATCGTTCAGGTCGTCCCACTGACCGGCAACATACAGCACCGCCGGCGGGCTGTAAATGCTCCGCAGCCGCTCGGGGTACAGGTCGTCCTCCGGCGTCAGGATCCGCACCCCGTTCTTTTCACAGAACTCCAGTATCTCATCCGGGTCGGCGCGCTTTGCCTCGCTTACCCGCCGCAGATTCTCCTCGCTCATGCCCTGCTGCCGCAGCAGACGCTCCTCGGTACCGAACAGATGGGCGGGCGAGTGCCACTTTTCCAGTGCCTTGGCGGCTCTCACCGTTCCAAATCCATACGCCATCTGGAACCTGATCCAGTCTGTGACTGCCATCTCGCTCCCCGCCTTTCCTTGGTTTTCCTGTTATCTTGCAAGCGGTGCGGCTCCCTACGCACTACCTTTTGTAATCTCTTCTCTATTTTCAATAATCCGTTTCAAAAAGTAGGGGAAGTAATCAATATCGGATATTCTATATCCTGCCTCGGTTTCTTCCACCGTGAAATTGCAGCTACTTTCTGTATTTCTATCAAATGACACTTCGTAGAATGTTCCCCTGTAGCTGTTCTCTCCGTTTTTTTCTATCGAAACATCGCAGATATTCACACCGGTCGCTCCGCCAGCCATGCCGCAATACAGCTTGCCCTCCACATTGATAAACTGGGTGGAAAGTATCCACTCCAGCGCATCACCGGAAAATACTTGTCCGTAAAAATCAACAAGCTCCGAATAGTCCGCCGTTGTTCCATAGTAAGGGTATCCATCTATTGTCACACTGTGGTCGATTTCCACCTCTTCAATATATCCGCGCAACAGAGTATCGGGCGCTTCGGTCGCAAGATCAGTGATCAGCTGGAGTGCCTTTTGCAGCTGCTCCGTAATTTCTTTGGTCTTTGCTTCCTCATCTGCCGCCACCGGCTGGTCTTTCCCATCATTATCCGTCGGCATTTGCTCGCCGCAGGCGCACAGTCCCAGCGCCAGCACCGCACACATGATCAACAGCATCAGCCTTTTCATCTGTTCTCCCTTTCCGGCGGCACGGCTCCATTTTGTCTCGGGGCGATCCTCCGCTTCGCTTCGGACGCTCCTCGCTTATTCCGCCGCGCCGCCTGCCGTTCCCTTCTTGGGTTTCTTACTCCGGAAGATACCCTCTGCCGCTCAGTTCCCACATACACAGCGCCGCCGCAGCCGCCGCGTTCAGCGATTCCGCCGCCCCGCGCATCGGGATATATACCTCTCCGCCGCAGGCGGCGATCACCTCACGACTCACACCGTTGCCCTCGTTGCCGATGACGATAGCCCGACAATCCCCCGCCGGCAGCTTCTGCAGCGGCAGCGCCTCTGGGGTCAGCGTCGCTGCATAGCAGCGCAGTCCCTGTTCTCTCCACACAGCGATGCTCTCGGCTAAGTTTTCCACCCGCACCGTTTTCTGCCGCCAGCCGCTGCCCATCGTGCTGCGGATCACCTTGGGCGAAAAAAGATCGGGACAGTGCGCAGAAAGCACCACCGCGGTCATGCCCATCGCCTCCGCCGTCCGCAGTATCGTCCCCAGGTTGCCGGGGTCCTGCAGCTCGTCCAGCAGCAGATAGCTGCCCGCCTGCATTGTCAACGGCTGGGCTTCCGGCATCTCCCCCACCGCAAAAATCCCCTGCGGGTGCTCGGTATCGGAGATATACGCCGCCAGCTCGTTGGGGATCGAATAGCACCGCCGCGCGATGCCCTGCAATGCCGCCGCCTCGGGGTAGCGGGCGCCGTCATCGCTTACCAGCAGTGTCCGCAGCGCAATGCCGCTTTCCGCGGCGTCCTGTACCAGCCGCGCACCCTCCAGCACAAAGCAGCCGGTCTCCTCCCGCCGCTTCCGGCTGCCGGAAAGCCTGCGGTATTCCTTGATGAGCGCGTTTTCGCGCGAGGTCAGCCGTTCCATCTTTTTCCTCCCTTTGGGGATACTCTTTTTCCTTTATACCCTAAGTCAGCTACAAATGCAAGAAAATTTTTGTTTGTTTCATTTTATGACAAAAAAGACCCGCCCGACCTTGCCTTTGCAAAATCGGGCGGAACGCTATACTTTTTACAGGGCAGCCTTCGCCTTCTCGGTCAGGGCGGTAAAGGCAGCGGCGTCGTTGATCGCCAGCTCGGAGAGCATCTTGCGGTTCAGGTTGATGCCGGCTTTCTTCAGACCGTTCATGAACTGGGAATAGTTCATGCCGTTCAGCTTGCAGGCAGCGGAAATACGGGTGATCCACAGGCGGCGGAAATCACGCTTCTTCTGCTTACGACCGATGTAAGCATAGTTGCCGGACTTCATAACAGCCTGTTTCGCCATCTTAAAGCGCTTGCTCTTTGCGCCAAAATAGCCCTTTGCCATCTTCAGGGTCTTTTTTCTTCTCTTGCGGGTCATCATCGCTCTTTTAATACGAGCCATATCTTTTTACCTCCGTATCATATCTACTGTAAATGTTGTTGGTGGGGATCAGGTGTTGGGCATCAGCAGCTTCAGCGCACCGACGTTGGTCTTATCGGCATAGGTGCCCTTGCGCAGATTTCTCTTGCGCTTGGTAGACTTCTTGTTCAGGATATGAGACTTGTAGGCTTTGGCTCTCTTGACCTTACCGTTTTTGGTCAGCTTAAAGCGCTTTTTTGCACCGGTGTGGGTTTTCAGCTTGGGCATTTTATTTTCCTCCTAAATTGTTATTACTGCTTATTGGCGGGGGCGGGCTTCGCACTCATAAACATGATCATACTGCGGCCCTCCAGCTTGGCGGGCTTTTCCACGTTGCCTACATCGGCGCAGGCTTCGGCAAAGCGCTGCATGATGCCATGTCCCAGCTGGGCGTGCGCCATCTCGCGTCCGCGGAAGCGGATAGAGACCTTAACGCGGTTGCCTGCGGCAAGGAACTTCTTGGTCTGGTTGACCTTGGTATCAAAGTCGTGGGTATCAATGTTCAGGGAAAGACGGGTCTCCTTCACCTCGATGGTTTTCTGGTTCTTCCGTGATTCCTTTTCGCGCTTGGCTTGCTCAAAGCGGTATTTGCCGTAATCCATAATGCGGCATACCGGCGGCTGCGCCTGCGGCGCGATCTTTACGAGATCCAGGCTTTTTTCCTGCGCCATGTTGTAGGCATCGCGGGAGGACATGATCCCCAGCTGCTCGCCGTCGGCGCCGATCACTCGTACTTCCTTGTCGCGGATCTCCTCATTGATCTGCAGTTCTTTGTTTGCGATTGCAAAGCACCTCCTGACTAAAATGGGTTGTAGCTTACGGGTTTTCCTGTAAACAAAAAGCACGGACACACTTTGATCGTCCGCGCCAAAAGAACGCAAGTCTCCCGCACTCTGCGGATCTTGCCTCTATTGACCGTGCCTGCAACCGATGTGCGGCAGGTGAGAACGATCGCGTTCTGCTTTCTTTACCCAGTTATCATACCAAATCTCCCCCTCCCTGTCAAGGGGGATTTTTCACTATTTTCCTCGTTTTTTTGCGCGGCGCCAACCAAGAGGTCCCCCCGCGTAACGGCGGACTAAAGCGCAGCAATAAGAATTCCTTCCTTTCCGGCTGGCAATTCCTCTTTTATCTTTCCCTTCTCGAATAAGACTGCGCCGCCTCGGGCGATCTCGCAATCGTCAGTTCTATCCTCCTTGCACACCGAATTGACATAAAGAACAGGGGCATTTATTTTGTCGCTCTGTTTTGCATATTCCAGCTTCGCTGTGTTATTCCATTCCAAGTAGCTGTAATCTGTATAGACCGGCCACCACACAATATCTGGCTTCAATTCGTTCAAGCGGATAATGTTTTCTTCATACCAAAGGTCTCCACATAGCCCAACGGCAACTTTTTTGCCAAGAAAACTAAATGTGTGAAATCCGCTGCCCTCGCGGTACTCCTTCCCCGCAAACGGCTTTTTCCAGCCCGGGGATACTCTGCGATACAGGTCTATGATCCGACCGTTTTTATCTATGGTCATCTGTGAGCTGAAAAATGCACCGCAATCCTTCTCAATAAAGCCAAAGGATACCGCAATGGCGTTTTCTTTTGCCAGCCTGCATATTTCGTGAACCACACTATCCTCATGGAAAACAGACACTGCCATGTCATGTTCAACTGTGAAATTTATGCCGTCAAAGCCTTGGAGAAACGCCTCACCAAAGATAACAACATCTGCCTTGCCTGCGCATTTTCCCAGTGCATCGGCAAGCACCGCCTTGTTATACGCAATGTCTCCATTGATAAACCCAACGGCAGCAAGTGCACATTTCATTCTCATCATCTCCACATATTCCGGCTTATTGAGCTGCCCACCTTGCTTAGCAGAGGCACACGCTTTTCGGCGGATAATAGTCAAGCAAATTAAGATGCAATCCAGATGCTTTGTCACCAATCGACGACAGCATATTAAACCACCAGCATGCTATTTTCACCTGCTCGGTGAAAGGATAGCCAGCGAAAGCCGCAGGCAAAGGGGCGCCCTCTCTTGCAGGGCGTCCCCTCTGACGAAAACGACCACACAGGGTCATTTTCGTCATTCACCCCCTGCGGAGCGCCCTCTGGAAAATTAAGGCGCAAGATAAGTGCAGGCGGCTCCCATCAAAACCATCTCCCGATGGTTTTGATGTTTGTGAAAACGAGGGTTTCGCCCATTGCGATGGGCGACCAAGGCTCCGCCTTCGGAAACCGCAACCCTTTTGAAAAAGGCTTGACCGAAAACTTTTACGGTTACAGCTCCACTCTCACCGCTTCGCCCAGATGGAACGAATACAGCACCGCTTCCGTCACCGGCAGTCCCAGCTGCCGCCGCACCATCGCCGCATACAGCTTCAGCTGTAAGGCGTAGCGCTCCAGCAGCTCCTCCGGCACCTTTACCCGGTCGGTCTTGTAGTCCAGCAGCACGGCATGGTCGCCCTCCGCCAGCACCGCGTCCACCGCGCCCATTACCAGCGTCGCGGCAGGCACCGTCAGCGCGCCGTCCACCGCCGCCAGCTCCTCGGGGGTAAATTCCTGCAGGAACCGCATCTCGCGGTAAATACGGTCGGCACGCAGCATTCTCTCCCCCAGCGGGGAGGTGATCAGCTTGCGGAGCGTCGCCACCTCCACCAGCTCGCCGTCCTCACGGTAAAGGTATCCCTCCGCCACCAGTCGGGCAAGCTCCCTTTCGGGGTCGTCCCGCAGCGCCGCAAGGTCGGCAAACTGCATAGCGCGGTGGGCGGCATTGCCCCGCTCCGCCGCCGTTGCCTCCTGTCGGGTCAGACACTTGGGGCGGCGCCGCAGCAGGTAATGCTCCCTTGTTGCCCGCTCTGCCAGCTCACTTACCGCCACCCGTCGGGGCGTCACGGTATCGGCAGGGTAGGGATATTCATACCCCACCGCCTCGGTCAGCCGGTTCAGCGTTTCCTCGCTCGGCGCGGATATTTCCGCTCCTGCTTCGGCAGTCTCCGCGGCAATCTCGCCGTCCGGCAGTTCCCACGGCGTCAAAAGCCGCAGCTCCAGTCCCTCCTCGCAGCGCACCGCGCCGCGCAGCCAGTCCCAAATGCTCGCCGCGGCGCCGGCGTTCCAGCCATAATGCTCCGCTTCGGGGTCTCCGGCTTTTTCCAGTCCCTCCGCCGCCTTGCTGCCGGAAGCCACCAGATACAGCTTCTCTCTGGCACGGGTCAGCGCCACATACAGCACCCGCATTTCCTCCTGCAGGCTCAGTTTTTTGTTTTTCAGCTGGATTGCCGCCAGCGGCAGCGTTTTGTGCTGACGCATGGTGTAGTTATCCCGCAGCTTGCAGGCAAAGCCCATCTCGCGGTCCATGGCAATGTCATTGCTCTCTTTCCCGCGGTTAAAGCGCTCCCCGCACCCTACCAAGAACACCACAGGGAATTCCAGTCCCTTGCTGCGGTGAATGGTGATAACACTGACCGCGTCTCCGCCGGCGGCGGCAGCGCTGGGCAGACTCAGTCCCCGCTCCGTCATGCGGCGCAGGTACTCGGCAAAGTCGCTTTCGCCCCGCCCCTCCGCCTCGTGGTCGGCGGCATGGGACTGCAGCAGCCGCAGGTTGGCGACCGCCGTTTCGCCCTCCGGCAGCACACGGCATTTATCGGCAAAGCCCGTCACCTCGCACATCTCCCGGATCAGGTCGGCGGTGGGCAGTTCCTGCATTCTGCCGCGCAGCAGGGCGTAGTCCCGCAGGAAGTCCCCGCATTTCGCGCTCTCCGGCGCTTTGGTCAGCAGGTTGCGGTACAGCCGCTCGTGCCGTCCGGCTTGCCTCAGCGCCGCCAGATCGTCGCTGGTAAAGCCGTACATCGGGCTGGTCAGCACCTCGGCAAGCTCCATATCCAGCATGGGGTTTGCCAGCACCGCCAGGTAGGAGAGAACCGTCTTTACCTCCCGCACCTCCAGCAGGTTTTCGTTTTTGGCGCTGCGCGCCCCGATGCCCCGCTCCAGCAGGGCGTCTATGTAGATCTGCTCGCGCTTTTTAGCATTGCGCATCAGGATACAGATATCCCCCGGACGTACCGGTCGGCGCGCGCCGTTTTCCTCCACCGTAAAGCCTTCCCGCAGCAGCCGCACGATCTCCTTTGCCACCTCGGCGGCTTCGGCGCGGCGGTAGTCATCGGCACGGGTGGTGCTGTCGCCGGTAATGACCATCGCCGTCACGGGTCTCGGCACGCTGTAATCATACGGCAGGGCAGCGACCAGCTCATCTTCCGGCAGGTAATCCATACCGGCGGCGGCAGCCGTCATGATCTGCCGGAACAGCCGGTTGATAAAGCCGGTGATCTCCCGACGGGTGCGGAAGTTGGCGTTCAGCGCTATTTTGGCGGGGAAAATTTTATCCTCCACGGGGAAATAGCTGCCGCGCTTTTCCAAAAAGTTTTCGGGGCACGCCTCGCGGAAACTGTAAATGCTCTGCTTGACATCGCCCACCATAAAGCGCCGCGCCCCGCCCGCCGTCAGAGAACGGAACACCTGCTCCTGCAAAAAGCTGGTGTCCTGGTATTCGTCCAGCATGATCTCGGCATAGCGGCTGCCCAGCTCCGCCGCCAATGGGGTCGGTTCCCCATCGGGCTGCACCAGCAGCGCCAAGGTATAGTGCTCCAGGTCGCTGTAATCCAGCCGGCGGCGCTCCAGCTTGGCGGCAGTGTAGCGGGTATCAAATTCCATCAGTAGCCCCCGCAGCCGGTCCATCAGCGGCGCAAGCGCCGTCTGGTCAGCACGGTACTGCGCCGCGTCCATCAGGTAGATATCGGTTTTCAGCGCCCGCACCATGACCACCGCCTCACGGCGCATCAGCCGGATCTGCTCCTTGGTCTCGATATCCGTCCACTTTTTGCGGGGAAAATCGGGAAAGCTCGCCTGCAGAATACGCTCGGTCTGGGTATCCCAGTCGTCCTCCGAAACGCTCTGCGCCAGCCGCAGCAGCATGGCGTGGTCGTCCCGCAGCAGGGTGCCTATAATATCCTGCAGCAGCTCGTCCCCGCTGCCCGCCAGCAGCGTTTCACATTCCTCCACCAGCCGCATGGCGTGCTGCAGGGTCTCGATGGCGGAAAGCCGCAGCATATCGCACCACACCGTCATTTCCAGCGGCGTTTCGGCGTCGGCTCTGATGTATTGCTCCGCCCAGCCCCGGTAAAAGGGGTGGTTGCGCAAAAAGTCGTAAAGCTGCAGCACCGCCGGCACCACCCTGCTGTCGTTGCGGCTGCCGGAAAACAGCTCGATGAGCCGCATGAAATCTGGCTCGCCCTTTTCGTATTCCTCGTCCAGCAGCGCTTCCAGCACCGCCGCCTGCAAAAGCTCGTTTTCGCCCTCTCTGCCCAGCTTCATATCGCCGGGTAGCCCCAACGACTGGAAGTTCTCGCGGATCAGCCGGTAGCAAAAGGCGTGTATCGTGCAGATCTCGGCATTGCCCAGCAAAAGGCTCTGGCGGTGCAGCGCCGTATTTTCCGGCTCCGCCTCCATCTTCTCGTACAGCCTTTGGGCAATGCGCTGCCGCATCTCCTCCGCCGCGGCGTTGGAAAAGGTGACGATGAGCAGCCGGTCGATATCCACGGGGTCGATCCGGTCGGTGATAAGGGTCAGCACCCGCTCGGTCAGTACGGCGGTCTTGCCGCTGCCTGCCGCCGCCGAGACCAGCAGATCGCCGCCCCGTGTGTGGATCGCCTGATTCTGGGGTCTTGTCCACTGACGCTCGCTCATTCGGTCTCCTCCTCTCCGCCCAGCTCCCTATGGCAGCCATCGGGCTTATTGTTGTTGCAAAGCCCCGCGTAGGGGCAGTAGCCGCAGGGATCGTAGCCGCCGCCCTGTACCGGCAGCGGGGCGACCTTACCGGCAAGCAGGTCGGTGCCCATGCCGGTGATATTGCCGTAAACGGTCTCCCGCAGTTTTTCAAAAACCTCGCGGCTGTAAACATTGGAGCGCTTGGAAAGCTCGCCCTTCTGGGTCAGCTCGGCGGGGATATACACGCCGCCCAGCTCCTGCTCCATAGCGCGCAGCACCGTCTCGTCCTCCAGCAGCATACCCTTCATGCGCAGTGCCTTATTGACGGCGGCTTCGGCGTCCTCCTCGGTAAAATCCACCGTGCTGTTGATCGCCTCGATGCGGCTGGGGAAATACAGCACACCGGCGGGCTGCGGCGAACCGAATCGGTGTCCCTCATCGCCGCAGGCGGCGTAGAGGTAAATGAGCATCTGCATATTCAGTCCGCAGGGCACATCTGCGAACCGGAACTCCTTGGTGCCGGATTTGTAGTCGATGACCCGCAGATAGTCGCCGTCCGCCCCGTGGTACAGGTCAACACGGTCGATGGAGCCGCGCAGCGAAATGGGGGTGCCGTCCTCCGCCGTCAGTCGGGGGGACATCACCTCGCCGCCCTCCCCCACCGAGACCTCGGTAGCGGCGGTGACAAATTCGCTTTGGGCAAACTCGGTGGCAAGGTGCCGCACAATGACCCCCAGCATCAGCCGCAGGCGGTCAAACTGGTAGCGGAACCGTGCCGTGACGGCGGCAGGGTCCGGCACCATGCGGTCAATGTATTCCCGAAGGTAATGGCGGATCCCGCCGTCCAGCTCCTCATCGGGCAGCGCCGCCAGCCCGCCGCTGCCGTAGCGGTCCACCATCTGCTCGAAGACATAGTGAATGGCGGAGCCGGATTCAAACGGGGAAAACTCCACCCGCTGACGGGGTCGAAGCCGCAGCATTTTATCGCAGAAA
The DNA here is from genome assembly GCA_934524965.1 of uncultured Angelakisella sp. Lineage (GTDB taxonomy): Bacteria > Bacillota > Clostridia > Oscillospirales > Ruminococcaceae > Angelakisella. Next base: position 39,178 of record CAKSYU010000010.1, read on the forward strand.
AAGAGATAGGGGCACTGGTAAAATTTATCAATAGCGGTGGGCGCCAGCCGCAGCTCCCGTCCCAGCAGGGCACGGGCATTTTCGGCGGAAATGCCGGCGGCGGGCAGGTCGGCGGCGGCACGGCGCATCGCCTCGGGGTAGGTCCCCTCGCCCAGCCGTTCCAGCAGCGCCGCCAGCAGCGCTTCCTCCTCCGGTCGGCGTCCCAGCACCGCGGCATAGCGGCTTTTGGCAGTCCGGCGGTTCACCACCCAGAACTCGACCGGCATTTTTTTGGTCGGCTCCGCCGTGATGCGCAAAGGGCGCAGCGTCCGCAGAAGATAGCTTGCCGCCGCCATGGCGGTCTCGCCGCCGATGCTTTGGCGGGCATAGGTGATATAAAGCCGCTCGGCAGGGGCGGTCAGCGCCGAATACAGCACAAACTGCTCCCGCAGGGCGCTTTCCGTCCCGATGACCGGCAGCTCGGCGCCGCAGGCGTTCAGCTCCTCCCTTTCGCGGGCGGAAAACAGCCCTGCCGTTTTGCCCGTCGCGGGGAAAACACCCTCATTGACGCCGAGGACGAAAACGGCGCGGGGCGACTGAAGCCGCACCCGGTCGCTTTCCGCCAGAATGACATGATCGACGGTATTGGGCACGCTGCCCAGATCGATGCGGGAAAGCGCCAGCCGGAACAGGTCGCTCCACTCCCGCGCCGAGAGAATTTTTCCGGTGTAAAAGTCGCTCATCAGATCCAGCACATCAACGATGCAGTTCCACTGACGGTCGACCGCATCCCGCTCCGGCAGCGGCTTGCCCTCCGTCAGGTGGGTAAGGGCCTCGGCGGCGGTGACATAGCGGTACACAGCATCGGCAAAGCCGGCGCCGTCGGCACCACGCAGCGACTGCCGCAGCGCCGCCAGCGGCTCGATGACCGCACGGCGGGCGGCTTCGATCTGCGAAAGGGCGGCGGCATAATCCTCCGGCGCGGCATCGGACATACCCTCCGGATTGGCGGTAAAGGGGCGCAGCCAGTCCTCGCCGTTGATGTTCCAGACATAGCAGTAATTTTCCAGCTGTCCCGCCTGCTGGGGGTCCAGCCCCGAGGCGGCGGAGCGTGCCAACCGCAGCACCGCGGCGCTGCGGATCCCGCCGGTCGCCGCTTCCAGCGCGGTGAGGACAAAGAACGGCAACGGAGCAAGCAGGATATTCTGCTTTTCGCCGCAGAAATAGGGCAGGTCGTATTCCTCCAGTACCGTTCTGGCGTTGCGGTAACGCTCCATATCCCGACACAGAATGACGCAGTCCCGATAGCGGAAGCCCTCCTGCCGCACCAGCCGGCTGATCTGTGCCGCGGCGAACCGCATTTCCTCGTAGACGGTCGGCGCTTCGATGAGCCGCAGGGCGTCCCCCGTCACCGGAGCGGCGGCTTCTGGGTCGGTAAAGGACTGCCGCAGCGCGGCAAGGTCGGGGCTGCCCAGGTGACGTTCATCGCCGGTTAGGAAAAGCGGCTCCTCGCATGCGCACCCGTGCGCCCCCGCATACGCGCGCAGGCGCAGGAGGAATTTTTTTTGATAAAGGAAGATGTCCTCACCTGGGTCAAGAGAGGGGCAGGTCATCGAGAGGGTGAGCTGCGGGGCGGTGAGCAGCATATGCTCCAGCAGGGCACGCTCGCTGACCGAGAAATAATCGAAGCTATCGACCCAGATATACTTGCCGGCGAACCAGTCCTTTTCGGCGGCACGGCGCAGGGCGATGGTCAGCTCGTCCAAGGGGTCGTGGAAGCGCTGCGCCACCAGCGCGGCAAACGCTTCGTAGATGAGCGCCATATCCCGCAGCTTTTCGCCCAGAGCGCCGCCGGTCTGCCCTGCCAGCTCCGCCACGCCCTGCGGGTCGATCCCCGCCCGTTTGAAGTCCGCCACGGTTTGCAGCATATCGCCCAAAAAGCCGGTATAGCCCGCCTGACGGCGGTAAAGGGTGAGCTGCTCGCGCACCTCATCGAGGGCTTCCCGCATCAGCAGGGCACGGCTGACCTCATCGAGGGGGCGCAGGGCAAGCCCGCCGCATTCCCGAAAGATATTTTCGGCAAGGCGCGGGAAGCTGAGCAGCGTGACATACTGCTGCTCGCCGCCGGTGAACAGGGCGCTGACGCGGCGCTCCATCTCGAAGGAGGCGTGCTCCGGCACCAGCAGCAGGACGCTTTGCTGCCGCGCGGCGGCTTCCTTTATCTGGCGCAGCACCTCGGCGGTTTTGCCGGAACCGGCTTCGCCCAAAATCATACGCAGCATGGGGGAACTCCTTTCGGGGGGTGGTTTTGTGGGGAGCAAGGGGAAAGTTGGCGGGGACGGGAAAGGCAGCCCGCAGGGCACGCCGCCGCAGGCGGCGTAGGGGCGGCGCAGCCGACCAAAGCGCCCCGCAGGGGCGCTTTGCCCTGCGGGCGGGGAGCAGAAAGCCGCGCGCCCTTTGCCGATCCCTGCGGAGTGGCATAATCCCACAGTTTAATTGTAGCACACATTTTGCCGCAGGTACAGACCTTGGGGAGAAAAAGCGAACAAATTTTCTTTTTTGTAATATTTCCGCCATTTCCCTGTCTTTTCCGCATAAAAAAGCCGCCCGCTTCCCCTTTACGGGAAAGCAGGCAGCGGGCTTTTGGGAAGATTATTATGCGAGGGAGAAGTTGACGCCCTTATAGCGCAGACGGATCTTATCGGCGATCATGGCGATGAATTCGCTGTTGGTGGGCTTGCCGCGGAGGTTATGAATGGTGTAGCCGAAATAGGAGTTGAGCACATCGACATCGCCGCGATCCCAAGCGACCTCGATGGCGTGGCGAATGGCACGCTCCACACGGGAGGCGGTGGTATCGTTCTTCTTGGCGATGGCGGGATAAAGCACCTTGGTAACGCCGTTGATGATATCCGGCTCCCGCACCGTCATAATGATGCCGTCGCGGATATACTGGTAGCCCTTGATATGTGCCGGAATACCGATTTGCAAAATGATCTCGGTGACGACGCTCTCGAGATCCACCTGCTGCGCGGCGGGCTGGGTCATCTGGCTGAGGTCGCCCGCCAAGGTATGACCGCACAGCATCTCGACGCGGTCGGCGAGGATCGCGGGATCAAACGGCTTGACGAAGTGGTAGGCGGAGCCTGCGCGGATCAACTGGCTGGAGATGCTGGGGGCATCCACGCTGCTCATGGTGAACATTTCGGGGCGGGTGCCGCATTCCCCGCGGGAGACCGCCATCAGCACGCCGAGGGCGTCCAGACCGCTTAAAAATGCTTCCATCAAAACCGCGCGGGGTTTATACTCCTTGATCTGCTCCAGCAGATATTTGCCGTCCTTACGGCAGATGACCGTCTCGAAGCCCTTTGCCTCCAAAGCCGCCTTGCAGCTATCGCAGAATTCGCCTGCATCATCGGCGATCAACAAATAATTGCGATTATTCATGTTTACTCCTCCTAAAATGTTGGGTTATCCGGCCGTTGATTTGATATTACCATAAATTGTAAAAGATTTCAACACATATTTCAGATTTTTCTGAAAAAACTTTCTCCAACTTTTACCATTATTAGATGATATGCGGCAACTTTGGAGGAGAATTCGAGCTTGTTCGAGGGAGTTCGTGACGATTTGGCAAAAAAATAAATAATCGTGGAGAATATGGTGTGCCAAGGAATAAAGGGCGGTATGCCTGCCCCGCCCCGGGTTTCCCTTTCAGGTGTACTTTGCCATATACTCCGCCAGCGAAGGAATGGTATCCGCCCGCCAGTAGGCGGAGCAATCACGGGTGCGCTCCAGCAGGCAGGTATTGTACATCTCCCGCCGCAGCGTCGCCGGATCGTGGAAGGTCGTCCAGTCATCGAGCAGGTCGTTGATCTCGCCTTCGGTATATTGGCACGCCGGCTCCACCTTGCCCGACAGGTAGTAAAGGGCAAGGAGCTTCTTTTTGTGCTTGGCGGGCAGCGCCGTCAGCTGCTCCTTTTCATTCAGAAAGGGTTTAAGCTCCGGAATATCACAGTTTGCCATGGGGATCGCCTCCTTTATTTTTGTATTGTAGCATAAAACCCGAGATATTCCAACCCGTGAAAACACACTGCTCGTAGACAATCCGCCGCTTTTTGCGGTATAATAAGAATAAATACCTTCGCTTGACAAGAGCACATACGGTTTTTGCGGGCAGAAATGCCGTATGGCATTGTGCGGCTCATCGACAGGCGCCAGCCTGCCATCTTCGCCGCACCTCCCCCTACAACATTTCTGCCGCGCAAAAACTCCGCAGGACTTTTCGACGAGGGAAAACCAGATGATGACAAGGAAGAGAACCGCAGGAATACTTGCGTATTTCGAGGTTCGATGACGCAGTCAGCGCTGGTTTTCACCGTCGAAAATGCGTGTGTGTCCTTGTCAAGCGAAGGTACACCACGGAAATGAGGTCTTGCCATGAAAAAGATACTGATGCTGGGCACCGGCGGCACCATCGCCTCCGAGATCACCGAAAGCGGGCTTTCGCCGCAGCTGACCACCGAACAGATATTGCACTACTGCCCCGATATCTCCGGCTTTTGCCATGTGGACTGCCGACAGCTCTGCAACCTGGACAGTACCAACATAGCGCCGGCGCACTGGCAGCTGATGGCGGACGCCATTCGGGAGGAATATGACCGCTACGACGGCTTTGTGCTGACCCATGGTACCGATACCATGGCATACACCGCCGCCGCGCTGAGCTACCTGATCCAGTACAGCAAAAAGCCCATTGTGCTGACCGGCAGCCAGAAGCCCATCAATCTGGAGATCACCGACAGCAAGACCAACCTGGTGGACGCCTTCCGCTATGCCGCGAGCGGCGAAGCGCACGGGGTCGCCATCGTCTTTAACGGACGGGTCATATTGGGCACCCGCGCCCGCAAGACCCATTCCAAGAGTTTTCAGGCGTTTTCCAGCATCAATTATCCGGAGCTGGCGGTCATTCAGGACGGGCGGCTGCTTTGCTACATTACGCAGGAGTACCGTGAGCAGCCGGTATTCGGTACACAACTTGACCCCGCGGTGGGGCTGATCAAGTTGGTGCCGGGGCTGGAGGCGGATTTCCTTGCCTATATGCTGGAGCGCAAGGACGGCGTGGTGATCGAGAGCTTTGGCGTGGGTGGTATTCCATCCACCGGCGAGCACAGCTATTACGAGGTAATAGGAGACGCGGTGGCAAAGGGCAAAACGGTGGTGATGACGACGCAGGTGCCCAATGAGGGCAGCGACCTGCTGCTGTACCATGTGGGCAACCGGCTGAAAACCAACCTCGATGTACTGGAAGCCTACGACATGACGACCGAATCCGCCGTGACCAAGCTGATGTGGATACTGGGACAGACCCGCGAACGGCGGGAGATCGAGCGGCTGTTTTACCGACCGGTCAGCCATGATATCCTGATAAAAGCAGGAGAAAAATAAGCGGATAAAAAAGCACTCCCCCGCCGTTTTGCGAAACGGTCGGGGGAGATATTATTTTGCGCGAAAGACGATGCTTTTATACCAGACGGTCGGAGAGATACCACAGGGCGAAATTGAAGTAGACCAGAATGGAGAAGGCATCGGTGATGGTGGTGATGAGCGGCGACGCCATGATGGCGGGGTCGAGCTTCAGGATCTTTGCTAGAATGGGAAGAATGCAGCCCAGTGACTTTGCCATGCAGATGGTGAGCAGCAGTGTGCCGGAAACCACCAGCGCCACCTGCGGATCGCGATACTGAATGATGATGCGGATAAAATTGACGGTGCACAGCGCCACGCTGCACAGCAGTGCAACTCTTATTTCCTTCCACCATGCTTTGGTGAAGTCCTTGGGAGAGATCTCGTCCAGCGCAAGGCCGCGAATGATCATGGTAGACGCCTGACTGCCGCAGTTACCGCCGGTATCCATGATCTGCGGAATAAAGGTAACCAAAAGCGGAATGCTGACAAACGCCGCCTCGTAGTATTCCAGCATGGCACCGGTGACCATTGCGGAGATCATCAGCACCATCAGCCAAATAATTCGGTGCTTTGCCAGTGTGATGACCGGTGTGCGAAGGTAGGTATCATCACTGGGGGTCATACCTGCCATCTTTTCAAAGTCTTCGGTGTTCTCGTCTTGAATGACATCGACGGCGTCATCGATGGTGATGATGCCGACGATGCGGTTTTCGCTGTCCACGACCGGCATGGCAAGCATATCGTACCGGCTGAACATCTTGGCGATCTCTTCCTGGTCATCGTGGGTGTGAACATGAATGGGGTTGGTATCCATTAGGGTGTCGATGATGGTCTCCGGCGCGGAGAGAAGCATCTCCCGCACCGTAACGACGCCCAGCAGCTCCTTGCGGGAGGAGGTGACATAGCAGGTGTAGATGGTCTCCTTATCCACGCCGTGCTCCCTGATGATCTCGAATGCCTTGGCGACGGTGATGCCGCTGCGGAAGTAGACATACTCGTTGGTCATCAGGCTTCCGGCGGAATCCTCGGGATACTTGAGGTACTGATTGATGAGCTTGCGGTTGGCGGGCGTCGAGTTCTGCATGACGCGCTTGACCACATTGGCGGGCATTTCCTCCACCAGATCCACATAGTCATCCATAAACAGGTCGTCCAGAATGTGCTGAAGCTCGGTATCGGTGAGCGTGCGGACGATCTTTTCCTGAATTTCGGGTTCCATGTAGGAGAATACCTCGGCGGCAGTCTCCTTGGGCAGCAGGCGGAACAGACGGTTGAACTGGTCGGCGTCCTCCTCGTTTTCCAGCTCCTCGAAGAGCTTGGCGAGGTCGGCCTCCTCCATCTGACCGATGAGCTGCTTGACGGCAGAGTATTTCTTCTCCGCCAACAGTTCCAGAATTTCCTCGTTCATTGGCGAACCTCCTTATGCGGGCAGGGCGCCAAGGAACGACACCGTGCCCGTTACTATGAATGTGTTACAACTGGGATACGGACCGGCGTCCATTTCGGAACCTCCTTTTTATGATGATGTGCGGGGCGGGCGGCTGCCCTCTCTCCCTACCGATTATTGTACTCGCTTTTGCCAAAAACCGCAACCGCAAAAAAGAAATTTTCCCCGCAAAATTTGCGCGGATCCGACCGCTTTCATCACGCTGCCCTTAAACAAATCTTAAGGCTGCGGCTGATTGTTTCTTAATGGGCGGGACGGTAGACTGATGGTGTACCATAAAAACCCGAACCTATGGAGGGAAAGACGATGAAAATCACCTTGGAAGCCATCAACCAGGCGATCGCAGTGCTGTTCTTTATCTGCTACGCCTATCAATTTGTGTATATCCCCATCGCGCTATTCAAAAAGAAAAAACGGCTGCCCGCCGCGGAGCCCCACCGCTACGCGGTGCTGATCGCCGCCCGCAACGAGGAAACGGTGCTGGGCGACCTGCTGGACAGCCTACACCGGCAGGACTATGACATGTCGATGGTGACGGTCTTTGTGATTGCCGATAACTGCACCGACCGCACCGCCGCCATTGCCGCCGAGAAGGGCGCCGTGGTGTACACCCGCCAGAACCGCCAGCAGGTGGGCAAGGGCTACGCGCTGGAGGCGCTGCTGGCGCATATCCGTTCCGACTACCCCGACGGGTACGATGCCTACCTTGTATTTGACGCCGATAACCTGCTGGCGCCGGATTTCATCAGCCGCATGAACGAAAGCTACGCCGCCGGCAATGAGATCATCACCTGCTACCGCAACAGCAAGAATTACGGCAGCAACTGGATCAGCGCGGGCTACGCCCTGTGGTTCCTGCGGGAAAGCCGCTTCCTGAACGGGGCAAGAGAAGCGCTGGGCAGCAGCTGCGCTGTTTCCGGCACCGGCTTTCTGTTCTCGCAGAAGATCCTGAACGAGTGCGGCGGGTGGAACTTCCACCTGCTGGTGGAGGATATCGAATTCTCGATCCATAATATCCTGAACGGGCACCGCATCGCTATCTGCGAGGACGCCGTCATCTACGATGAACAGCCGACTGACTTTGCCCAGTCCTGCCGCCAGCGGCTGCGCTGGTCGCGCGGTTATTTGCAGGTCTTCGGCAAATACGGCACGGGGCTGCTTTCCGGCGCGGCGCGCGGGAACTGGAGCTGCTTTGATATGTCCATGGCGATCATGCCTGCCATTGTGCTGACCTCTATCAGTATTCTGGTCAGTGTGGCGCTGGCGGTGCTGGGCATCTTGAACGGTCTGGGGCTTCTGCCCGCGCTGCTTTCCCTGGGGAAAGCCCTGCTGAGCATGTACCTGATGCTTTTTACCATCGGGCTTATCACGACCATCAGCGAGTGGAAGAAGATCGACGCCGCGGTGCCGCGCAAGGTGCTTTCGGTATTTACCTTCCCCCTCTTTATGTTTACTTATATCCCCGTCAGCTTTGCGGCGCTTTTTGTCAAGGTGGAATGGAAACCCATCCGCCACAGCATTACTGTAAAGGAACTGAGCAAGGGCTGAAGCCCGGAACATTTGCCCTTGTGCCGAGAGGAGAAAATGCGTATGATAGAGGCAGAACAAAAACGAGAGGACGAGGAAGATGTATAACATTATCGTGTGTGATGATGAGCGGGATATCGTTTCGGCGCTGGAGATCTACCTGACGGCGGAGGGCTACCACGTGCTGCGGGCGGAAAACGGCAAGGAGGCACTGGCGCTTGCCGAACGGGAGGACGCCCACCTGATGCTGCTTGATGTGATGATGCCGCAGATGGACGGGCTGGAGACGCTCTCCAAGCTGCGGGAGTTTTCCAACATTCCGGTGATACTGCTGACCGCCAAAAGCGAGGATACCGACAAAATACTGGGGCTGAACATCGGCGCGGACGACTATATCACCAAGCCCTTTAACCCCGTGGAGGTGCTGGCGCGGGTGCGCAGCCAGCTGCGGCGGTATTTGCAACTGGGCGGCGGCGCGGTGCGCCCGACGAGCTTTGTCATCGGCGGGATAGAGCTGGACGACAACGCCAAGACCGTGACGGTGGACGGCGATCCCGTGGCGCTGACCCCCAAGGAGTACGATATCCTGCGCTTTTTGATGCAGAACGCCGGAACGGTATTTACGCCGGCGGAAATTTACCGGCGGGTGTGGGACGATATTCCCCTAAACGCCGCAGGAAGCATTGCCGTGCATATCCGGCACCTGAGAGAAAAACTGGAGATCAACCCCGCCGAACCGCGGTACATCAAGGTGGTGTGGGGCAAGGGCTATAAGATGGAGGTGAACCCCACATGAGGCGGTTTTTGGAAAAAGGCTGGACGAAGGTCGTCGCCTATTTTTTGTTCTTTGTATTCACGGCGCTTTCCATAGCGGGCGGTGTGGGGATATACTACCTGACCGCCAACGATGTGTACCTATCCCCCCACGCAAAGCAGGAGTTGCTGTATGAAAGCCAGGCAAGCGATATAATGGGAGATGTGATCGGCGGGCTGTACGAGTGCAATGACGAGGAATCGCTGCGGAACTGGCTGCTGGACCGCTGCCCGCCGGAAAGCGGCTACGGCATTACCGTGACCAACCTGACCACCGGCGAGGAGATCGTGACTGCCCTGCCGGAGGGCGCCAAGATCATCTACACTGCCTACCGGGCGACCTATTTTTCCGGCGTGGAGCTGAATGTGACCATTGAGCTGCAGGAGGGCTTTACCCCCCGCACCTACGAATATGGGCTGACGCTGTGGCTTATTGATATGGCTGACGCACTGATCCCGCTGACGGTGCTGTTTGCGGTGCTGGCGCTGTTCTGCTTCTTCTGGCAGATGGCTGCCGCCGGTCACTGGCAGGGATTTGAGGGCATTCACCTGACATGGTTCGATAAGATCCCGCTGGATCTGATGGCAGTTGTCTTTATGCTTCCCACTGGTTTTTTTGCCGATTACTACAACTACGCTTCCGCCATCGCAGTGGTTTTGTGGGGCGCTGCCGTACTGAACTGCGTTTTCCTGTTCCTTATCACCTTTGTTACACGGTGCAAGGCGGGAACGGTGCTTAAAAACAATGTCATCTGGTATGCCCTCAAGCTGCTGTGGCGGGTGCTGAAGGTCATCGGGCGGTGGCTGCGGCACTTGGTGCGGTCTGTTCCGGTCATTTGGAAGGCGGCGCTGGGGATCGTGGTGCTGCTGGTGTGCGACAGTCTGCTGGTCCCCTACATTACTCTGCAGAGGCTCATCTTCCTGCTGGTGGTGGCGCTGGCGGCAATGTACGCGGCGGCTGGCATCGCAACACTGCTGCGCGGCACCAAGGCGCTGGCGGCGGGCGACTACACCAAGCCGGTGGAAACCCGTTACCTGATAGGCGACCTGAAGCAGTGCGGCGAGAACCTGAATAAAGTGCAGCAGGGCGTGCAGCGTGCCGTAGATGAGCGGCTGCGCAGCGAACGCATGAAAACCGAGCTGATCACCAATGTATCGCATGATATCAAGACGCCGCTGACCAGCATAGTGAACTATGTTGACCTGCTGAAAAAGGAGCCGATCGATAATCCCAAGGCGCAGGAATACCTGGAGGTGCTGGACCGCCAGAGCAAGCGGCTGAAAAAGCTGACCGAGGATCTGGTGGAGGCAAGCAAGGCTTCCAGCGGGGTGATACCGGTGGACTGCCAGCCGACCAGTGTGAACGTACTGCTCTCGCAGCTGGAAGGCGAGTATGAGGAGCGACTGCAAAAGGCGGATCTGACGATGATCGTCCACCCTGCCGCGGGCGACCCCGTAGTGCGGGCGGACGGCAAGCTGCTGAGCCGCGTAATGGATAACCTGATGAACAACATTGTGAAATACGCCATGCCCGGCACCCGCGTTTATGCCGCTGCCGCCGCCGACGAGCAGGAAACGACCATCAGCATCAAAAATGTTTCCCGCAATGAGCTGAATGTTTCCGCCGACGAGCTGATGGAGCGCTTTGTGCGCGGGGACAGCAGCCGCCACACCGAGGGCAGCGGACTGGGGCTTTCCATTGCCAAGAGCCTGGTGGAGCTGCAGGGCGGACGCTTTGAGCTTTCCATTGACGGCGACCTGTTCCGTGCCGATATTTCCCTGCCGCTGTGCCAATAAGAATAAAACCGCGACCGCCGCTTTCCCCGCAGGAAGGCGGCGGTCTTGCAATGTACTTTCCAAGTCTACAGAAGTTTTTTGTTCCCGTGTTGCAGATCCCGGACTTTGTTCGTTATAATGGGTGCGGGAGAAAAACAGCGACGAAGAACGGAGGACGAGGAGGACGACATGAAAAAGACGATAAAATTTGCCGCGGCACTGTGCGCGCTGGTACTGCTGGTGGGGCTGGCGGGGTGCGGCGATAAGACTGCCCCGACACCGGAGTATGAGACCATCCCTGTGGAGATGCCGGAGCAGCAAGCCGATGTGGCGGGAGAGAAGATCATCAAGGCGGAAGGCGGCGATAACTGCATATGGGTACTGAGCGACAGCCATAACCTGTATTGCTGTCAGCTGAAAAACAACCAGCCGGATATGGCCACGCTGAAGCTGAAATACCAAAATGTACAGGATTTCTCGCTTAGTTCTCATAATCAATATGTTAATATCCTGCATACGGACGGAAAGCTGGAAAGCCGCTGGACCGGTTATGACTACGGCACGCTGCCGGAGCCGCTGGAGGGCGCCGCGGCGATCTCCGGCTGCGCGGCGCTGATGCGGGACGGTACAGTGCGGTATTACGGCGATGGGTGGCACCGTATTGATGACATCAAAGCAAAAAAAATCGCCGCAGATCACTGGGCGCGTGTGCAGGTGCTGGACGAAAACAACACCCTGTGGAACTACAGCACGGAGGACGGCAGTCGTATGGAGGTGGCGCAGAAAGTTGTGGATTTCTGCTATACCCCCGCTAACTCGCTCTATTACACCAGCCACATCTGGTACACCACCGGGGAAACAGATACCCTTTACTGCTACAGCTATGAGTGGTATGACCCGACAGACCCCAATATGGAACAACCAAGGACGGAACAATACCGTATTTCCGGCGTGCCGGTCTATGCGATTTGCGGCGATGTACTGCTGCAGCAAAAGAACGGCAGCTACCTGCTTCTGGAACCTCGTTCTGACGAGAAACCGATGGTATATTCCCTGCCGATGAAGGGTGTTTTTGCCGAGGCGCGAGCGTGGCTCGGTTACTACCATATGGTTGCCGGCACGGACGGTCGGCTGTATTATCATCTTGATGAAAGCACCTATTCCCTCGCCCCCTACGACGGGGCGGAGTGGGTAATGGAGCTGCCGGATTGACAAAGCCGGATATAGAGAAAGCTCCCCTGCCCTACTGCGGGCGGGGGAGCTTTGTTTAATAGCTTTTGGTTGTTTTCAAGCGGGCGAAGAGCTTATCCAGCGGAAGAAACAGCACCGCCACCATGATGGCATTGCCGACGCCGTGCATGATATCATACGGGATACCGGAGATAAACCACGAGACTGCCATGCTCCAGCCGCCGATAAAGAGATAGACCGGCGAGCAAAGCAGCCCGAACAGCATGCCGTACACCGCTGCGACGATGATCCATAAAGGGTAACTGCTCCACCTTGCCAAGAGGCGTACCACCGCATACAGAATGATCCAGATGTAGAGATACATATACACCCAGACATTGAAGCCATACAGCAGTACCTGCACCGCCACAAATACATAGATGATAAGCGGCGTCATACGGGGAAAGTGCAGCGTATAAAGGATAAGCAGCAGCGTGACCGGCTCGAAATTCGGGATAAAGGACATTGCCTGCTTGGAAGCGATGAGCAGCGCGGACAGCATTGCCGCCAGCACCAGTTCCCGTGTTTTCAGCTTCATTCGGTCGGCTTAATAAGTGGAAAGTACGATCTGGAAGGCGTCACCATCAGCGATGGGGGTGGAATCAACGCCGGTATCCAGCATATTGCCCTCGCCGTCATT
>CAKSYU010000011.1 GCA_934524965.1 uncultured Angelakisella sp.
AGCGGGCGTTCCGGTGCGTGGGTTTTTAGGGCGCAGCCCTAAACCGCTTTTGGGCACTTTTGGCGGTGCAAAAGTGCTTCCCCGCCGGATAGGCGTACAAATTAAAACCTTTTATAAGACTTTGCGACGCCGTTAGGCGACAACAAACTAAGCCTAAGTCAGCTATTTTCACCTGCTCGGTGAAAGGATAGACAGCAAAAATCGTGGGTCAGGGGGCGCCCTCTCTTGCAGGTCGCCCCCTCTGGCGAAAACGACCACACAGGGTCATTTTCGTCATTCACCCCCTGCGGAGCGCCCTCCGGCAATTTAGGGGATAATCCCTACAAGCTTCTTTTATCAAAACCATCTGCTGATGCTTTTGATGCTTCTGTCATAGGAGCTGTTTCGCCCATTGTGATGGGCGACCAGCCTTTTGAAAAAGGCTGGAGCCAAAACTTTTTACGTCTTTTATTCCGCCCGCAGTCTCATCGGCAGTACAAGGAACAGGAAGCTGTCTCCCTCCAGCGGCAGCACCTTCATGGGGCTTAAGGGTCCGCACAGCTCCAGCCGCACCATGTCGGTATCGACATTCTTTAGGGCGTCCAGCAAAAAGCGGTTATTAAAGCCCATCTCCAACAGGTTGCCCGTTGTGGAGCAGCAGCATTCATCATATGCCTTGCCAATGCTGGTGGAGCAGCTCATCTTGATGACCGATTCGCCGAAATCCACCCGCAGCGGGCTGCGCAGACGGTCACTGATCAGCAGGCTGGTGCGCTCGATGGAATTGATGAGGGCGCGGGTATTCACCACCACGGCAGTACTGCTTTCCCGCGGGATCGCCGCGTGGTAATCAAGGAATTCTCCCTCTAAAAGACGGCTGACCAGCGTGCGGTTGCCCATATCAAACAGAATGTGCTTGCGGCTCGCCTCGATGGAGATGTTGCCCTCCTCGGTCATCAGCTTCAGCAGCTCGCCCAGCGTCTTGCCGGGCACGATAAAGCGCATCGGCTCCTCGTGGCTCACCTTTTCCCGACGCAGCGCCAGCCGGAAGCCATCGACCGCTACCACCGTCAACTCGCCGTCCTGCAGCTCAAACAGGCAGCCGGTCTGCACGGGCTTGGTATCGTTGGTCGCTATGGCATAGCGGGTCATATCTACCATGGAGGAAAGGGTCTCCATCGGCATGGTAAAGCCCTGCGCCTCGCCCACCGAGGGCAGCTCGGGGAACTCCTCCGAGGTCATGCCCAGAATAGTGAACTGCGAAACACCGCCGGTGATCTGCACCAGGCACCGGTCGTCCGCCTCAATGGTCACCTCATCGCTCTCGATGCGGCGAATGATATCGGAAAACACCTTGGCGGGAATGATGATCTCGCCGGTCTTTTCTACCTGTGCCTCCAGGCTGGCGGTGATGCCCATTTCCAGGTTGTAGCTCATCATGGTAATTTCCCTTGTGTGCGCGCGGACCAAAATGCCCTCCAGAGCCAAAAGCGTGCTTTTGGGACTTACCGCCAGCAGCGCAGAATTGATGCCGCTGACCAGCGCCGCGGTGTTGCAGGTAAATTTCATCATCATGCTGTCGTCCTCCTTGTGACCGCCGCCGGAAAAATTCTCACTTTCCCCATTTTCCGGCTGGGGTCATGCTCATTTTCTTTCAAAATTTATGTGCCGTGCGGGAATACAATATATAAACATCAGTTGTAATAGTAGGGGACCTTGAAAAGTGGAAATGCCCGCGCTTTCCCGATGGACAAGCGGGTTTCTTCCCCTTTTTGCAATATGGAAAGCACCCCTGAAAATTTGTGGAGACTGTGGAGAAAACTTTTTCTTTTCACACGGCAGTGGAAATCTGTCGGTGGAATGTGAAAAATCGGTGGAAAGCGTTTTTTAAGCGTCGGCATTGCGGATATTCTTGATGATATCCTCAATGACCTCTTTTTTGCGGGGGTCGCTTTCCAGTATTTTTGTGACCTGCGACAGCGCGTAGATCACGGTGGTATGGTCGCGCCCGCCGAATTCCTGCCCGATCTCCAGCTGGGTCATGCCGGTGATCTCCCGCACCACATACATAGCGACCTGCCGTGCCGCGGAGATCTGGTTGCTGCGGCTTTTGCCGCGGATATCCTCCGCCGTAACGCTGTAGGTGCGCGCCACCTCATCGATAATGCGGTCAACGGTGACAGGCAGCGGGGTCTGGTCGGTCATGATATCCTGAATGGCGTTTTCCGCCAGCATCATCGTAATGGAGGAACCGTTCAGGCGGGCGTGGGCGTCCAGCCGCTTCACAACGCCCTCCAGCTGCCGCACATTATCCTTTACCTTACCGGCGATGAACGCTGCCACATCTTCCGGCATTTTCATGCCTAAACTATCTGCCTTGCGGGTGATGATCGCCATGCGGGTCTCATAGTCCGGCGGCTGCACATCGACCAGCAGACCCCACTCGAACCGGCTGCGGAGCCTGTCCTCCAGCGTTTTGATCTCCTTGGGGGGACGGTCGCTAGTCAGAATGATCTGTTTGCCGCATTCGTACAGCGAATTGAAAGTATGGAAAAATTCCTCCTGCGTACTCTCCTTGCCGGCGATGAACTGGATATCATCGACCGCCAGAAGATCCGCCTGCCGGTATTTTTCCTTAAATTCGGCGGTGGTGCGGTCTCGGATCGCCAAAATCAGCTCGTTGGCGAATTCCTCACCCTTGACATAAAGCAATTTATAGTCGGGGTGGTTCTGCCGTATCTTGCCGCAGATGGCATAGATCAAATGTGTCTTGCCCAAGCCGCTGCCGCCGTACATAAACAGGGGGTTGTAGCTCTTGGCGGGGTTATTGGCGACCGCCCACGCGGCGGCATGCGCCATGCTGTTACCGCTGCCCACCACGAAGGTCTCGAAGGAATATTCCTTTTCGGGCTGGAATTCCTGCTCGGCTGCCGCGGCATTGGCGGCAGGGGAGGGGGGCGGCGTCTCGCGGGAATAGATCTCGACCTTTACAGGGAAGCCGATGATCTGCTCGAAGCAGCTTGCCAGGAGCGCGTTGTATTTATTATCGGCGATATCCCGCTTCATCTGGGTGCTGCCCATCAGTCGGGCGGTCTCGCCGTCAAGGGAGATCAGCTCCAGATCGTTGATCCACAGCCCGTAGGCGACCTCGCTCATCTCGCCGCGGCAGAGCTGTTTTACTCTCTCAAAAACATCGGAAAAAGAATCCATATTGAACCTCATTTCATTTTCTCCCTACGGCAGTTCCCATAGGGATAGATACCTATTATATATAGTAGCATATTCGGGGTCGGAATACAACATCGGAAGCCCGAAAAGCCCCAAATTTTCCACCAAAAAAAGAGCCGGTGTGAAAAGCCCTCCCTCCCCCGAAGAAAGGGAAGCAAGGGGTGCAAAGCTCCGGCTAAAGCAGAAAAAAATAAAATGTCCCTCCCATATCTTGTAGCTGTTCCGTTGCCTCTCCACTACCGGCGCACCCTGTACACAGAATCCCGCAAAAACAGTAGCTTTTTCTTGACAGATGCCTTGGATTTAAGGTATAATTCAAAATTGCAGGGTCATCTCTCCCAATAGCGCGTTGGGACAAATGACCGACCACATCAGGCAGGCTCCCGCGCCGGGAGACGCCGCCAAGACCCGGAAGGAGGGGAATGAACAATGCTCAGAACTTATCAGCCCAAAAAGAGACAGAGAAGCAAAGTACATGGGTTCAGAAAGAGAATGGCGACCGCCAACGGTCGTAAGGTCCTGGCCCGCAGACGTGCCAAGGGCAGAGCCAGACTGACCCACTAAGAAAGATGCCCACAGCGCAAATGCCGTGGGCTGATTTTTTAATGTCCGTCTTTTTAGTATCACTATCTACACATGGGAAACCAAACGCGACGGCAGCGGTGTGAAAGGGACGCCCTCTTCTTTTTTCTTCTCAGTCCGGCACACCGCACATCTGCCCGCTCTCCCGCGGCGCAGGGAAGGGACCCAAAACAATGAAAACCACCGCGATCATCAAAAAAAACCGCGACTTTACCCGCATGTACCGCAGGGCACGGTCGCAAACCGGACAGGTTCTTGTCACCTACTGTGCCAGGAACCGTCTGGGTCACAACCGCATCGGCATCACCGCCAGCAAACGGGTGGGCAATGCCGTCCGCCGCAACCGCGCCAAGCGCGTGATCCGCGCCGCCTATACCGGTCTGGAGGGGCAGCTGCCGCAGGGCTACGACTTCATCTTTGTCGCCCGCAGCCGCACCGCCCACTGCAAAATGCAGCCGGTGCAGGAATTGATGCTCCGCCAGATCACCGCCCTGTGCGGCGCCCCGAAAGGGGAGACGGAGACCCTATGAAGCGGCTGTGGCAGTTCCTCAAAAAAATATGCAGCGAGCTTTTGATCCTGCCCATCAGGATCTATCAGAAGTGCATCTCCCCCCTTATCCCTCCCAGATGCCGGTTTTCCCCCACCTGCTCCTGCTACGCGGTCACGGCGCTGCGGCGCTTCGGACCCATTCGGGGGAGCTTGCTGACCGTCTGCCGATTGGCACGGTGTCAGCCCTTTTGCCGCCCGGGGTACGATCCCGTCCCCCAGCGCTTTTCCCTGCGCCCCTTTGCCGGCGCCCTGCAGGAAAAGCAGGCGGCACACCCGTCCCAGCACCCTGCCGCCGATACTTCCGCCGGCGGGGAGACTATCCCCCATGAAAATGGGAACGGAGGATCATCAATATGAACTTTATTATGACGATTTTCGGCTATCCTTTCGGGTGGCTGATGTACGGTCTGTACCATCTGGTCAGCAATTACGGCGTTGCGCTGGTGCTCTTTACCCTTATCGTTAAGGCGCTGCTGTTCCCTCTGGGTCTCAAGCAGCAGAAGTCCACCATCAAAATGCAGATCATTCAGCCTAAAATTCAGGAAATTCAGGCGAAGTACAAGAACAACCAGGCAAAAATGAACGAGGAGCTGCAGGCTCTGTACGCCAAGGAGAACTACAACCCCATGAGCGGCTGTGGCACCCTGCTTATCCAGTTCCCCGTCATCTTCGGTCTGTTGGATGTAGTTTATAAGCCCCTGACCCACCTGCTGCGCTTCTCCAAGGAGACCATCGCCGCCCTCACCGAGGTCGCGGGCACACTGGGCATCGCCACCACCGGCTACGCCCCCCAGATCAATATTTATCAGAGCGTCATGCAGAACCCCGCCGCTTATTCCAGCGTCGGCGCCGATGTCATCGCCAAGATCCAGTCTCTCGACATGGGCTTCCTCGGCATGGATCTTTCCAGCACCCCCAACCTCCCCTGGCAGGGCGGCTGGAACTGGCTGGTCATCATTCCGCTGCTCTCCGGTCTCACCGCGCTGCTTTCTTCCGTCATTTCCATGAAGAACAGCCCCAGCATGGGTCAGGCAGGCGCCAGCATGAAGATGATGATGTACATTATGCCCCTCATCTCCATCTGGTTCACCTTCATGGTGCCCATCGGCGTCGGCATTTACTGGACTCTCTCCAATGTGTTCGGCTGCGTTCAGGCACTGATCCTCAATAAGATCTACAACCCCAAGGAAGTCGCCGAAAAGATGCAGGCGGAGGCCAAGGAGCGCGCCGAGCGGGAGCGTCAGGAGCGCATCGAGGCGAAGAAGCGTGCCAAGGAGGCACTGAAGAACGGCGATAAGGTGGAGGATACCGCCTTTCTTTCCGATAAGGAAAAGATAAAGGAAGCCCGCCGCCGCTATGCCGAAAAGTACGGCGATGAATACATCGACGATTGATGCCGGAAAAGTAAAGAGGTAACTGATTATGATAAAAGAGATCATTGCTACCGGCGCGGACGCCAATGCCGCCATCGAAAGCGGCGCGCTGCTGCTGGGTCTGCCTCGTGAAGAGGTGCAGTTTGAGATCATCGACCTGCCCCGCAAGGGCGGTTTTCTGGGACTGAAAAAGCTGCCCGCCAAGGTTCGCGTGTGGGCGGAGGTCCCCGATGAAAAGCCGGCAAAGAGCGAAAAGCCCCGCCGGCAGGAGGCTCCCAAAAAGGAGAATAAGCCGGAAGCGAAGCCCGCCCCCCGCGCGGAGCGTGCCGAAAAGCCGGTAAAGACCGAAAAGCCCGCCGCTCCCAAGCAGGAGAAGGCGGAAAAACCCGAAAAGCCCGAAAAAGCGGAAAAGCGGCCCCGTGAGGAAAAGCCCGCTCCCGTGGAGATCGAGCCGACTGAGGAGGTGCGCGCCAAGGTAGAAAAGGCAGCCGCCTATGTCACCGATATCCTTACCGCGATGGGTCTGACCAACTTTACCGTCACCCCCCGCTACTATGAGGAAAATGTCCGCCTGCAGCTCGCCGGCGAGCAGATCGGCAGCGTCATCGGCAGACGGGGCGAGACCCTCGATGCCATTCAGTACCTTGCCAGCCTTGTCGCCAACCGCGGCGAGGGCGAGTATATCCGCCTTTCCATCGATAGCGGCAATTACCGCGAAAAGCGTGCCCGCACGCTGGAGGCACTGGCGCGCAAGCTCGCCAATCAGGCGGTACGCACCGGACGCAGCGTTACGCTGGAGCCGATGAACCCCTATGAGCGCCGCATCATTCACGGCGCTGTCTCTACCGTCAAGGGTGCTACCAGCTCCTCCACCGGCGTCGAGCCGAATCGTCGTGTCGTCATCAGTTCCACCGTTCCGCCCACCGGCGGCAAGGAGGGTTCTCGTGAGGGCGGACGCGGCGGTCGTGGCGGACGCGGCGGCAACCGCCGCGGCAACGGCGGTCGTGGTAACGGCGGGGAACGCCGCAATGACGGCGAGCGCCGCAGCCGTCCGGCAGGGGAGCGCCGTCCCCGTCTGGAGGACCCGCCCGCCATCGGCGGACCCGTCCGCCGCGAGCCGAAGCCGGAGACTGCCCCTAAGCAGGAAAAGAGCGCCGTGGAGCAGGAGATCCTCTCCGCCAATACCGGCAAGCGCTACGGCAAAATTGATATCTGAACAAAGCCGAAAGACCCCGCAGCTGTCGGGGTCTTTTTCTCTGTCCGCCGCCCTAAATTTTGCATGGCTTCCTTTCCGGCGGTGACAAAGCCAGTATTTTGTGCTACACTGTATTTACCTTCACTTGACAAGAGCACATACGGTTTTTGCAGGCAGAAATGCTGTGCAAAAACTCCGCAGGACTTTTCGGCGAGAGAAAACCAGATGATGACAAGGAAGAGAACTGCAGGAATACTTGCGTATTTCAAGGTTCGATGACGCAGTCAGCGCTGGTTTTCACCGCCGCAAAGCGTGTGTGTCCTTGTCAAGCGAAGGTATTACGGAAAGGCAGGGTCTCTTTATGCAGAAAACCAAGCTGGGCGGGCGCTTCTGGCTGGCGCTTACGGTTTTTTCTCTTGTCGGGCAGGTCGCATGGGTCGTGGAGAATATGTACTTCAACGTATTCGTCTACAAGATGTTCCACGCCACCGCCGCACAGATCAGCCTGATGGTCTCGGCTTCCGCCGTGGTCGCCACCCTCACCACCATTTTGATCGGCGCACTCAGCGACCGTGTGGGCAAGCGCAAGGTCTTTATCTGTGTGGGGTATCTTTTGTGGGGAATTTCCATTCTCAGCTTTGCCCTCATTCGCACCGATGTTATCAGCCCGATGGTCTCGGCGGGCATTGCGGTCAGCACCGTCTGCATCAATCTTACCATCATCATGGATTGCGTGATGACCTTTTTCGGCTCCACCGCCAACGATGCCTGCTTTAATGCATGGCTTACCGACAGCACCGATAATTCCAACCGCGGTGCGGCGGAGGGCATCAACGCCATGATGCCCATGCTGGCGATCTTGGTGGTATTCGGCAGCTTTATGTTCTTCGATCTGGAGCAGGCGGCAAGCTGGGTCACCATTTTTACCATCATCGGCGTAGTGGTGATCCTCATCGGCATCGCCGGCTTCTGGCTCATCAAGGAGCCGGAGGTTACCCCCTCGCCCGCCGGCAGCTATTGGGGCAGCATTCTCTATGGCTTCAAGCCCTCGGTCGTGCGGCAGCACAAGGTGCTTTATCTTACGCTCTTAGCATTTGCGGGCTTCGGCATTTCCATTCAGATCTTCATGCCCTATCTCATTCTGTACTACGAAAAATCCCTCGGCATGGAAAATTATGTACTGGTCATGGCGCCCGCCATCGTGCTGGCGGCGGCGTTCACCGCCTTTTACGGCAGGCGGTATGATACCCGCGGCTTTCGCAGCGCCATTCTGCCGGGCATCGCGCTGCTGCTTCTCGGCTACCTCATTTTGTACTTTACACGCGGCACACTGCCGGTGTTCTTCGGCTCGCTTTGCATGATGATGGGCTACCTTTCCAGCACCGCCATCTTCGGCGCCATGATGCGTACCTACACCCCGCCGGAGCAGGTCGGTCTGTTCCAGGGGCTGCGCATCGTGGCACAGGTGCTGGTGCCGGGCGTCATCGGGCCCTCCATCGGCGCCGCGGTGCTGAAAAACGCCGAGCTGGTGGTCAATGGCGACGGCACTACCTCTTTTTTGCCCAACGCCAATATCTGGCTGGCGGCTTTCGCGGCGGGACTGGTGCTGTGCGTGCTGCTGGCGGTGCTGTTCGCCCGCCTCAAAAAGGAGCAGCAAAACTGAATATTTCCCCCCAGAAAAGAAAAGCGGCCCGTCGGTTCTTCCGGCGGGTCAAATTTTGTCCCCCGCAGGGGAAAGCTCATACTTTGGCATGGTGTCAATCGATAATTCTGCCCCATTGGTAGAAGTTTTCCCCACTTTGCACATAGTTTTCCACATCGCGCCGCCGCAAAAACGCTTCCGTGAGCCGCGAAACCTGCCGAAAATCCGCCCGACCGCTCCGGTTTTCCACAATTTCCACCTGGGCGGGGCAAAAATGATGGGGGAAAGTTCACGCATAGGCATGGATAAACTTTCGCCGAAAAAAAGGAAAGCCCCGATCGCTCGGCGCCTTCCTTTGTTATCGTATTCGGTTTCGGTCGGTTCAGTCCACCAGCGCCGCGTCCGTGCCGCGGTGCTCCTCCTCGGCGGCGTCCACCCCCGCGTTGGGGTCATTGATCAGCGGGTTGCTCACCGCCGGATCAAGCTTCACATACTTGGGCGGCTCCAGCAGCAGGGTGGGGTTCATCAGCAGGCGGCGCAGCATGCGCATCGAGTTCGCGTAGTAGTACCCGTCGCAGATGCGCTCGTCGTTCACGATCTTCATGCCCACCGTGCGGCGGACGGTCGCCTCGCCGTTTTCATCGTAAACGGTGTGGCGCTCCCGCTTGCCCATGGCGATAAAGGTGCTGTAGGTGCCCAGCTCGGTCAGGTGGTGGTAGATGGGACCGATGCCCAGCGAGCCGACATTGGTGTACATGGCGCTGCAATGCCACGGGCTTGCCTGCGTCAGCTTTTCGGGCAGCCAGCCGCGGTTGTCCAGGAAGTGGATCATCGAGACCGCGAAGCGGAACAGCCACGCCGGCAGCTTGCCCAGCAGACCGGCCACGCCGTCAATGCCGGTGCCCTCCTCGTGGTTCATCGCCTCGTCTATGGCTTCCTCCAGCCGCCGCTGCACGTCCAGCAGGGTATCGTGCGGGTCAAAGCTCGGCTTTATCATTGTCTCCTCGCCGTCGTCACTCATGGTGCGCTTTATGGCAATGGAAATGGTGATGGAATTATGGGCGTACAGCTTGTTGTGTACCACAAAGCGGTTCAGCGCGGGGCGCTGGCTTATCATGCGCACCATCGCCGCCACAAATATCGTCATCATCGAGATATTGGGCATATCCTCCTTGTGCACCTTCAGGAAGTCCATCATCGGCTCCACGTCCAGCGTTTCCTCGTAGTAGTTCTGGCTGTCCAGGCGGGTGCGCATAATAAAGGGCACCACGGTAAAAAACAGCGGGACATTCCGCAGCCTCCAGCCGTCCTTGCGGTCGCCGGGCATTTTTTTATAGTAATCTCTCATCATACGGGCACAAACCTCCATAAAGACTAATATATTATCATCGACGCTATTTGCGGTTTCTTTACTTCCTTTTTTACCAGTATAGCAACTCTGTCCCAAAATTACAACCATTCCGCCGCACAAAATCACGCATTGGCAACGCCGCCTTTTTGTGGTACAATATTCTATTATGGCATGTGCGGCAAAGGCTCCGCCTGCGGCGGGGATATTCCTCGGCAAATCACCGTCCCGCACCCGCGCACCGCGACCCATAGCCTCCCCTCTGCACAAACTGTTCAGCAAACTAAAAAGTATTTGCCTACCCACACCATAGTTCCCCTCCTTTGAGGGGCAAGGAATTGGAGCGCCGCCGGTGGCGGAAACAGCGACAATTCCTTGGGGAGCGACAGGAGCAATGCGAGCGAGTAAGCGAAGCAGTGCGACATTGGAGCGACAAGGGCAAGAGAGGGGTGGTGGTTCGCCCTTCGCGCTCCAGCGCGCGGGCTTTTGGGGGATCCCCGCAAGGTCGCAAGACCTTGTGGGGAGAGGAGGGCGCACCGCAGCGGAGAGGGCTGCCCGTAGCATAGCGAAGGGTCTGCCCGATTAAGCACAGGTTGCGCCCGACGAGCCGCCGCAGGCTACCTTTGGAGCGCATCTGCGCGCCGTACGGATTTATTTTTCTGCGATAGCAGAAAAATAACATTCGTATCCAGCGCAGCCAAGCGTCGGGGGTCTCGGGGTACTCCCCGAGCGTGTTTTGCTTCCTTTTGCACGAGCAAAAGGAAGTCCGCGCCGGATAGGCGTACAAATCAAAACCTTTTATAAAACCCTGCGACGCCGTTAGGCGATAGCAAACTAAGCCTAAATAAGCGGTTTTCACCTGCTCGGTGAAAGGGAAATTCGTAGAAGTTGGAACCAAGGGTGCGCCCTCTCTTGCAGGTCGCCCCCTCTGACGAAAACGACCACACAGGGTCATTTTCGTCATTCACCCCCTGCGGAGCGCCCTCCGGTACAGGAGATTTCGCGCTCTGCGGCGCGCGACCAAAGGCGCCGCCTTTGGAAACCGCAAGCCTTTTGAAAAAGGCTTGACCGAAAACTTTACTTTGTTATTTCGGGAAAGGAAGTGTCCCCATGCGAGATACCATTGTCGCCATTGCCACCGCCGTCGGTGGGGGAGTCGGTATGGTGCGTCTTTCCGGCGAAAAGGCGCTTGCCATTGCCGGACGGATCTTCCGTCCCGTCAACAGCGCAAAGCACCCCGCCGGCATGGCAGGCTATACCGGTGCGTTCGGCAGGGTCTACGCAGGGGAGCAGCTCCTTGATGAAGCCGTTTTGTTTGTTTACCGCGCCCCCCACAGCTACACCGGCGAGGACGTCGCCGAGCTGTGTTGTCACGGCGGAGAATTTGTGCTGTCACAGGTGCTTGCCGCCGCCGTTGCTGCGGGCGCCCGTCCCGCCGAAGCAGGCGAGTACACCCGCCGTGCCCTGATGAACGGCAAAATGACCCTTACCGAGGCGGAAAGCGTGATCGACATTATGGCGGCGCAAAATACTCAGAGCCTCCGTGCCGCTCTCGGCGCCATGGAGGGCGCCCTGCACCGTGAGGTGCTTGCCGCCGCCGATACCCTCACCGATTGCTGCGCCCACATCTCGGCATGGATCGACTACCCCGAGGAGGACGTCGAGGAGGTTTCCGCCCCTGTTTTGCTGGCGCAGCTTGGCAGCGTGGAGAAAATCCTCTCCCGTCTGGAGCAAAGCTGGCAGCAGGGGCAGATGGTGCGGCAGGGCATCTCCACCGCCATCATCGGCAGCGCCAATGTCGGCAAATCCACTTTAATGAATTTACTGTCCGGTCGGGAGCGCAGCATCGTTACCGCCATCGCCGGCACCACCCGCGATGTGATTGAGGAAACCGTGCGTCTTGGCGAGCTCACCCTTCGCCTTTCAGATACCGCCGGTCTGCGGGAAAGCGACGACCCCATCGAGCAGATGGGCGTGGAGCGCAGCCGCCGTGCCTTGGCGCAGTGCGACCTGATCCTTGCGGTCTTTGATGAAAGCCGCCCATTGACCGACGAAGAACGACAGTGGCTGCCCGCCTTGGCAGGCCGCGCCGCCGTCGCCGTCTATAATAAGCAGGATCTTCCCCCTGTCCTTACGGCGGAGGAAAAGTCGGAGATCGCCGCCGTGGTTCCCGCCTCGGTCGCGGTCAGCGCCGCCGCCGGTACCGGACTTCATGAGCTGACCGAAGCGATCCGCAAGGTCGTCGGCCTTTCCCACTTTGATCCTGCTGCGGCGGTCATCGCCAATGCCCGCCAGTTGGAGTGCATCACCGCCGCCCGCCGCAGCCTGCGGGAGGGGATCGACGCCCTGCAAGCCGGCGAGACGCTCGATGCCGTCTCGGTCTGTCTGGAGCAGTCCGCCGATGCGCTCCTCACTCTCACCGGACGCCGTGCCTCCGCCGAAGCCATCGACAAGGTATTCGAGCAGTTCTGCGTGGGCAAATAGTTAGGGGATTGTTAGCAGTAACTTGTTCCCCGCGCAAACCATTCAGCAGATTACAAAGTATTTGCCCATTGCTCCCATAGTTCCCCTCCTTTGAGGAGGGGAGAGGGGTGGTGGTTCGCCCTTCGCGCTCCAGCGCGCGGGCGATAAAAATGCGTCGCAGACACCTTATAAGCGCCGTTTAGCCCACGCTTCGGGACGGCGTAGTCCGTTCCGAGCGGGCGTTCCGGTGCGTCGGGGTCTTGGGGCTTGCCCCAAGCCGCTTTTGGGCACTTTTGGCGGTACAAAAGTGCCGCCCCGCCGGCAGGCGTACCTACCAAAACCTTTTATAAGGCTTTACGACGCCGTTAGGCGACAACCTACTAAGCCTAAGTTAGCTGTTTTCACCTGCTCGGTGAAAGGATCGTCAGCAAAACCCGCAACCAAGGGTGCGCCCTCTCTTGCAGGTCGCCCCCTCTGACGAAAACGACCACGCTGGGTCATTTTCGTCATTCACCCCCTGCGGAGCGCCCTCCGGAATAAGAATTTCGCACTCTGCGGAGTGCGCCCAAAGGCTCTGCCTTTGGAAACCGCAAGCCTTTTGAAAAAGGCTTGACCGAAAACTTTTACAGTATTTTTTAATCCCATATAAAGAAGGTACACCCCATGATGAAACCCTACCCCGCCGGAAGCTGCGATATCGCCGTCATCGGCGCCGGTCACGCCGGCATCGAAGCGGCGCTTGCCGCCGCACGCCTCGGCTGCCGCACCATCATCTTCACCATCTCCCTCGATGCCATCGGCAATATGCCCTGCAATCCCAGCATCGGCGGCACAGCCAAGGGGCACCTCGTGCGGGAGCTGGACGCCCTCGGCGGCGAAATGGCAAAGGCGGCAGATGCCACCATGCTGCAAAGCCGTATGCTCAATCTCGGCAAGGGTCCCGCCGTCCACAGCCTGCGCCTGCAGTGCGACCGCAAGCGGTATCATATGTATATGAAAGCCGCGCTGGAAAACCAGCCGAACCTCTCGGTGCGGCAGGCGGAGATCATCTCGGTCGATACCGATGAGGCAGGGAATATCACCTCCGTCACCACCGCTTTGGGCGGCGTCTATTCGGTCAAGGCTGTGATCCTTGCCACCGGCACCTTCCTAAAGGGCAAAATTTTCGTCGGCGAGTATTCCGAGGAAAGCGGACCCGATGGTATGCACCCCGCCTCACAGCTCAGCGAAAGCCTGCGGGCGCTTGGCATCACCCTCCGCCGGTTCAAGACCGGCACCCCCGCCCGCGTCCACGGCAATAGTGTGGATTTTACCAAGCTGGAGGAGCAGCGCGGCGATGAACCGCCGGTCGCGGCGTCCTTCGCCACCGATCCCGCCACTTTGCAGAATAAGCTGCCCTGTTACATCGGCTACACCAATGAGCAGACCCATGAGGTGATTCGGCGGAATATCGGGCGCAGCCCGCTTTACGGCGGCGCCATCGAGGGCATCGGTCCCCGCTACTGCCCCAGCATCGAGGATAAGGTCATGCGCTTCGCAGAAAAAAAGCGCCACCAGTTCTTTTTGGAGCCGATGGGGGAGAATACCCGTGAAATGTATCTGTCAGGATTATCCAGTTCCTTGCCGGAGGAGGTACAGACCGCCTTTTATCACACCATCGGCGGATTGGAGCAGGTCGAGCTGATGCGTACCGCCTATGCCATCGAGTACGACTGCATTGATCCCACCCAGCTTCGCAATACACTGGAATTCAAGTCGGTGCCCCACCTCTACGGCGCGGGTCAGTTCAACGGCACCAGCGGGTACGAGGAGGCCGCGGTGCAGGGCTTTGTTGCCGGCGTCAATGCCGCCCTCAAATTGCAGGGCAAGCCGCCGTTTCTCACCGACCGTTCCACCTCCTATATCGGCACCTTGATTGACGACCTTGTTACCAAGGGCTGCATGGACCCCTACCGCATGATGACCAGCCGCAGCGAGTACCGCCTACTGCTCCGGCAGGATAACGCCGACGCCCGCCTGATGCCGCAGGGCTACGCCCTCGGGCTGATCAGCGAGGAGCGCTGGCAGCAGTTCCTCACCCAGCAGCAGCAAAAGGAGCAGGAAAAGAAGCGGCTGGAAAAGTTATCCATTCCTCCGGCCGCGGAGCTGAACGAATACTTGGAACAGGTCGGCAGTACCCCCATCACCCAGCCCGTCCGTGCCGCGGAGCTGCTGCGCCGTCCGCAGGTCAGCTACGCCGCCCTTGCCCAGTTTGACCCCGACCGACCCGCCCTTCACCCCCATGCCGCCGAGCAGGCGGAGATCGAGCTGAAGTACGAGGGCTACTTAAGGAAGCAGGAGGCACAGGTCAGGGAAATGCGCCGTCTGGAGGAAATGCCGATCCCCGAGGACTTCGATTACACCGCCCAGCGCGGGCTGCGGTTGGAAGCCATTGAAAAGCTCTGCAAGATCCGCCCCGCCAATATCGGTCAGGCAAGCCGCATCAGCGGCGTCTCTCCGGCGGATATCAGCGTCCTCGTCATTCTCCTGCGCCAGCAGTAATTATAGCCTCCCCTGTGTAAGGGAAGGTGGCGTAGCGCAATCGCCAAAAGGCTCCCTTGTGTAAAGGGTAACAAAATGGCGGCGCGGTAGTGAATGATATGCCGGTGGCATATCAGAGCCGCGCCGTGACCGAGCCGCAGCGAGAAGCTGGCACGGCGCAGCCGTGACTGAGGGATTGTCGGCAGAGACTAAGGTGATAATCCCATCTCGCCTAACGGCGTCGCAAAGTCTTTTGCGTGACTTTGTTTGTACGCCTATCCGGCGGGGACTTCCTTTTGCTCGTGCAAAAGGAAGCAAAACACGCTCGGGGAGACCCCGAGACCCCCGACGCTTGGCTGCGCTGGATACGAATATTGTTTTTCTGCTGGTGCAGAAAAACAACTCCGTACTGCGCGCAGATGCGCTCCAAAGGTAGCCTGCGGCAGCTCGTCGGGCGCAACCTGCGCTTCAATCGGGCAGACCCTCCGCTACACTACGGGCAGCCCTCTCCGCTTCGGTGCGCCCTCCTCTCCCCACAAGGTCTTGCGACCTTGCAGGGACCCCAAAAGCCCGCGCGCTGGAGCGCGCAGGGCGAACCACCACCCCTCTCCCCTCCTCAAAGGAGGGGAACTATGGTGCGGGTGGGCAAATACTTTTTAATCTGCCGCTTCTTTCCTCGGCAAATCCACCTCCCGCACCCTCTCACCGCGACCCGTTTTCCTAAAATCCACATCTTTGTCCAAAACACAATCCTGTAAAATCCTGTAATTGTTTCACGTGAAACATTTTTCCCACCAATTAAACTCGAAGGAGCCTGCCCATGATCTCTCAAGCCGCCTTTGCCCAACTGATGCAGCAGATCGCTCTGCCCACCGCCGCGGAGCAGTACGACCGCTTTGCCCTGTACTGCGCCCAGCTGCAGGAGTGGAACCAGCGCATGAACCTCACCGCCATTACCGATGACGAGGGTGTGGCGGAAAAGCACTTCGCCGATAGTCTGCTGCCCCTTACCATGGCGGAGCTGCCGCAGGGCGCGGCGCTTGTCGATGTCGGCAGCGGAGCGGGCTTTCCCAGCCTGCCGATGGCGCTGGTGCGCCCCGACCTGCGGGTGACCTTTTTGGATAGCCTGCAAAAGCGCCTTACCTTTCTGGAGCAGCTGACCGCCAGGCTGCGTGTGAACGCCGCCGCGCTGCACGCCCGTGCCGAGGACGCGGGGCAGGACAAGCGGTATCGGGAGCAGTTCGATGTTGCCACCGCCCGTGCCGTCGCCAACCTGAATGCGCTGGCGGAGTACTGCCTGCCGCTGGTCAGGGTGGGCGGGCAGTTCCTTGCCCTAAAGGGCGCTGCCGGCGAGGAGGAGCTTGCCGCTGCGGCGGGTGCCATCACCAAGCTGGGCGGCAGGGTAGAGGCGGTGCACCGCTACGCTCTCCCGTGCGGCGATGCCCGTGTGCTTATCGTGATCCGCAAGGAGCACCCCACCCCGCCCCAGTACCCCCGCACCGCCGCCCTTATGAAAAAGAAGCCCCTGACCTGAACCCGATCGGAATAAATCGCTCCCCTCACGGGGGCTTTTCTTTTTTGCGAAAATGTTTCACGTGAAACATTTTATTGCCCCGCCTGTCAAGGCAAATATGCATACCATCGTCCGCAATCGTCCGACGGGAAGCGGCAGAGTTCCCGTTCTTTCCCGTCGGTTCGGGCGGGGGCGGTGTCGCGGAGGGGCGAATGGCGGCGAGAAGGGGAGGATCGGGGCGAATGATTTTATTGGACAAATTTTCCAGCTTTATTATAATGGGAAGCAAGGAGGCGAGAGACATGGCGCTTTTGAACAGGGAAAAACAGATGACGGTGCGGCAGCTTCCCATCGGGGAGATTGCCCCCAGCCCCCACCAGACCCGTCGGGACTTTAAGGAGGAGGAACTGACGGCACTGGCGCAAAGCATCGACCGCAGCGGGCTGCTGAACCCCATCTCGGTGCGGGAGCTGCCGCAGGGCGGCTACTGTCTCATTGCCGGCGAGCGGCGCTGGCGCGCCTGCCAGATGCTTGGCTGGAGCCGGATACCGGCGCTGGTGTGGGAAAAGGACGAGCCGGACGCCGCCGTGCTGACGCTGGCGGAAAACCTGCACCGTGCCGACCTGCATTACCTCGAGGAAGCCGAGGGGATCCTGCGGCTTATCTCCCGGTGCGGCATCACCCAGAATGAGGCCGCCGCCCTGCTGGCGATGAGCCCCTCGGCGCTCTGCAATAAGCTGCGGCTGCTGCGGCTTTCTCCGGCGGTGCAGCAGGCAGTTACCGAAAATCATCTGCCGGAACGGTTGGCAAGGGCGCTGCTTTCGCTGCCCGATGAGGACTTGCAGCTGCGTGCCGTGCAGCATATCGCCGCGGACGGTCTAAATGTCCGGCAGGGCGAGGAGTATTTGGCGCAGCTGCTGCGCCGTCAGCGGCACCCGCTCTACCGCGGGCTGTTGCGGGATTACCGCATTCTGTTCACCACGGTTGACCGCGCGGTAGAGGAGATCCGCCGCTTTGGGGTGGCGGTGACGACCCGCCGCAAGGAGGAAGAGGACTGCATCAGCTACACCATTCGCATTCCGAAGTCCGCCAAAAAGCCCCCCGCGGAGACCGACCAGCTTTCCCTTTACGCTTGTTCCTCTCATTGAGAGAACAGATACCCTTCCCAACTGATCGCGGAAAGGCGCTCCCGGCACCATGCCGAGGGCGCCTTTCCCGTTATAAAATGTTTCACGTGAAACATTTTTTGCAGGGGAAAGGGTTTTCAAAGCGTTTTACGGTGTGCTATAATGGGTTCAATCGACCGAAGGAGGCACGGGAATGGGTAAAATCATTGCGATCATCAACCAAAAGGGCGGCGTGGGCAAGACCACCACGGCGGTCAATCTTTCGGCGGCACTGGGGCAACTGGGCTGCCGTGTGCTGCTGGCGGATCTTGACCCGCAGGGCAATGCCACCAGCGGGGTGGGGATCAACAAGCGAGAGGTGAAAACCTCCAGCTACCATGTGCTGATGGAGGAGAGCGGCGCCGCCGACACCATTCTGCCCACCCGGTTTCAAGGGCTTTGGGTGCTGCCCAGCAACATTGACCTGGCGGGCGCCGAGATAGAGCTGGTGGAAAAGGAAAACCGCGCGAAATCCTTGCGGGCGGCGCTGCTGCGGGTAAAGGACGACTACGACTTTATCTTTATTGACTGTCCGCCCTCACTGGGGCTGATCACCGTGAACGCGCTGACGGCAAGTGACTCGATACTGATCCCCATTCAGTGCGAATACTACGCGCTGGAGGGCTTGACCCAGCTGATGCAGACGGTGCGCACCGTCAAGCGGCTATACAACAGCTCCATCACGGTGGAGGGCGTACTGCTGACGATGTACGACAGCCGCCTGAACCTGACCAATCAGGTGGTGGGGGAGATAAAGAAATACTTTGCGGACAAGGTATTCCGCTCCACGGTACCGCGCAGTGTGCGCATTTCCGAGGCACCGAGCTACGGCGAGCCGATCTGCTACTACGACAAGGCGAACCGCGGCACACTGGCGTATCAGCGGGTGGCGGAGGAGCTGATAGAGCGGAACCGCAGATAAAAATGTTTCACGTGAAACAATTACATAATTTGACATTTTAACAGGCTGCAAAAAGCAATTGTAAAAGTTTTCGGTCAAGCCTTTTTCAAAAGGCTTGCGGTTTCCAAAGGCAGAGCCTTTGGGCGCCCGTCGCGCGTCGGACACAACCTCCGCTACAGAAGGCATACCCTTCGCTGCGCTGCGGGCAGCCCTCAACCGCTGCGGTGTGCCCTCCTTCCCCCACAAGGTCTTTACGACCTTGCGGGGACCCCAGAAATCTCTTATACCGGAGGGCGCTCCGCAGGGGGTGAATGACGAAAATGACCCTGTGTGGTCGTTTTCGTCAGAGGGGGCGACCTGCAAGAGAGGGCGCACCCTTGGCTGCTGGTTTTGCTGACGATCCTTTCACCGAGCAGGTGAAAACAGCTTATTTAGGCTTGGTTTGCTGTCGCCTAACGGCGTCGCAAAGTCTTTTGCGTGACTTTGTTTGTACGCCTATCCGGCGGGGACTTCCTTTTGCTCGTGCAAAAGGAAGCAAAACACGCTCGGGGAGACCCCGAGACCCCCGACGCTTGGCTGCGCTGGATACGAATATTGTTTTTCTGCTGGTGCAGAAAAACAACTCCGTACTGCGCGCAGATGCGCTCCAAAGGTAGCCTGCGGCGGCATTTTTATCGCCCGCGCGCTGGAGCGCGAAGGGCGAACCACCACCCCTCTCCCCTCCTCAAAGGAGGGGAACTATGGGGGGGAGTGGGTTAATACTTTGTGATCTGCTGAACGGTTTGTACAAGGAGAAGGTCCCTGCCGGCAACCCCTCCGGCTCATTTCATTCGCCGCCTCCCCTTACACAGGGGAGGCTGTGGGTCGCGGCGAGAGAGTGCGGGAGATATATTTGCCCCGCCGCAGGCGGAGACGGGAACGAAAACTTGCGAAAAACAGAGTAACTTGAGGGAGGATATTATGGCAAAGAAAAGCGGGCTGGGGAAGGGGCTGGACGCCCTTTTCCTGGACAATGAGACGGCGGAGAGCAGCAGCCTGATGACGCTGCGCATCTCCGATATCGAGCCGAACAAGGAGCAGCCGCGAAAGAACTTTGAGCAGGGTGCTTTGGAGGAGCTGGCAAATTCCATTCGGGAGCACGGCATTTTGCAGCCGGTGGTGGTGCGGACGATGCCCGCGGGCGTGTACCAGATCATTGCCGGTGAGCGGCGGTGGCGCGCCAGCCGAATGGCAGGGCTTGCCGAGATACCGGCGATCGTGATAGAGGCGGACGACGACAAGGTGCGGGAGCTGGCGCTCATTGAGAACCTGCAGCGGCAGGACCTGACCCCGCTGGAGGAAGCCGAGGGCTACCGCAGCCTGATGGAGCACAGCGGCATGACGCAGGAGGAGGTTGCGGCGCGGCTGGGGAAATCCCGTCCGGTGGTGGCAAACTCCCTGCGGCTTTTGAACCTGCCGACAGGGGTAAAGAAGCAGCTGGACGAGGGCTTTTTGACGGCGGGACACGCCCGCCTGCTGGCAAGTCTGCCCGAAGCGGAGGCGATCCGCTGGGGCAATGATGTAGTGCGGCTGGGGCTGAATGTGCGGGAACTGGAGGCACACCTGAAGAAAGAGCGCACAGCGGCACGGAAGGCGGCGGAGCGCCGCGCGAACCCTGCTGCGGACGACCTGTGGGGTGACAAGGAGCTGCGGGAGATGCAGCTTGCCCTGCAGGAGGAGCTGGGACGCCGTGTGACCATTAACCGGCGCGGTATCGGCGGTATTCTGACCATTGAGTACAGCGACCGCGATGATCTGACTGATCTGGTGGATAAGCTGCTGGACGGCGATTGATCCGCCTGAAAAAGTGCAGGGCAGGAGAGCCGCCCGCAGGGCGTTCCGGCGCAGCCGGAACCGGCGGCGCAGCCGCCGAGCCCGCCGGAGGCGGGCTGCCCTGCGGGCGAAACGGGCGGTCTGCACCTGCCGGGGGAGCGAATAGGCGCCGTACAGATGAAAAACCTGTACCGAAGCGGAAAAAGCTGCCGAATACCGCTTGCCAAGCGGGAACAGAATGGCTATAATAAACGGATAGAAACACACAGAAAGAAGGAAGATTCTGATGCTGGATATTAAAGTGATAAGACAGGACCCTGAGCGGGTAAAGGCTGCCATGAAGAGCCGCAACAAAGATATGGACAAGGAAATTGACGAAATCCTTGAAATAGATGCAGAGCGGCGTGCGATCAATGTGGCGGTGGATAACATGAAGGCGGAGCAGAACCGCGTATCCAAGCTGATCCCGCAGTATAAAAAGGAGGGCAAGGACGTCGCCCCCATTCTGGCGGAGATGAAGGAGCTTTCCGACAAGATCACCGAGGACGGCGCCAAGCTGGCGGAGCTGGAGGAAAAGCAGGATATCATTATCCATGCCATTCCCAATATCCCCAACGAGAGCGTGCCGATCGGCAAGGACGATACCGAGAATGTGGAGCTGCGCCGCTGGGGTGAGCCGACCCATTTTGACTATGAGCCGCTGGCGCACTGGGATCTGGGCGCCGATCTGGGCATTCTTGACCCCGAGACCGCCGCGAAGGTGACGGGCAAGCGGTTCCACTTCTACCGCGGGCTGGGCTGCCGTCTGGAGCGCAGCGTCATCGCGTTCTTTATGGATACTCACAGCGCCCACGGCTATACCGAGATCTTCCCGCCCTT
This sequence comes from uncultured Angelakisella sp., assembly GCA_934524965.1. Lineage (GTDB taxonomy): Bacteria > Bacillota > Clostridia > Oscillospirales > Ruminococcaceae > Angelakisella. The sequence continues at coordinate 21,152 of CAKSYU010000011.1, forward strand.
TATTGCCAACAAGGACAGCATGACCGGCACCGGACAACTGCCCAAGTTCGCGGAGGATATGTATAAGCTGGAGGGACTGGATTATTACCTGATCCCCACTGCCGAGGTGCCCGTGACCAATATGTACCGCGGCGATATCATTGACGGCAGCAAGCTGCCGATGAGCTTCTGCGCCTACTCCGCCTGCTTCCGCGGCGAGGCGGGCAGCGCCGGTCGTGATACCCGTGGTCTGATCCGTCAGCACGAGTTCAACAAGGTAGAGCTGGTGAAATTTACCAAGCCCGAGGAAAGCTATGCCGAGCTGGAGAAACTGACCCACGACGCGGAGCGCGTATTGCAGCTGCTGGGTCTGCCGTACCGTGTGGTGGTGCTTTCCACCGGCGATCTTGGCTTCAGCAGTGCCAAGACCTATGACATTGAGGTATGGATGCCAAGCTACGGTCGCTATGTGGAGATCTCCTCCTGCAGCGACTTTGAGGATTTCCAGGCGCGCCGTGCTTCGATCCGCTACAAGGACAACCCCAAGGACAAGGCGAAGCTGGTACACACGCTGAATGGCAGCGGTGTGGCGGTAGGCCGTACCGTGGCGGCGATCATGGAGAACTATCAAAATCCGGACGGCAGCATTACGGTGCCGGAGGTGCTGCGCCCCTACATGGGCTGCGACCGCATCACCAAGCAGGATACGGGTATGCTGTAAAAAGGAAGAGAATACGGAGCAGCCGGTGAGAAGCCGGCTGTTTCTTTTTGAGATGATTTATATTAGGCTTGGTTTGCGGGCGCCTGACGGCGGGGCGGGTCTTGGTTATCGCTTAGCTTGTACGGCTCGCCGCCGGGGCGTTTCTTTTGCTCCTGCGCGTCGTCGCGGGCGAGCAAAAGGAAGTCCCCGCCGGATAGGCGTACAAATCAAAACCTTTTATAAGACTTTGCGACGCCGATAGGCGACATGAAATTAAGCCGCGGGGTAGCTCCCGCTTTGCAGGATTTGTAGGAACCGTTCCTTGTGTTCACAGAATATCAAAACAAAACAACTAAAATTGCAAATAAGTTTCTTGCGAATTCCACAAAAAGGGTGTAAGACGGTTGCGCCTGCACCCTTTGGTTGCTATAATATACTTGCTTTGGTGCCGCCATACAGGCAGCGCCGCAAAAACAAATTTTTCTGGAGGAGAAAAAGATGAAAAAGTTTTTGGCAATCGCCCTGGCTCTCGTCATGGTTCTCGCCATGGTAGCCTGCGGCAATGACCCCGCTCCCACCCCCGATCCCACTCCCGATCCCGATCCCACCCCCAGCGTTGTCACCGACGCCGACACTGTTCCGGACGAGATGACCACCGAGGACGGCAAGTATGAGATCGGCTTTGTAACCGATGTCGGTCAGCTGAAGGACGGCTCCTTTAACCAGGGCACCTATGACGGCGTTAAGCTGTATGCTGCCAACCACGGTCTGAGCTACAAGTACTACATGCCCGCCAACGGCGACAAGGCGACCGATGACGACCGCTATGACGCCATGAAGGCTGCCTGCGACAACGGTGCGAAGGCTGTTGTTACCGCCGGCTTCCTGCAGGAGGCTGCTCTGACCAAGATCGCTGCCGAGTATCCCGATGTTGCTTTCTTCTTTGTAGATGGCGGTTCCGTTGGCGCTAATGTTGCCGGTATCGTCTTTGCTGAGGAGCAGTGCGGCTACCTCGCCGGTTACGCTGTTGTTAAGGAAGGCTTTGAGAAGCTGGGCTTCACCGGCGGCGGCGGCGGCACCAACCCCGCTTGCGTTCGCTATGGTTACGGCTTCGCTCAGGGCGCCAACGCTGCTGCTGCTGAGATGGGCAAGACCGTTGAGCTGAACTACACCTGGCAGTATGGTAACTCCTACTCTCCCTCTTCCGAGCTGCAGGCTCTGGTAAATGGCTGGTACAACAATGGTACCGAGGTCATCTTCTGCTGCGGCGGCAACATGTATCAGTCTGTTGCCCAGGCTGCTGCTGAGAACGATGCTTACATGGTAGGCGTTGATACCGACCAATCCCCCCTCTCCGAGACCATCATCACCTCCGCTATGAAGGGCCTGACCGATGGCGTACAGTGGGGTCTGGCTTATGTATTCGAGGGCAACTTTGCTGACATCGCCGGCAAGTCCACCACCCTGGACGCCAAGGAGAACGCTGTTGGTCTGCCCACCGCTACCTGGAGCCTGAAGAACTTCACCGTAGAGCAGTATCAGGCTGAGCTGGCGAAGATCGTAAACGGCGAGATCACCGTTGACAACGCTTCCGATATGTCTGATCCTACCGCTGCGAACCTCAGCAATGTCAAGGTCAACTTTGTTGGCTAATTGAATAACTGACAATAAAAAGAGAGAGCCGCAAGGCTCTTTCTTTTTATGCGCAAAAACCGCCCGTGCTGAGCTTTGCGGGACAAGCCCGGAAAGATGGGAGAAAAAGGTGGCAATTTGAATAAAAAGGGGACGGGGTTTTCTATCAACGGGCGGGGGGTACGCCTTGCAATTTGTCCTGCAGAACTATATAATTATAATGTTGTATCATGCGATGCGCACAAGAGAAACAGACCCGACCATTTAACAGAAAGGGGGGTGGAGCATGGAACAAAACCACAATAATGATTACATTATTGAAATGCTTCACATTACCAAGGAATTCCCCGGCATTAAGGCAAATGACGATATCACCCTGCAGCTGCGGCGCGGGGAGATCCATGCGCTGCTGGGCGAGAACGGCGCAGGCAAAAGTACGCTGATGAGCGTGCTGTTTGGTCTGTATCAGCCGGAGCAGGGCGAGATCCGCAAAAACGGCAAGCCGGTGAAGATCAATGACCCGAATGACGCCACCGCGCTGGGCATCGGCATGGTGCACCAGCACTTTAAGCTCATTGATGTGTTTACCGTGCTGGATAACATCATTCTGGGCGCGGAGGATACCAAGTTTGGCTTTTTGCAGAAGAAAGAGGCAAGACACAAGGTAAAAGAGCTTTCGGAAAAATACGGGCTTGCCATTGATATGGACGCCAAGGTGGAGGATATCACCGTTGGTATGCAGCAGCGCGTGGAGATCCTGAAGATGCTGTACCGCGATAATGAGATTCTGATCTTTGACGAGCCGACCGCCGTGCTGACCCCGCAGGAGATCGACGAGCTGATGGAGATCATGCGCAGCCTGGCAAAAGAGGGCAAGAGTATCCTGTTCATCAGCCACAAGCTGAATGAGATCATGGCGGTGGCAGACCGCTGCACCGTACTGCGCAAGGGCAAATATGTAGGCACCATAGAGACCGCCAAGACCAACAAGCAGGAGCTGAGCAACATGATGGTCGGTCGTCCGGTACAGCTGGAGGTGCAGAAATCCCCGGCGAAGCCCGGCGGGGCGGTGCTGGAGGTGGAGCACTTTACCGTGCCCAGCAAGCTGCATAAAAAGGACGCGGTACACGATGTGACCTTTACCGCCCGCAGCGGCGAGATCCTGTGCATCGCGGGCATTGACGGCAATGGACAGACCGAGCTGGTGTATGGCTTGACCGGTCTGGAAAAACCGAGCGGCGGTACCGTAAAGCTGTGCGGCGAGGACATTACCCACGCCAAGATAAAGGACCGCGGCAAGGAGATGTCCCATATCCCCGAAGACCGGCACAAGCACGGCTTGGTGCTGGACTTTACGCTGGAGCAGAACATGGTGCTACAGCGCTACTACGAAACTAAATTCCAGAACCACGGCTTTATAAAGGCGGACGCGGTGCGCGAGTACGCCGAGGAGCTGATAGAGCAGTTTGACGTGCGCAGCGGTCAGGGCCCCATCACCATTGCCCGCAGCATGAGCGGCGGCAACCAGCAGAAGGCGATCGTCGCCCGTGAGCTGGACCGTGATAAAGCGCTGATCGTGGCGGTGCAGCCCACCCGCGGTCTGGATGTCGGCGCCATTGAGTATATCCACAAGCAGCTGGTGGCGGAGCGTGACCGCGGCAAAGCGGTGCTGCTGGTCTCGCTGGAGCTGGACGAGGTCATGAGCCTTTCCGACCGTATTCTGGTGATGTACGAGGGCGAGATCGTCGGCGAGCTTGACCCCGCCAAGACCACTGTGCAGGAACTGGGTCTGTATATGGCGGGCGCCAAGCGCCAGGAAAGAAAGGAGGAGAGCCGCGATGAGTAAGAATCCCAAATCTCCGCTGCTGAAGAAGGAACCCTCCTATTCGCTGCGTGCCTCCCTGATCTCCATTCTTATCGGTCTGCTGACCGGCGGTGTGGTAGTACTTATCGTCGGGCTGTTTAACCCGATGATCTCGCTGAAGGGTGCGTGGGACGGGATCCGTCTGGTGCTGTTCGGCGTGTTCAGCACCGGCCGTAACGCGACGGGCGCGCTGACCTTCGGCTTTAATCCGGTCAACTTCGGCAATATGCTGTTCCGTGCCACCCCGCTGATCCTGACCGGTGTTTCGGTCGCCGTCGCCTTTAAGACGGGTCTGTTCAATATCGGCGCGCCGGGTCAGTACCTTGCCGGTACCGCGGCTTCGCTGTTTTTGGCGCTTTCCATTCCCAGCAGCGCCGTCCCCGCGTGGCTCATCTGGATCATCGCCTTCCTTGGCGGTATTCTGGCGGGCGCTTTGTGGGGCTCCATTCCCGGACTGCTGAAAGCGACCCTCAATATCAACGAGGTTATCGCCTGCATTATGACCAACTGGATCGCGGCGAGCCTTGTGACATGGCTCTTTGATATCAGCAACCTGAAAAACATGGTAGAGGGCAACAAGACCGGCTATGTCTACAAGACGACCTACAACGGCGTTGCCACCTCCAAGATGGGGCTGGATAAGATCTTCCCCGGCAGCCAGGTCAACGGCGGCATCATCATTGCCATCGTGATGGCGATTCTGGTTTACATTCTGCTGGAAAAGACCACCTTTGGCTACGAGCTGAAGGCGTGCGGCGCCAACCGTCACGCGGCGCGTTATGCCGGTATCCGCGATAAGCGCAATATCGTCTGCTCGATGGCGATTGCCGGCGCCATGGCGGGTGCTGCCGGCGCCCTCTACTACCTTTCCGGCAATACCGAGTTTTTCTGGACCACCTACCAGTCGCTGCCCAGCGAGGGCTTTGACGGCATCGCCGTGGCGCTGCTGGCGGTCAATAACCCCATCGGCGTGATCTTCAGCGGTATCTTTATGTCGCTGCTTTCCATCGCGGGATTGCAGCTGACCAACCTGACCGCCTACAATGAGTACATCACCGATGTGATCATCGCCGTTATTGTGTACCTGTCGGCGTTCTCGCTGGTCATCAAGCTGTGGATCAGCCGCCGCAGGAAAGAGGGCAAGCCGGTGCTGCCGTGGAAAAAGAAACAGCCGGAGGGCGCGGGGTTGCTGCCCGATACGCCGCCGGAAACGCAGCCGACAGAGCCCTCGGAGGAAGAAACCCCGACCGATGACGCAGTGACCGGAAAGGAGGCGGAAGCGTAATGTCATTCCTTATCAGACAGACCCTGGTTTACGCGATCCCGCTGATGGTCGTGGCGCTTGCCGGTATTTATGCCGAGCGCAGCGGTATCATCAACCTGGCACTGGAAGGTATTATGATCTTCGGCGCTTTTATTGGCGTATTGTTTGTAAGAATGATGCAGGCGCAGGGCTGGTTTGACGCGGCGAAAGCGGCGAATAACTGGGTTGCCCTGCAGGGCTATCTGCTGCTGGCGATGCTGGTTGCGGCATTGATGGGCGCGGTATTCTCGCTATTATTGGCATTCGCGGCGATCAACCTACGAGCAGACCAGACCATCGGCGGTACGGCGCTGAACATGCTGGCGCCTGCGCTGGTGCTGTTCCTCGTCCGGTTGATCTCTAAGCAGAACCAGCTGCTGCTGCTCAAGGGCGACTCCGCCTCCTGGTTCATGATAAAAAAGACGATGCTGGGCTTTGACAGAACCGCGGAGCTGAACTTTTTCCAGGAGACCTTCCTGAACAAGGTTTACCTGAGCAACTATGTGTGCGTGCTGGTATTCATCGTTCTGGCGGTCATTATGTACAAGACCAAATTCGGTCTGCGGCTGCGTGCCTGCGGTGAGAACCCCCAGGCGGCGGATTCGCTGGGCATCAATGTGACCAAGATGCGCTATGCCGGTACCACCATTTCCGGCGCGCTGGCGGGCATGGGCGGCTTTGTGTACGCAGTAACGACCGCCAACTGCTCCGCCAACGGCGATGTAGCGGGCTTCGGCTTCTTGGCGCTGGCGGTTATGATCTTTGGTAACTGGAAGCCGCTGAATGTAGCGGGCGGCGCTTTGCTGTTTGGTTTATTCAAGTGTGTGGCGGCGTGCTACTCCACGCTGGATATCAACGGCGACGGCATCTTTGCGCTGGCGGAGCTGGGGCTGAATGCCAACTTCTACCGTCTGCTGCCGTATGTCATCACCCTGCTGGTGCTGGCGTTCACCTCCAAGAGCAGCCGTGCCCCCAAGGCAGAGGGTATCCCCTACGACAAGGGACAGAGGTAAAAAACAGATTGCTTACAAAAAGCGGCTCCCGTGGGGGCTGCTTTTTTGCGCAGGGTTTTAGGGAAAACGGGTCGCGGTGAGAGGGTGCGGGAGGTATATTTGCCAAGGAAAGAAGCGGCAGACTAAAAAAGGATTAGCCCACCTGCCCCATAGTTCCCCTCCTTTGAGGAGGGGAGAGGGGAGGTGGTTCGCCCTTCGCGCTCCAGCGCGCGGGCGATAAAAATGCGTCGCAGACACTTTTTGAGCGCATCTGCGCGCAGTACGGATTTGTTTTTCTGCACCAGCAGAAAAACAACATTCGTATCCAGCGCAGCCAAGCGTTGCGGGTTTTTAGGGCAGCAGCCCTAAAACGCTTTTGGGTACTTTTGGCGGGTCAAAAGTACCACCCCGCCGGTAGGCGGAGATACAGACCAAGTTCTAATAAAACTTTGTGACGCCGATAGGCGAGAAGAAACTAAGCCATGCTCCGTAAAGATGTACCATGCATAACAAATGTACGCCGATGACTTGCCTAAACGCCCGCGGGGTGGTAATCTTGTAGGAGAAAACCCAGACTGCAAGGAGAGCAAAATGAACCGTTATCCCCATGATGATAAAAATTTGTTGAAAGAATATCCGCTGGCGGCACGCACCGCCAAACCGGAGGGCACCGCCGTTGCCGTGGGCAGTGTGACCATCAGCCAAAACAGCCTGACGCTGATCGCCGGTCCCTGCGCTGTGGAAAGCCGCGAGCAGCTATGGGAGACCGCGGCGGCGGTGAAGGCTGCCGGTGCCGATATCCTGCGGGGCGGCGCCTTTAAGCCGCGAACTTCCCCCTATGCCTTTGCCGGACTGGGAGCGGAGGGACTGCGCCTTCTGGCGGAAGCCGGACGGGAATTCGGGCTGCCGGTGGTAAGCGAGATCACCGCCGAGGAGGAGCTGCCGCTTTTTGAGGGGGTCGATATGCTGCAGGTGGGCGCGCGGAATATGCAGAATTTTTCACTGCTGCGTGCTTTGGGTCGGCAGGGAAAGCCGGTGCTGCTGAAGCGCGGTCTGGCGGCGACCTACGAGGAATGGCTTGCCGCGGCGGAATATATCCTGCGGGAGGGCAACCCCAATGTAGTGCTGTGCGAGCGAGGGATCCGCAGCTACCAGAGCGGCACCCGCGGCACACTGGACCTGGCGGCGGTGCCGGTGATGCATAGTCTGACCCACCTGCCGGTGCTGGTAGACCCCAGCCACGCGGCAGGCGTTGCCGAGTGGGTCTCGGCGCTGGGGCGGGCGGCGGTAGCGGCAGGCGCGGACGGCTTGATGGTGGAGGTACACCCCCACCCCGAAGCCGCCCTGAGTGACGGGGAGCAGGCGTTGCTGCCGCAGGAATTTGCGCGGCTGGCAAAGGACGCGAGGAGGATAGGGGCGGATTTACTATCCTGTGGGAAATAAAACCACCGGTGATAATCACCGGGAAAGGAGGGCGGCGCGGTGGAGATCACGAAAACGGCGGGAAGACCCCCGCGGCGGGTGGCGGCGCCGCTTTCCAAGTCGGAGGGGCACAGGGCGCTGATCATGGCGGCGCTGGCGGAGGGGGAGACCCTGCTGCCGGTGCTGCCGGCTTCCGATGACCTGACCGCGACGAGGGAATGTCTGCGGCAGATGGGCGCCGTCATCACCGAAACGGCGGGGGGGCTGCGGGTCAGCCCTGTTCGGGAGGTGCCGACCGAGGTGCTGCGGCTGGACTGCGGGGAAAGCGGCAGTACGCTGCGCTTTTTGCTGCCGGTGGCGGCGGCGCTGGGGCTGCGGGCGGTTTTTACCGGAAAGGGGCGGCTGCCGCAGAGACCCATCGGGGAGCTGCTGGAAGCCCTGAGAAAGAACGGCATCACCGCCGAGGTGCGGCGGGAGCCGTGGGAAATAGAGATCGGCGGGCGGCTGAAGGCAGGAACCTTTGCCCTGCCGGGGAATGTCAGCTCGCAGTATATCAGCGGGCTGCTGATGGCGTTGCCGCTTCTGGCGGGCAGCAGCGAGCTCCGGATCACGGGAGTGCTGCAATCGGTGGGGTATGCCCAGATGACCGAGGAGATGCTGCGCCGCTTTGGCGTGCATTGTGAGAAAACGCCGTGGGGCTGGCACATTGCCGGCGGGCAGAAATACCGCAGTCCCGCGCAGCTTGCCATAGGCGGAGACTGGAGCCAAGCCGCCTTCTGGCTGGCGGCGGGCAGCCTTTTTGCGCCGGTGACAGTGACCGGCTTGATGCCGGAAAGCCTCCAGCCTGACAGGGTGATACTGCCGCTGCTGCGGCAGATGGGGGCGCAGATTGAGGCCTCCCCGAATGGGGTGACGGCGAACCCGAGCGAGCTGCGGGGCATGACTGCCGAGATGAGCGGCTGCCCCGACCTGCTGCCGCCGCTGGCGGTGGCGATGGCGTTTGCCAAGGGGGAGAGCCGCCTGACGGGGGCTGCTCGACTGCGGCTGAAGGAAAGCGACCGCCTTGCCGGGACGGCGGGACTGCTGCGGGCGCTGGGCGGCACGGTGACGGAGCTGCCGGACGGTCTGGTGATCGCGGGCGGCGGGCTGCGCGGCGGGATAGTAGACCCCTGCGGGGATCATCGGCTGGCGATGGCGGCAGGGCTGGCGGCGCTGGGCTGTGCGGAGCCGGTGACGGTGAAAAACGCCGAGTGCGTGAAGAAATCCTACCCGGAGTGGTGGGAGACGCTGACCGGAAACGAATAATAAATACCGAGCAGTAAGAATTAAGATACAGCAGTGGTACGAATAGAATGAGAGACTGCGGAAAAACGGGTCGCGGTGCGAGGGTGCGGGAGCGAGGTTTTCCAAGAAAAGAAGCGGCTGATTGCAAAGTATTTGCTCACCTGCCCCATAGTCCCCCTCCTTTGAGGAGGGGAGAGGGGAGGTGGTTCGCCCTTCGCGCTCCAGCGCGCGGGCGATAAAAATGCCGCCGCAGGCTACCTTTGGAGCGCATCTGCGCGCAGTACGGATTTGTTTTTCAGCTTTCGCAGAAAAACAATATCCGTATCCAGCGCAGCCAAGCGTCAATGGGGTTTGCAAAGGGGAAAGCTCGGTTCCCCTTTGCCCTGTTTTGGTTTCTTTTGCAGGGGCAAAAGAAACGCAGCGGCGGCGAGCCGTGCAAATCAGGTTGTGCAAAAGACTTTGCGACGCCGACAGGCGAGAAGTAACTATCACCTTAGTCACTGCCGACAATCCATCAGTCGTGGCTGCGCCGTGCCAGCTCCCTTTACACAAGGGAGCCAAATTTGGGGCGCGGTGAGAGGGTGCGGAAGCGATGTTTGTGCTGCTGACAATCAGGAAGAATTTACTTGAGGATATTTGACGAAGCGGAAAGGAGCGTGGGCGGTGTGATGGAGTACCACGGCGGGCGGCTGGGGCTGCGGCTGGAGGGCGAGAGCCACAGTGCCGAGATGCGGGTGACGATAAGCGGTCTGCCGGCTGGGGAGACGCTGGATACTGAAATGCTGCGGGGGCTGTTGGCACGGCGGCGTCCGGGGCAGAGTGCCCTGACGACGGCGCGGCAGGAGCGCGACGAGCCGGAATTTTTATCCGGCGTGAAGAACGGCGTGCTGACCGGTGAGCCGGTGGTGATCCGCTTTGTGAACGAGGATATGCGGTCGACGGACTACGAGGCGGTGAAAACCGTTCCCCGACCCGCCCATGTCGACTATACCCAATATTTACAGATCGGAGCGATCCCCGCAGGGGGCGGGGCGCTGGGCGGGCGCATGACACTGCTGCTGTGCGCAGCAGGCGGTATTGCGCTGGGACTACTGAAGCAGCGCGGCATAACGGTGGCGGCAAGATTGCTCTCGGTGGGTGCGGTGCGGGATATTCCGCTGCCGGTGCAGCCGGAAAGGGAGCGGCTAAAAGCCCTTGCGGCGAAGCTGCTGCCGATATGGAGTGATGAGCTGATCCCCTGCATGGAGCAGGAGATTTTGTCCGCCCGCGCAAAGGGAGACTCGGTGGGCGGCGTGATAGAATGCGTGGCGCTGGGGGTGTCTGCCGGATTGGGGCACCCGCGCTTTGACGGGGTGACCAACCGGTTGGCGGCGGCGCTTTTTGCGATCCCCGGCGTAAAAGGGGTGGAATTCGGAGACGGTTTTGCAGGGGCGGCGCAGCACGGCAGCGAGCAGAACGACGCCTTTCTTCTGCAAAACGGACAGATCGTGACCGAAACCAACCACGCAGGCGGCGTGCTGGGCGGCATTACCACAGGTATGCCGCTGGTAACGCGGCTGGCAATGAAGCCGACACCGAGCATTGCGCAGGAGCAGAAAAGTGTAGATTTGCAGACGATGCAGCCGGTGACACTGACCCTCGGCGGACGGCATGACCCCTGCATTGCGGTGCGGGCGGTGCCGGTGGCGGAGGCGGTGACGGCGCTGGTGTTGTTGGATATGATAGCAGAAGGATAAAACGGAAGATGGGGGAGGTCGCCGGACCAGCCGCCCGTAGGGCGGCTGCGGCACGCGCAGCGTGCCGGCTCCGGCGCAGCCGGAGCGTTCGGCGACCGTGAGCCTGCCCCCTGCACAGAACAGGAGATAAAAATGGAACTGCGGGAACTGAGAGACGAGATCAACACGATAGACGGTGAGATGCTGGCGCTGCTGAAGCGGCGGCTGGCGGTGTGCCGTGCCATGGCGGAGTACAAGCGGCAAAACGGGCTGCCGGTGCGGGACCCTGCGCGGGAGACCGAAAAGCTGCACGAGGCAATGGAACAGGGCGGCGCTGCTGGGCAGCGGATGGTGGCGCTGCTGATGGCGCTGGGGCGCGAGGAAGAGGAGCATCTGCTGAAGGAGGAATAAAGATGATACTGAAGGACGATACCGTACTGCTGCGGGACTTTAAGCGGGAGGACATAGCGAAGCGGATAGAATGGGAGACCGAAAAGACCGAGTGGCAGCTGTGGGACGGTCCGTGGGAATACGAGGGGCTGACCGAGGAGCAGAAAAAAGAGGAGCTGCAAAAGTACATCAAGGCGATGGAGGAGTGGGCGGCACTGAATGAGACGCTATCCGACGAGATGCCGCGCAAGTCGTTCCAGATCTGCACGCCGGAGGGAGAGTATGTGGGCTGGTGCAGCAGTTATTTTATCAATGAGGACTATGACATAGATGAAAACGGCGACCGGCTGGCGGTCGGGATCGACCTGCCGGAGGAGAGTGCCCGCCGTAAGGGGCTGGCGACCCACGCGCTGCAGCTGTTTATGGCATACCTGCGCACGCTGGGATTTACCGAGCTGTACACCCAGACCTGGAGCGGCAATGTGCGCATGATAAAGCTGGCGGAAAAGCTGGGCTTTACCGAGTGCTGCCGCAAGCAGAAGCTGCGCATGGTGCGGGGGCAGCAGTATGACGGGTTGACCTTCCGGATCAAGTTGTGATTATACAAATTGTAGATGATAGCTCAAATTATTATAAAAATGAAGCGATAAAAAGAGACCCTCGGGCGGAGAGAACCGCGCGGGGGTCGCAGTGTTTTATGGGGAGATAGGATGGCTGGCGCGGACAAAACCCCGCTTTTTGACAGAGTGGCTAAAAAAGCAGGATATATAAAAGCGCCCAGATCAGCTCGCGGTCGGCGCGGCAGCGCAGGAGGAACGTCAGCACGACCAAGATGAGCAGCGTTTCCTGATCGAGGGTGGGATGGCGCAGAAGCGGGGGTTGCGCAGCAGGGTGGGAGGCGCCGCCGCCCGCCGCCGCAGGCGGCGTGGGGGCGGAAGCCCTGCCCGTCCCCACGGGGGACGGGGGCGGCGGCGCCGGAGCCGCGCGGAGCGCGGCATCGCGGGACTGCTGTTCGGCGCGGCGGCAAAGCTCGGCGAATAGCGCTTCGTCCTCCGGCTTCCATTGCGGCATGGGGTTCCCTCCTTTCGGGGAAAATGGCGGGGCGGATACAAAATGCCCCCGACGGGTGCTACTGACCGGCGGGGGGCTTTTCCTCCAGCAGGGGGAGCAGGCGGATAATGCGCAGGAGCTGGGCAGCTTCCTCCACCTTTTTACGGCGGTGCTCGCCGCAGAAGGGCTGGAGCGCCATTAAAAGCTGGGTATCGCGGTCGGGGGTGGAAAGGGAGGAGACGACCTGCGCGATGCGTCCCAGCAGGGCGGGATCGGAGAGGAGACCGCCTGCCGGAGTGCCGCTGCCCGCAGCTCCGCCGCTGCCGCCCAGCATGCCCAGCAGGGCGGAGAGATCGGGGGTAGAGGCGGCGGGCGGGGGACTATCCCCGGCGGGGGGCTGTCTCTGCCCCGCACCCAGCCCCAGACCGGCGGCAAGCTCCCCAAGCCGGGAAAGCATCTGCGGGTCGGAGAGCAGCTGCTCCAGACGGGCGCTGAGGTCCTCCATGGTGATCCCTCCGATCAGGTGAGGTTGGTGGTTGGAACGGCGGCGGGGGAAGCGAGGGGAAGGGGAAGGGCGGGCGCCCCGCCGCCCGCCCCCGCAGGGGGCGGGCGGGACGGCTCCCGCAGGGAGCCGTTACCTCCGCGCGCAGCGCCCGAACCAAAGCCCTCTGCCGGAATTACGGCTTGGGCGGGTTCTGCCCTGCCAAAAGCTGCTGCAACAGCCCGCGCACCTGCTCCGACTGGAGGAGACGGGTCAGCCCCTCCCGATCATTCAGCAGGGCGGTGGCTTTTTCACGGTCGGCGCCAAGGGATTGCAGCAGACCGTCCAGTTTGCCGCTTTGCAGCTCCGCCTGTAACTGGACGGGGTCGCGCCCCAATTTGCCTGCCGCGATGCGCAGCAGAATGGAAAGCTGCTCTGGAGTATAGCGTGGAGTCTCTGCCATTTCTTCATTCCTCCTGTTCCTTTTTGCTTAAAGATATGATAAAATACCTTTGGTTAGAAGAAGGGAGAGCGGGCACTGTGCCGCTCCTTTCATCTATATGCAGCAAGGGAAAGGTGGGTTCCGGCAATGAAGATTATCGTGTGCAGTGACAGCCACGGAGCATTTACCGCAGGAGAGCAGGTGCTGGAGCGGGAAAAGGACGCAGTGGCGATCATCTTTTTGGGAGATGGTGCCGAGGAATGGAGCGACCTGCACGAGATCTATCCGCAGCTTCCCTTTTATGCAGTGCGCGGCAACTGCGACTGGGGCTGCGACTGGGCGGCGGAGCGTGTGGTGGAGCTGGGCGGACACCGTCTTTACTGCACCCACGGGCACCTGTACGGGGTGAAAACGGCGGGCACCGCGCTGCTGGAAAAGCGGGCGGCGGAGGAAAACTGTGATATTATCCTGTACGGGCACACCCATACCGCACGGGTGGAGTACCGCGACGGGCGGTATATCCTGAACCCGGGCAGCCTGCGCCAGCCGGCGGAGGGGCACCCGAGCTATATCGAGCTGAATATAGACGGCAAAAATGTGGTGCCGATCCTGGTGGAACTGTGAGGAGAGCAGAATGAAAAAGATCTATTTTGCGGGGTCGATCCGCGGCGGGCGGGAGGACATCGCTTTGTATGCAGCGCTGATCGCCCGCCTGCGGGAGCGCGCCGAGGTACTGACCGAATTCATCGGGGAGAGTGCGCTGGAGGACATTGAGGCGGCGACGATGACCGACTTTGATATCTATGAGCGGGACATGGCGCTGCTGCGCCAGGCGGACGCGGTGGTGGCGGAGTGCAGCACACCCTCCCTGGGGGTAGGGTACGAGCTGGGCAGTGCCGACGCGATGGGGCTGCAGGTGTATATCCTGTACCGCCCGAGCGAGAGCCGCCGGCTTTCGGCGATGGTTGCCGGCAACCGGCGCTTTATACCGGTGCCGTACGAGACAAAGGAAGAAGCGCTGGCGGCGGCAGACCTTATTCTGGAGGAACTGGGCTGACGGGTCAGTTGGAAATGAAGATAGCGGCAGGGGCTCCGGCGACCGCAGGTCGCGGCGCGGAGCGCCGCCGGCGGGCGAAGCCTGCCGAAGCCGTCCTGCGGACGGCTTGACCTGCGGTCGCCCTGCCTGAGAAAAAGACCGGACCGAAACAAAAAGGAGCAGTGCCATGAAATACACAACCGGAGCCGTATATGATGCCATTCATGCGATAGCGCCCTTTGGGAGCTGTATGGAATGGGACAATGTGGGACTGCTGGTGGGGGAGCGGGAAGCGCCGGTAAACGGCGTGCTGGTCACGCTTGATGTGACCCCAGCGGCGGTGGAAAAGGCGCGGGAGATGCGCCTGGACTGCATTGTGAGCCACCACCCCATTATTTTTCACCCGTTAAAGCGGCTGGACCCGCGCGACACGGTGGGGCTGTGTCTGAGAAACGGTATCTCGGTGGTGAGCGCGCATACCAACTATGACTTTGCCCCGCGGGGGGTGAACTACGCGTTGGCGGAGGCGCTGGGGCTGCGGAATATCCGCCCCTTTGGGCAGGAGAATAGCGAAAAGCCGTGGCTTTCGCTGGTGGTATATGTGCCGGTGACCCACGCCGAGGCGGTGTACCGCGCGATGTGTGCGGCGGGTGCCGGTCGGCAGGGGAACTACAGCGGCTGCGCCTACATGAGTGAGGGCGAGGGACGCTTCCTGCCGGAGACGGGGGCAACCCCCTTTTTGGGCGAAGTGGGCAGGCTGGAAAAGACCGCCGAAACACGGCTGGAGCTGCTGTGCGCGCCGGAGCGGGTCGGTGCAGTCCTTGCGGCGATGCGTGCCGCCCACCCCTATGAGGAGCCGGCGTTCAGTATCCTGCCGAACCATGCGCTGCACACACAGGAGGTGTACGGAATGCTGGGCGAGCTGCCGCAGCCCCTGCTGCCGGAGGAACTGGCGGCGCTGACCGAGCGGGTGCTGGGCACCCATGCACAGTATGTCCCCACCGGAAAGGCAATAAAAACGGTGGCGGTGTGCGGCGGTGCGGGCAGCGACTTTATGGGCGAAGCTGCCGCCGCGGGTGCCGAGGCGTTCCTGACCGGCGAGGTGAAGCACCACGAGTGGTTCATGGCGGCGGAACGGGGACTGTGCCTGATGGCGGCGGGACACCACGCCACCGAGCATATTGCCATGCCGCAGCTGGCACGGCAGCTGCGCGAGGCGCTGCCCGACCTGCCGGTGGAGGTCTATGACAGTGACCCGACCCGCTGGGGCGGGGCACGATGAACAAATCGGCGCAGTGATTGACACAAAAAGATAGCGGCAGGGCTTGGGAAAAGGTACGGGGCGCCCGCAGGGCGTTCCGGCGCAGCCGGAACCGGCGGCGACGCAGTCGGCGCCGAGCCCGCCGCAGGCGGGCTGCCCTGCGGGCGGATAGAGGCATATGCCAAGATCCAACTTAGCACGGCAGATGACGGCATTTAGCAAAAAACCGTCCCTGACCGAGGAACAAGGCAAGGGCGAGCAATAAAAGAGCAGAGAAACGAAAGAAGCAGGGAATAACGAATTTTCCGAGGGAAAGGAGCGAGGGACATATGATAGAGTACAGCAAGCTGCAGAACGGCAGCGATATACGGGGGGTGGCGCTGCCGCTGGTGGCGTCGGAGCCGGTGAACCTGACCGAAGAAGCGGCGGGACAGATCGCGCGGGCTTTTACCGCATGGCTGGCGGAACGCTGCGGCAGACCGGCAGCCGAATTAAAGGTCGCAGTGGGGCGGGACAGCCGTCTTTCCGGCCCCAGCCTGCAGCGGACAGTGCTGACCGGTCTGACTGCCATGGGTGCGGTGGCGGCGGATTGCGGCATGGCAAGCACCCCTGCCATGTTTATGGCAACGGTACTGCCGGACTGTGACTTTGACGGTGCAGTGATGATCACTGCCAGTCACCTGCCGCAGAACCGCAACGGACTGAAATTCTTTACCAAAGCGGGCGGGCTGGAATCTGCCGATATTAAGGAGCTGCTGCGACGCGCTGCAGAGAGACCCGAAGCGGCACGGCTGCATGGCAGACTGACCTCTTTTGATATTTTGACGCCGTATACGGCAATGCTGCGGCAGTGTATCATCACCGGCGTGCAGGGCGGCGAGCGCCCCCTTACCGGCATGAAGATTGCCGTGGACGCCGGAAACGGGGCGGGTGGCTTTTATGCTACGCGGGTGCTGGCGCCGCTGGGCGCCGATGTTTCCGCAAGCGTATATCTGGAGCCGGACGGCTCCTTCCCCAACCATGTGCCAAACCCTGAAAACAAGGAGGCGATGGAAAGCCTCCGCAGCGCTGTACTGGCAGGCGGCTGTGATCTGGGGCTGATATTTGATACCGATGTGGACCGTGCAGGTGCGGTGCAGGCCGACGGCACCGAGCTGGGGCGCAACCGGCTGATCGCACTGGCGGCGGCGATTGCGGCGGAGCAGGCGCCGCACAGCACCATTGTGACCGATTCCGTGACCAGCGACCAGCTTACCGGGTTCATCGAGCAGAAGCTGGGCTGCCGCCATCATCGCTTTAAGCGGGGCTATAAAAATGTCATCAACGAAGCGATCCGGCTGAACAAAGCGGGTGAGACCTGCCTTTTGGCAATGGAAACCAGCGGACACGGCGCATGGCAGGAAAATTACTTTTTGGACGACGGTGCATATCTTGCTACCAAGATCGTCATTCGCTATGCACAGCTGCGGCGGCAGGGACGCACCCTTGCCGACCTGCTGGAGGGAATGAGAGAGCCGCTGGAGGCGAGGGAGCTGCGGTTTCATCTGCTGCCGGAGGACTTTAAGGCAGCCGGCGCAGCCGTGCTGGCAGCACTGGAACAGTATGCTGCCGGTCAGACGGGTTGGGTGCCCGCGCCCCACAATTACGAGGGGCTGCGCTATTCTGTTCCGACACAAAAGGGCTGGTTCCTGCTGCGCATGAGTCTGCATGATCCCTTGATGCCGTTGAACATCGAAAGCGACTGCCCCGGCGGGGCAGAGGAGATTCTGCGGGAGCTGACGCCGTTTTTGAAGGCACAGGCGGTACTGGATACTGCCATGCTGGATTGAGCGAGGGCGGGGCGCGAGGGGAACAAGGGGCGCAGCCCCCGACGGCGAAGCCGTCGGCGTGGACGAAAGTCCGCGGGAACCGTCCGCAGGACGGTTCGGGCTGCGCCCTTGACCCTGCCCGCTGCACCGACCTGCCGAGAGAAACCGACCCCGAAAATCAACCCGCATAGGAGGACTGCCAATGCCAAGCAGCAAGGAATACCTGAATTATATTTTGGAGCAGCTTGCCCCATTGGAGGAAATTGCCTACCGCCCGATGATGGGAGAATATATCCTCTATTATCGGGGCAAGGTGGTCGGTGGGATCTACGATGACCGTCTGTTGGTAAAACCGGTAAAATCTGCGGTTGCCTATCTGCCGGCGGCGCCCCGGGAGCTGCCCTATGACGGTGCAAAGGAAATGCTGCTGGTGGAGGAGGTCGATGATGGGGAACTTCTGCGAGGACTGCTGCGGGCGATGGAGCCGGAGCTGCCTGCCCCGAAGCCCAAAAAGCCAAAGACCCTCAAGGCAAAGAAGGAGTGATGCCGCATGGCAAGGTGGATCGCACTGCTGCGGGGCGTAAATATCAGCGGGCGGAACAAGGTGGCAATGAGTGAGTGGAAGGCCGGATTGGGTGCGCTGGGCTATACCAATATCGTGACACTGCAAAACAGCGGCAACGCGGTATTTGATGCCGAGGGAGATGCGGCGGCACTGAGCGGTGCCATCGCCGGTTTAATGCGGGAGCGCTTCGGGCTGGAGATACCGGTTTATGTGACAAAGCAGGAGACGCTGCGTACCCTGCTGACCCAGGCGCCGCCGTGGTGGGGCAGCGAGGATAAGGCGATCTACGACAACCTGATCTTCCTGCTACCGCCCTGCACCGCTGAGGAACTTTGTGAGGGGCTGGGCGAACCGCACCCAACACTGGAAAAGGTATTCCCCTGCGGAGACGCGGTGTTCTGGAGCTTTGACCGCCAGAAATACCAAAAGACGAACTGGTGGGCGAAAACGGCGCAGGAGCCGGCGAAAGACAAAATCACCATACGCACCGCGGGCACGGTGCGGAAGCTGGCGGAACTGTAAATTGAATAATCCAATAAAAAGATCCCCGCATGGGCAAGTCTCATGCGGGGATCGATTTATTTGTAATGTACACCTTCGCTTGACAAGGACACACACGCTTTTACGTCGGACGCAACCTCCGCTTTAGTCGTGCTGACCCTAACGGGCAGCCCTCCCCGCTGCGGTGCGTCCTCCTTTCCCCACAAGGTCTTACGACCTTGCGGGGACCCCATGTGCAAATCAGCGCTGACTGCGTCATCGTCCTTGGCATACGCCAGTATGCCGGCGTCCTCTTCCTTGCCATCATCTGATTTTCCCTCGCCGAAAAGTCCTGTGGAGTTTTTGCGCGGCAGAAATGCTGTAGGGGGAAGCGCGGCGAAGATGGCAGGCTGGCGCCTGTCGATGAACCGCGCAATGCCATACGGCATTTCTGCCCGCAAAAACCGTATGTGCTCTTGTCAAGCGAAGGTGGAAAATCAACAGTAGCCGGTGATGTGGTGGTCGCTGCCCGGGGCGAGCTGCGCCAGCACGGGACCGTCCAGCCGGCGGGTGGTCTCTCCCTGCCGGATAAACAGGAAGTGGCTGCAATACAGTGCCTGCCCCACCCGAACCATATTCATGGGGTCGTAGCCGCAGATGGCGGCTTCGCAGGGAACAAAAGCGTGCGCCTGCCGGTGCGCTTCGATGAGCGTTTGCTGCTGTTGGGTATGTTCGGTGAAAAAAGCGCTCAGTGCCGCTTCCTCCGGCGCATCGGCGCGCAGCGCCTCGGTGGGGAGGTTCTGTTCGTACAGGGTGGCACCGGAAAAGCTGTTATGGGTTGACAGTCCCAGCCGCTCCAGCGTAAGGCACAGCACCGTGCCGGTGTAGTAGCACAGCCGCCGCGCGTCAAAGAGGAGCGGCAGCTCGTTTTCCAGCTTTGCAAGGTAACGCTCCAGTGCTTCGGCATACTGTGCGGGATCCAGCACCCGCAGGGCGCGCAGGCACACCGTTTCCGCCGTGCCCTCTATCGTTTCGGTTTTCCACTCCTCTACGACAATTTGGGGAAAATGCGCGGCACGCTCATTCCGCAGGGCGGCAAAGCGCCGGAATTCGGCGGCATCACCGGTGCGGCAGGCGACGGCAAGGGCGCGGTTTTCCGCCAGCTTCAGCCGGTAGAAGTCCGGTTCAATAGGGGCGTTCAAAAGGCGCAGGTCATCGGGGAAGCGGTGCTCCCCCTGTTCGAACTGGAAGCAGTGGAACATCTCGTGCGCCATGCTGGCGGCAAGGCTGACGGGCGGCAGGGGGTCAAGCGCGACGCTCCAGATGGCGATGCGCTGTCCCTCGTATTCGATGGAGGTATTGCCGAGGAAGCGGTCGTCCCACGGGAAAAGCTGCCCCTCCAGGCAGACCCGTTCCTCATTGTACAAGGCGAAGGGGAATCGGTGGTATCCAGGGTACAGGGCGGAAAAATCCAGTCGGTCAAGTTGCTGTGCGACGGCTTGGGATAGGGACAAAAGCTCCATGGCGAATCTCCGTTCTTGTGGGGAATGGGGTCATTATAGCAAATTTGGCGGAAAAAGAAAAGGGCGCCGCCCTATGGGCGGCACCGGAGAGGAGGGGAAATCTGGTGAAAGGGAGAGGGCGCCCGCAGGGCGTTCCGGCGCAGCCGGAACCGGCGGCGACGCAGTCGCTGCCGAGCCCGCCGCAGGCGGGCTGCCCTGCGGGCGCCCCAAGCGAGGACAAAGAAAAATCTGCGGGGAAGGAGCGGATAAACCGTTTTCCTTTACCAAAGCAGCCCCTGACGCTTTAAAACGGGGCGAAGACGGCTTGCCAGCAGTGCCGCCAGCAGGATCTTGACCACATCACAGGGCAGGAACGGGACGACGCAGGCGGAAAAGCTGGCGAAGAAGGGGGTGCCGGAAAGAATGGAGTACCACAGGGTGCCGAAGAAGTAGCAGACGGCGCAGCCTACGACCATCGCGACGCAAAGCTGCCAGAAGCGAGCGCCCCATTTTTCTGCCAGCAGACCGGTGAAAAAGGCGGCAAAGATATAGCCGACGACATAACCGCCGGTATTGCCGACGAGATTGCCCAAGCCGCCGCGGAAGCCTGCCATAACGGGAACGCCGACTGCTGCCAGCAGCAGATAAACCAAAAGACTGAGCGCGCCGCGCCACGGGCCCAACAGCGCACCGGCAAGATAGACGGCAAACAGCGCCAGATTGATGGGAATGATCGGCAGCGGAATGGTGATCTGGCTGCAAACGGCAACCAGCGCCGTAAAGATAGCGCACATGGTCAGCGTTTTGGCGGAAAAACGGGAAGCGGGATGGGATTGGGTCTGTGTAGACATGGGGTACCTCCGGGGAATGATTTTGTTGGAATAAGGAAAGGATAACACTTGAGCGCCTAATTGTCAACCAAAAAAATAATAAAGTTGACAATTAGCAAAAAGAAAGGTCTCCCTCTGCAAGAAAGGGAGACGAAAGTCCTATAAAAATGCCCCCAGCGCCCACAATAAATACACATGCAGCGGATAAAACCAGTAGAAAAGCCAGCGCGGGGCATTGCCGCGCTCCCCGTTATACATGGAGAGCGGCACGGCGGCAAAGACCATCAGCCACTGGTAATAGGTGAACAGCAGCGTCACGGGAGAACCGTTCAGCAGCAGAATGGGGGTGAGGTACAGCACCAGTGAGGCGACCACATAGGCGGTAAGCTGCGTCTGCTTATCCCGTCGGAAGAAGTACAGCAACACCCCGATCATAATGAATTCGATGCCGCCCTCGCAGGTATAGGGGCTGGGCAGCAGGGTGCCGGTCAGCAGAGCGGCGGTTTCGGCGGGGAGGGCGGCTTCCAGCAGCAGGGGCAGCACAAACGGCACGGCGACCAGTGCGGTGCCGACCCAGCGGCGCTGCTGCACCAGCTCAAGTCCCCGCAAAATGAGCAGCAGCAGAAAGAAGGTGGCGCAGATGCCGTTGGTGGGGGTCAGCCCATCGGGGCGAAAGTCCCCAGCGTACCGCCGCAGCAAAGTATTGATGATGCCCATGCCTATAGCGACGGCATAGACCCGCAGCAGGTATTTTTGATAGCTGCGGGTGTGGGTAAAGCCCTCCACCACGAAGAACAGGAAGATGGGCGCGGCAAGCCGCCCCACCCAGCGCAGCGGCTCCGGCAAAGAAAAGAAGTACGCTATATGGTCCAGCAGCATGGTGACAAGTGCCAGATACTTGAGGGCAGAGGCGGAAAGGGAGGTTTTCATGGCTTTGGCTCCTTGGTGGGGTTTGGGGGTAGGGCAGGGGTTCGGGGCGCAGCCCCCGGCGGCGGAGCCGCCGCTGCGGACTTCGTCCGCAGGAACCGCCCTGCGGGCGGTTTGGGCTGCGCCCCGATCCGGTTCTCTGCGCAAATGCGGGCAAGATGCAGGGGCTGGCACGGGCGGCGGGCAGACCGCCGGAGGCGGTCTCGGCGGCATAGCCGCCGGTTCCGGCGCAGCCGGAACGCCCGCCGCCCGTCCTTTCCCCGCACAGATTTTATTTTTCCAGCAGCTTCTGCGCCGCGGCGTGGTCGGGGGTGGTCAGCATGGTGTAGTAGGTCTCGTAAATGACCATACCGGGGCGTGCGCCGTTTGGCTTTTTGATGTTCTTCACCAGTGTATAGTCAATGGGAACACGGCTACTCTCCCGCCCGCTGCTGTTGCAGGCGGCAAGCATCGCCGCTTCCTCTATGGTTCGGTCGGGCAGCTCCTCCAGCGGGGTGCCGTCGGTCAGCAGCACCACATGGCTGCCGGGCTGCTTTTGGATATGGAACCACAGGTCGCTGCCGTGGGCAGTTTTCAGCGTCAGCTGGTCGTTTTGCAGGTTGTTGCGCCCGCACAGAATGGTGTAGCCATCGCTGGAGCGGTAGCGCAGCGGGGGCAGGGTGCCGCCCCGCCGCTTTTGCAGCGGCTTCTGCCCTTTGGGGGTCAGTGTTTTCAGGTAGCCCTGCTGCCGCAGCTCCTCCCGGATCTCCAGTAGATCGCCCTCGGTGGTGGCACGACGCAGCACCTCCTCCACCGAGGAAATGTAGGTGATCTCGTCCTCGCACTCGGCGATCAGGCGGCGCAGCACCGTCTCGGCATTTGCCGCTTTGCGGTATTCGGTGTAATATTTTTGAACATTGCGGCTGGGAGTCAGGCGGGCGTCTAGCGGAATGACCACGGTGGGGTATGGCTCCGGTGCGGTGTAGTCCTCGCAGGAGAGGGCGGTCATGCCCTTTTGCAGGCGGTACAGGTTGGCGCTTAACAGGTCGCCGTAAAGGCGCAGCTGCTCCCGCCCCGCGCTTTTTTCCAGCTCCTGCAGGCGAATGGCGCGCTTGCGCAGCAGCCGCTCGTGAATGGAAGTGACCTGCCGGCGCAGTCCTTCCCCCGCCAGCTTTACGCCCTCGCTGCCGGTTTTCAGCCGGTAGAATTCCTCCAGCAGCTCGCTGCAGGTGGGGTAGGGGGTCTGGGTCACTGCCGTCCCCTCGTACTGCGTCTGCGGCAGGAAGGTGAAATCCGGCTTTTCACCGCCCAGCAGCAGCGGGGTGCCGCCCGCGGGGGCAAGCGCCGCCGCCCATTCGCCCAAAACGGCGGAAACGGTAGCGCGCTGGACGGGACTGAGTGCGCTGATGAGGGGATCGCCGGGCGCGATGCGATAGGAAAGCTCCCGGCAGATGAGGGACGAAGCGCCCTCCAGCACCGCCAGCAGCGCCTTGGAAAGCGGCAGGTCGGCGCCGGTCAGCAGCCGGTCGGCGGCGTCCAGTGGGGAGGTCACGGTCAGATCCAGCTTATCCTGACGGGGCGGGTAAAGGTATTCCAGTCCGGAAAGCAGGGGACGGCTTTCGCTGGCGGCAAAGTCCACCCGATGAATGGCATCGATGACCTTGCCGTTTTCACCCACCAGCACCAGATTGCCCTGCCTGCCCATCAGCTCGCACACCAGCCGGAACGAGGCACGGTCGCCCAGCTCGTTGGTCGCCTCAAAGTGGAGGGTCAGCACACGGTCCAGTCCCTGCTGGGTCACGGCGGTCAACCGCCCGCCGCCCAAATGCTTGCGCAGCAGCAGGCAGAACATGGGCGGGGTAGCGGGATATTCAATAGGGATCGCGGAAAAGTGCAGCCTTGGCGCCGCACCCGCCAAGATGACCAGCCGGCGCACGGGACCGCGGTTATGCAGGTGCAGTACCACGCAGTCACGGTTGGGCTGTCCGATTTTATCCACGCGCGCGCCGATCATCGGCTCCAACTCCTGGGCTATTTTGTGCAGAAATCCGCCGTCAAACGGCATGGGGATCACTTCCTTTGGGTCTGTATAAATTGGGGTGGGTGCAGGGGGCAGATAGGGGCGCAGCCCGCCCGCCTGCGGCGGGCAAGCGGACAAAGTCCGCTTCGACGGCACTTTGTGCCGTCGGGGCTGCGCCCCGTTCCCCGCTCCCCGCAGAGATTTGTTTTTATCGCAGTGCCAGCAGCAGCTTTGTCGCCTCCGCCAGCTCGTTGTCCCGTTCAGGGCTGGGCTTTGCATCCACCAGACCGGTTACACGCCGCTGCAGCCGTGCCAGCACCAGCGCGCGGTACTTTGCCGCCAGTGGGTCATGCGCAAAGTCCAGCGCCCCGTAGTACAGGGCGGAGGGGGTTATTTGGGAGGGGCAGCCGGTGTACTGTGCCCGCAGTATGGTATATAGCTTCCCGCCCGCCTCACAGCAGCGCTCCTCCAGCAGGGAAAAGCGGTGCTCATACAGCCAGCGCCGCAGGGCGACCGGTCGGGTCATCGGCTGCAAAAGGTAGGTGACGGCAGGGTTTTCGGTGTAGTCCCAGCGGGAAAGGATATCGGCGATCAGCTCCCCGCCCATGCCCGCGATGACCACCGCATCTACCCCTACGGGCGCAATGCCGCAAAGCCCGTTGGTCAGGCGGCACTCGCTCTGCGCCAGCAGTCCGCGGCGGGTCAGCTCGCGGCGCGCCTTTTCCAGCGGCTGGGGGTTGATATCGGCGGCAATGCCGTAGTCGCAGCGTCCGCTCTCCAGCAGCGCGGCGATCAGCAGCCCGTGGTCACAGCCGATATCGGCGACCGCGCGGCAGCGTGGGGTCATGGCGGCAATGGTGCCGAGCCTTGCGTCAAGATGCTCCATAAGGCACCTCCTTGGGGTGTTTTCTGTTTATCCAATATTATAGCATACCAATTTTCCGCCCCGCCGTCAATGCAAAGCCGCCGCCATCGGGCGGGGGCGAGTGTTTACGGAATGTTCATTGACAGGGTGGGGCGGCTGTGATAAGATGACTGTACTATCCGCACTAATACAGTTGGGGCGGCATTTTGCCGAAAAGGAGAAAGCAACATGAAACGCACAATAGCGGCAGTACTGTTGGCGCTGGCGATCATTGGGGTGGGCTATTGGGGCGCCACCGGCTGGCGGACGGCAAACCGGGAACTGATGGAGCTGCAAAACGCGCACAAGGCGGCGCAGCGGGAAAACGAGACGCTGCGGCAGCAAAAAACCGCCTTGGAGCTGGAGCTGGCGGCACTAGAGGAACAGAACAGCGACGCAAATGAAACGCTGCAAAGCTGGCAGTTGTGGAAGGAAGCACTGCAAGCGGAGCTTGCCGGTTGATGGGAGGTGCCGTATGGCGGCTGTCAGGACGAAGAAAAGCAGCCCGCTGCCGGTGCTTATCACCGTGCTGACGGTGGTGGCGGCGGTCGCGGCAGGAATAAGAATAACCGACCCCAGCAGCGAGCGGCTGGAGGCAGCACGGCAGGAGCTGGCGGCAGTCTCCGCCGAAAACGAGGCGCTGACCGCCGAGGTGCTGGGCTTGCAGGCAGCGGTGGCGCAGCAGAACGCGCTGCCGCAGGCGATAGAGGAACAGAAAGCCGAGGGCTTCCGGCTGCTGTCAGAGTTGGAACGGCAGATCAAGGCAGGGGAAAGCGACCGCAGGATCGCCTACCTCACCTTTGATGACGGTCCCTACGATAATACCACCGCCGCCGTGCTGGATATCTTAAAGGAAAAGGGCGTTCACGCCACCTTTTTCCTGCGGCACCGCCCCGACCATGTGGCGGAGATCCGGCGGGAGATCCGGGAGGGGCACACCATTGCCAACCACAGCTATTCCCACAAGATCAAGGCGGTGTATGAGAGCGCCGAAAGCTGCATCAAGGAGATCCGTGACCAGCAGGCATGGCTGACCGAAACGGTGGGAGTCACCCCGCAGATCTACCGCTTCCCCGGCGGCAGCCCAACAGCGGGCGCCGATAAAGCGACCATTGCGGCGGCACTGGCTGCCGATGGGCTGGGCTATGTGGACTGGAACTGCGCCACCGGCGACGGCATGCCCGGTGAGCTGACCGCGGCAAAGGCGTACCGCAACGCAGTTTCCTCTGTGGGTGACCAGAAGATCGTCGTAATGCTGATGCACGATTACAGCGCCGCCACCCTCGCTGCCCTGCCGGATATTATCGACACACTGAAGGCGCAGGGCTACCTGATGATGCCGCTGTTCCGCGAAAGCGTCATGATCCGCACGGCATAGCCTGTTACTCTTTTTTTGAAAATTACTGCCCGCCGGCAGCGCTGCGCCCCGCCGGAGGGAGCCGCCCCGCGGGGCGGCTCCCTCCTCACGGGCGTCCCTGCGGGGCGCCCGCCTGCTCCGGCTGCCGCCGGAGCCGCGGGGCGTGGCGCTTTGCCAGCTGCACAGCTTCCGCCGTTTTCCTGTTTTAGTATTACACAGCCATTCAGATAAAGGAAGTGAGAGCAATGATCCAACTGGACCCCACCAGCCGCGTGCCGGTCTATCAGCAGATCAAGGAACAGATCACCGAGCTGATCGTCATGGGCGTTTTTCCGCCGGAAAGCCGCCTGCCCAGCGTGCGCGCTTTGGCGACTGAAACGGGGCTGAACCCCAATACCGTCCAAAAGGCGTATCAGGAGCTGGAGGGCGAGGGCGTTATTTATACGGTGGGCGGCAAGGGCTGCTTTGTGGGTGGCAGAGAAAACGCCGCCGAAGCCAACAGGGAACGCGCCGAAAACGAGCTGCGGGAGACCCTGCGGCAGGCACGGCTGGCGGGGATAGACCGCGCCGCTGCCTATGCCCTGTTGGAGCAATGCTACGGAGGTGACAAGACATGCTGAAAGCAAAAGACCTTGTAAAAAGGTTCGGAGATAAAACAGCGCTGGACGGGCTGAATACCGAGATCGGGCGGGGCTGCATCTACGGTCTGGTGGGACCCAACGGCAGCGGCAAATCCACCCTGATGCGGCTGATGTGCGGCGTTTACCGCCCCGATGGCGGCAGCATCACGCTGGAGGGCGAGCCGGTCTTCGAGAATATCGCCGCCAAGGATAAGATATTATACCTCAGCGATGACCTTTATTTTCCGCCCAAAAGCACCGTGGAGGAGATCGCCGCCTTTTATCGGGGGCTGTACTCCGGCTTTTCCATGGAGACCTACCATAAGCTGTGCGGCTGCTTCCCGCTGGAGACCGCAAAGCCCCTTTCCACCTTCAGCAAGGGAATGCGCCGGCAGGCGGCGCTGCTGGCGGCGCTGTGCTGCCACGCCGATTACCTGCTGCTGGACGAAGCCTTTGACGGACTGGACCCCGTCATTCGCCTGATGGTAAAAAAGCTGCTGGCGGAGGAGATCGCGGAGCGCGGCGCCACAGTGGTCATCTCCAGCCACAACCTGCGGGAGCTGGAGGATCTCTGCGATCAGGTCGGTCTGCTTTCCGCGGGGCGGCTGCTGTTTGAGAAAGACCTCGATGCCCTCAAGCTCGGCTTCTGCCGTGTGCAGGCGGCATACGATCACCCCGTGGATTGGGAAGCCACAGGGCTTGCCATTCTGGATAAAAAGGAACGCGGAAAGCTGGTCAGCCTGCTGGTGCGCGGCACGGCGGAGGAGACCCTTGCCGTGCTGGAGGCGCAGCGCCCCCTCTTTGCCGAGGCGCTGCCCATGACGCTGGAGGAAGTATTCATCGGAGAAATGGAGGCGGTCGGCTATGACTACAGCAACATCCTCTCCTGACCGCTTCGGCAGTCTGCTGCGGGGGCTTTTGCGCAAAAATCTCCCCAATATGGTGTATCTGGCGCTCATCGGGTTTGTCGGTATTCCGCTGCCCTACCTGCTTGCTATGTTCCGCCGCTGGCAGGAAAACGGCGTCTGGATCTACGAAAATATCAGCACCGCCGATGAGGGCGGCTTGTATGCCGGCGTCGCGGTGGGGGTCGTGTGCCTTTTGTGGCTGGCGGGCAGCTTTATCCTTGCCCTTACCGGCGTAGGCTATATGCACAACCACCGCGCGGTGGATCTGTACCACAGCCTGCCCGTCACCCGCGGTCAGCTCCTTTTGGGCAATGTGCTGGCAAATTTCCTTACCGTGGCGCTGCCCATGACCGTCAACACCCTGCTTACCGCTATTCTGGCGGCGGTGCGGCACGGCATGACGCCGGATAGGGCGGAATTTCATCTCGGCGCGGTGGCGCTGGATCTTTTAGGGTGGTACATCACCGCCTTTGCCATCATCGTTATCGTCTACCTTGCCGCCACGCAGGTCGGCTCCACCTTTGATACCTTTCTCTTTTCCGGCGTCTATTTAGCGGCGCTGCCGGTGCTGTGCCTCACCCATATGGTCATGTGCCGCAGTTACCTTGCCGGCTGGGATTATGATTTGAAATGGCAGGTGTTCTGCACCCTTACTCCCTCGCTTACCATGATTGGCAGCTACTCCGCAAAGGGCGAATGGCTGTACACGGCGCTGGCGATCTGGCTTGCCGCCGGCGTACTGCTGCTGTGGGCGGCAGTGCGGCTGTATCAGCGCCGCCCCAGCGAGCGTGCCGAAAGCCGCTGCCGGCAGGGGTTCGCCGCCGGTGTGTTCCGCTTTGTGGCGACCTTTGTAGGGGGCTTGGGCTTCGGGATCCTGTTCGGCGCTATTACCGGCGCGGACAGCAAAACCGTCAATCTTATCTGGACGGCGGTATTCTCCCTTGCGGTCTACTTCTTTACCGAGCTGATCTTGGGGCGCGGCTTTAGGGGCATGAAACGGCGCAGCATCGTGACAGGGCTTGCCATGACCGTCGTGACGGTCGCTTACCTCGGGATCCTTTTTACCGGCGGGCTGGGCTTCGAGACACGGGTGCCCGACGCCGAGCGGCTTGCCTCGGTGACGGTGGATTACCGCGGGCGCTATGACTATGTCAGCCTGAACAATGCCGGAAAATCGTACGTCTACGAGGAGGATAACCGCTACTACAGCATGAGCAATTACGGGGCGGATAACCATATCACCTATTACAGCTACGACAGTATCGACGATGTGACGCTGCGCGGGCAGGAGGCGCTGCAGGCGGCAACGGCACTGCACCGCCTGCTTACCGAGGGCGGCGGGCTGAACGAGGGGAGCAGCGGCGAAAACTTTATGGGCAGAATCGCGCTGGAATACACCTTTAACGACGGCAGAACCATGAAGCGGGTGTACTACGCCTACGGCGATGATACCCTGCTTGCCGCCTATTCTGCCCTGGAGGACACCCCCGAATTCCAAAGCCGCACCAACCCCCTGTACTACTGGTCGGCGGAGGAAAACACCTACCGGCAGATCGACCTGTGCGATAGGACCGGTTTTGATAAAACCACGCTGACCGAGACCGATCATGATATGGCGATGCTGGTCGCGGCGCTGCGGCTGGATCTGCTGGCAGAAAAGGCGATGGATTATTACAGCCCCGCGCGGAAGACGGTCTGCTATCTCTACCTGGAAAGCGAGCTGGAGGAGCGCTACAGCCGCCAGCCGGCGAAAAAGGACTTCTACGGCAGCTTTATGGTGCCGGTAGGGGAGAGCAATACCCACACGCTGGAGCTTTTGCGGCAGTGGGGCTTGGAAAGCTACCTGACCCCCGCCGAGTGGGACGGCATCTTTGTCACCACATGGGGCTGCGATGTGTTGGGCAGCGGCAGGACCATTCTTCCGCTGTGGTACGGCGTGGAGACCGAGATCTTCAACCAGGCGGAATACTACGACGGCATTTTGCTAAGCAAAGAGGAAGCCGAGCCGCTCTTAGCGCTGGCGACCTGCAATGACCCCAATACCGGCAGCGATAACTGCCTGTACCTCAGCTTTGTGCGGATCGCGCCGGACGGTACCGTAACCTACGGTCTGCCGATGTTCCTTCCCTTGGAGGAGGCATACCGCCAGCCGGTGCTGCGGGAATATCTTGCCGACCAGTACGGCGGTGATACACCGATCCCCGCGACGCAGGATGCAGAGACGCTGAAAGCAAAATAACGGCATAAATAAAGAAATATCACCGGAGAAAGCTCCCAAAACGGCTTTTTCCGGTGATTTTTTGCGGCAAGAAGCAGTGTGAGTACGGACTATGGGACAGAGAAAGTGGTAGATTAGAGACAGCAAAAAGGAGGTGGGGAGCATGTCATTCGGCAGAGATGACGGTACCCAAAAGCTTTTGACCGTGCTGGTCATTCTGGCGTTGCTCGTGTTCGGTATGCCCATCATCGGTCTTTTTATGCTCGGCAACAGGCAAAGCCTTGTCAAGCAGATCATCGGTGCGGTACTCATTGTCGTCGGCATCGTCATCTGGATCGTGGTGCTGACCTGATAGCGGGGCAAAAAGGGCAGTGCCGACGGAGACAATGGGACGGAGAAAACAATAGATTAGAAGATAACAAAGGGAGGTGAAAAGAATGTCATCCGGAAAAAACGGCGATTTCTTTGATGATTCCTGCCTACTGGCTTGTATTCTGGGATTGGTATTTATGCCCGTGATGGGGGTATATTTCCTCGTCTCAGATGGTTCATCGGACAGGAAGCTGTTGGGGGTGGTGTTGACCGTTGTGGGGTCTTTTTTATGGTTTGTAGTAGGAGTGGGGAGATAAGCAAAGGGGTGCCGAGTAAAGCGGCACCCCACAGCTTGTCGAAAAAGTCCAGTGGGAGCTGGGCTTTTTCTCGTAGATATGGTACAATAGAATAGGGTGATGAAAAGA
>CAKSYU010000012.1 GCA_934524965.1 uncultured Angelakisella sp.
CAGTACCGCCCCAAGGCGGTGCCGGAGGGCGAGGAAGCCCCCGAAAAGCCCGAATATGAGACCGTCTGGGAGGAGACGACCCTCAACAGCATGATCCCGCTGTGGCGCAAGCAGAAGAGCGAGGTCACGCCGGAGGAGTACAACGACTTCTACAAAAACAAGTTCTACGACTACGAGGACCCCGCACTGGTCATTCACACCCGCACCGAGGGCAGCGCCACCTTTAACGCCCTGCTGTTTGTTCCGGCGCATGCCGCGATGGACTACTACACCACCGGCTATGAAAAGGGCTTGCAGCTTTATTCCCGCGGCGTGCTCATCATGGAAAAGTGCGCCGACCTGCTGCCGGATTATTTCAGCTTTGTGCGGGGGCTGGTGGACAGCGAGGATCTTTCCCTCAACATCAGCCGTGAGATGCTGCAGCATGACCGCCAGCTCCAGCTTATCGAGCGCGCGCTGGAGCGCCGCATCAAGGGTGAGTTGGAAAAACTGCTTGCCAATGAGCGGGAGAAATACGAAGCGCTGTGGAAGGAATTCGGCACGCAGCTGACCTACGGCTTGTGCCTGGACTACGGCGCCCACAAGGACACCCTGCAGGATCTGCTGCTGTTCTACTCCTCCACCGAAAAGAAGCTGACCACGCTGAAGGAGTATGTCAGCCGCATGAAGGAGGGGCAGGAAGCCATCTACTACGGCTGCGGACGCACCGTGGAGGCGGTGGACGCTCTGCCGCAGGCGGATCAAATCAAGGAAGCCGGCTACGAAATGCTGTACATGGTGGGGCAGGTCGATGAATTTGCCATCAAGACGCTGCGGGAATATGACGGCAAGAAGTTCCTCAATATCCGCACTGACGAGATAGACCTTTCCACCGAGGAGCAGAAGAAGGCGCTTGCCGAGGAGAACGAGGCGGCCACCGACCTCTTTGCCGCGATGAAGGAGGCGCTGGGCGAAAAGGTACACGCCGTGCGCTTTACCGATAAACTGAAATCCCACCCGGTGTGTCTTTCCACCGAGGGCGGGCTTTCGATGGAGATGGAGCAGACCCTGAACGCCATGCCCGGTCGGGAGGGGCGCTTTAAGGCGGAGGTGGTGCTGGAGCTGAACCCCGAGCACCCCGTGACCGCCAAGCTGAAGGAATACGCCGTGACCGATAAGGAGAAGCTGGCGGATTACACCAAGCTGCTGTATGCCGAGGGATGTCTCATCGGCGGCGTGCCGATCGAGGAGCCGGCAGAGCTGTGCCGGCTGATCACCGGACTGATGGAGCAGTAAAAACACGGGTAAAACCTGCCGAGGGCGGAGCGGTCCCGCAGGGACCGTGGCGCAGCCACGGGGGACGGTCGCAAGACCGTCACGGCGCGGAACGCCGCCCTGCGGGACCGTGACCCGCGGCGGGCAGGAACCCGAAAAGCAAGCAAAAGGAGACAAAACCCATGCAGATAACGGTAAGAGGATATGAGGAGCGTGACCTGCCGGAAATGGTCGCCATCTGGAACGAGGTGGTGGAGGACGGCATAGCGTTCCCGCAGGAGGAGCTGCTGACCGAGGAAAGCGGCAAGGCGTTCTTTGCGGCGCAGAGCCACTGCGGTGTGGCGGAGGACGAAAGCGGCAGGGTGCTGGGGCTTTACATTCTGCACCCCAACAATGTGGGGCGGTGCGGACACATCTGCAACGCGAGCTACGCGGTGAGCAAAGAAGCCCGCGGGCTGCACATCGGGGAAAAGCTGGTGCGGGACTGCCTTGCTATGGGCAAGACGCTGGGCTTTGGCGTGATGCAGTTCAACGCGGTGGTGGCGACCAACCTGCATGCCCGTCACCTGTACGAGCGGCTGGGCTTTACCCAGCTCGGGGTCATTCCCCGCGGGTTCCGCATGAAGGACGGGCATTACGAGGATATCTGTCCCTACTACAAGGAGCTGTAACGCAGCCGGAAAAGTGAAAAGAGCCGTCCCGCATGGGGCGGTTTTTTGCGGCTTTGGGGGAATTCTGCGGGGAGCGGCGGAGGGCGGACAGATCATCGCCTTACGGAAGGTTGGCGGGGAGCGGAAGGCGGCGCAGCCGAACGGGACTTTGCCCCGTCTCCCCGACCCACAGGGTCGGGGAGCGCCCGCCCGCGGGCGCGCGGCTGCGCCGCCCTGCCCCCGTGAACAGAATGTAAAATATGCGGGCACTGCCCACCCCTGCCCTGCTGTCCTCTTTCTTTTCGCCGCGGGGTGTGCTATACTGGGGGCAGAAAACTGAAAGGGGAAGCCTAACCATGAAACTGAGCTTTTGGGGGGCGGCGCGGGTCGTGACCGGCAGTTGCCACCGCCTGACCGCCTGCGGCAAAAACATTCTCATCGACTGCGGCTTGCAGCAGGGCGGCGATGTATATAACGGCAACGAGCTGTTCTTCGACGCGACGGCGATCGACGCGGTATGCGTTACCCACGCCCACACCGACCACAGCGGGCGGCTGCCGCTGCTGGTGAAAAACGGCTACAAGGGTCCCATCTACGCGACGCGGGCGACCTGCGACCTTTTGAAGATCATGCTGCTGGACAGCGCACGGATCCAGGAGAGCGACGCCCAGTGGCGCGCCAAAAAGAACAAGCGCAGCGGCGACGCCACCGAGGAAGCGCTGTACACCGTGCAGGACGCGACCGACACGCTGGCGCTGCTGGTGCCGGTAAGCTACGGCGACCATGTGGAGCTTTTCCCGGGGATCGGGACGGACTGGTATGACGCGGGACACCTGCTGGGGTCGGCGGCGATCCGCTTTACGGTGACGGAGGGCGCCGAGACCCGCACCGTCACCTTCTCCGGCGACATCGGCAATGTGGATAAGCCCATTATCCGCGACCCGCAGCCGGTGCCGGCAGCCGACTATGTGGTGATGGAATCCACCTATGGCAACCGCCTGCATGAAACCGGCGAGGACGTTCCGCGGGATCTGTCCGAGATTATTGACCGGACGCTGGCGCGGGGCGGCAATGTGGTGATTCCCTCCTTTGCGGTAGGGCGCACGCAGGAGCTTCTCTACTATATCCGTGAGATCAAGGTACGGGGACTGGTAAAATCCAACCCCAACTTTACGGTATATGTGGATAGTCCTTTGGCGCTGGAGGCAACTCAGATCTATGATGGCGACCTGACCGGCTATGCCGATGAGGAGACCGTGGAGCTGCTGAAAAACGGCTTTAAGCCCATCAGCTTCCCCGGATTAAAGCTTTCCCGCACCTCGCAGGAATCCATAGCGCTGAACACTGATCCGACCCCCAAGGTCATTATTGCCTCCAGCGGTATGTGCGAAGCCGGACGCATTCGGCATCATCTGAAGCACAATCTGTGGCGTCCTGAATGCTCGGTCGTATTCGTCGGCTTCCAGAGTGAAGGAACGATGGGTCGGCTGCTTTTAGACGGTCTTTCTTCTGTCAAGCTATTCGGAGAAAGGATCGCAGTGCGGGCGGAGATCTGCTCCTTCAAGTATATGTCCAGCCACGCCGACAAAAACGGACTTCAGCACTGGCTGGAGATGCAGGGCGAGAAGCCGAAGAAGGTGTTCATCGTCCATGGTGAGGAGGAAGCGGCGCTCGACTTTGCCAAGACGCTGCAGGGATTGGGCTATACCGCCGAGGTACCGCTCTTTGAATCGGAATACAGCCTGATGGACGGCGCATGCCTTGCCAAGGGACGGGACTTCCCGCGCGACAAGGAGAAGAAAGCCGGCTATATCAGCGAGGTATTCCGCCGGCTGCTGGCTGCGCTGGAGCGGCTTTCCGGCATTGCGAACGGTTACCGGCAGAGTGCCAACAAGGACGTAGCGCGCTTTGCGGACGAGGTGGAGGAGCTGTGCCACCGCTGGGAGAAATAATTACCGTCCTACCCGTATTCTATTTTCACAGACGTTCTATAGCATTTTTCCATCTCCCGCAAGGGAGATGGAATTTTTGCGGCGGGCAGGCTGTTGCAATTTTTGACCTGAGCCGTTATAGTAGGGGTAAGACCGCAGATATTATATGCCTGCCGTGACAGAGACGCCTTAGGAGGAAAACATGAGAAGATTTTTACCCACGCTGGCGGCTTTGCTGCTGCTTTTAACCTTGTGCGCCTGTACAAAACCGAGTGAAGAACCGACGCCATCCCCTGCTCCGCCCACCAAGGAAACGAAAAAGCTGGCAGTAACCGTCACCCCCGACGGAGAGGAGCAGCAGCTGATTTTGGAGTGCCCTGCGGACTGGGAATCGGAGTACGGCTGCATCTCCTGCGAGGGACGGCTGCTGGTCGATTTTTACGCGGATACGGCGGAAAACATACAGCATAACTATCTGCAAAGGCATGATGATATTCAGACGAAGCAGTTGGGAGAGCGGGAGTTCCAAACCTACACGGAGGAATACATGGGGAAGGAAGCTGTTCCCGGGGAAAGTGAGGCGAGGCGGGTCCCCTATCAATCTTGGTCTTATTACTTTGCTGAGGACGGTATCGGCTACCTGATCCGGCTGGAGCAGTGCAAGGAGCGGAAGCAGGTCGTTTCCATCACGGATTTTGAGGAGATCCTTGCCGGACTGGAGATAGAGAAGCCGCAGGGAACGACCGAGAATGCCGTTGGATATGAGAAGATGGAGCTGGGCGGCTTCAGCCTGTGGCTGCCGGAGGGAACGGTTTATCGGGAGAATACCATCTATGAGGACGATTCCGAGCTTGCAAGGAGGATCGCAACGGTAGAAGGGTTTGAAGCCATTGAAGATAAAGACGCTCCGTTTGCGGCTTATGATGAAAAATACAGCGATGCCCACTGGGTGGAGGAGCATGAATTCGGCGGGTATGCCGCCAAAAGCTACCACCGGCAAATAGAGGTAACTGATACTGCGATCCCCGGCTTTATCAATCTGACCGAATATTGCATTGATGTGGGGGACGAGATGCTTGTCGTCACCTTTTATAAGATGCGGGTGGGCGGTTACAGCCCCCTTGCACAAGATGATGACTTTGTAAGAGTTCTGAACTCCATTGAGGTGGGGTGAGGGCGGGCGCCCTGCCAAAGCAGCATAAAAGAAAAACCGACCTGCGGAAAACCGTGGGTCGGTTTTTTATGAGGGTAAGTTTGCCGATGGGAGGCCCCGCAGGGACCGTGGCGAAGCCACGGGGACGGCCGGAGGCCGTCACGGCGCAGAGCGCCGCCCTGCGGGGCCATTATGCGGCTTGCAGTGGGCGTTAAAGGACAGGTCAAGCCATCTTCAGCAGGGCGGGAATCTGGGAAAGAGCGGTGACGGTGTAGTCCACCCCGGCGGGGGCGGCTGGGGCACCGGGGCGGCGGTAGTAGCAGGTTTTCATGCCGTACTGCAAGCCGCCGGCAATATCCGAGGTGAGGGAGTCGCCGATGATGAGCGTTTCCTGCGGGAGAATGGGGTCGGTGCGATCTTGGTTCAGCGCACGAAAGGCGTAATCAAAAAAGGCAGGGGCAGGCTTGGCGGCGCCGGCGCGCTCCGAAATAAAAAAGTGGTCAAAATAGGGCGTCATGCCGCCGATCTCCAACCGGTGGAGCTGCTGCTCATAGGGTCCGTTGCTGGCTACGCATAAGAGCCCGCGTCCCGAAAGGCTTTGCAGAAGCTCCAAAGCACCCGTGACGGGAATGGCACTTTCGTGCAGGGCGGCACGGAAATAGCGCTCGAAGGTGACGCCATCGAAGGAAAAACTCAACGCAGCAAAAATGCGGTTCCAGCGCACCTTTTGCAGCTCCTCAAAAGTAAGTGTACCCTCCTCGATCTGGCGCCAGAGCTTGTTGTTCTCGGTGGTGAAAACATGGTACATCTCCGGCTGATAGGCGGGCAGACCAAAATGGGCAAAGCCCTCCGCCATAGTGGTGCGTACATACTCGTCAAAATCCAGCAGGGTATTATCAATGTCGATGAAAATGGCTTTCATAGATCCTCCGGAGGTGATAGTGGAAAGCCCCGGTGGGTGCCGGGGCTTGCGGTTTACTGGCGATAGGTTTGCAGGAATTCACCTACATCGGTCATGGCGCGAGCAAGCTCCGCCGCCTCCGGCAGCATGACAACGCGGAAATGATCCGGCGTATGCCAATCAAAGCCGCTGCCCGGCACCAGCAGGATATGCTTCTGGTGCAGAAGATCCATAGCGAACTTTTTATCATCGGTGATGGGGCACTTTTTGAGATCGATGCGGGGGAAGATGTAGAACGCGGCGGTATTTTTGACCACCGAAAGGCAATCGAACTGCCGCAGGGCATTTACAGCAGCCTCCCGCTGCTCGTAAAACCTCCCGCCGGGGAGCAGCAGCTCGCGGGTGCTTTGCTCATCTGCCAGCGCCGCGGGAATAACGAGCTGGGTAAGGGCATTGCCGCACAGCCGCATACTGGTAAGCGCCACCATACCGGCAATAAAATCCTGCGTGAGGGCACGGGGACCCGAAACGGCAAGCCAGCCGCAGCGGAAACCGCAGATCATATGGCTTTTGGAAAGACCGTTGAAGGTGAGCACCGGCAGATCGGGGCAAAGGGCAGCGGTGGAGACATGCTCCCTACCGTCCATCACAAGGCGGTCGTAGATCTCATCGGAGAGGAGCACCAGCTCCTTTTCCCGCGCGATCTCGACGATCTGCTCCAGCAGCGCGCGGGGGTATAGAGCGCCGGTGGGGTTATTGGGGTTGATGATGAGAATGGCACGGGTGCGGGGGGTGATCTTACGGCGGATATCCGCGATATCGGGGTACCAGTCGGACTGTTCATCGCAGGTATAAAAGACGGGCTTTGCCCCCGCGATGAGGGTCACATTCGTCCACAGGGAGTAGCTGGGGGTGGGGAGCAAGATCTCATCGCCGTAATTGAGCAGCGTGGTGATGGCAAACTGCGCCATCTCGCTGACGCCGTTGCCGACGAAGATATCCTCCGGCGTAAGACCCTCGATCCCCTTGCCGGTCTCATACTCCAGTATCGCCTGACGGGCGGCGGGCATACCGCGGAAATCGCAGTAGCCGACGGCTTTTTCGGCGTTTTCCAAGAGGGCGTTTTTTACGCTGGGGGGCATGGTAAAGCCAAAGGTGGCGGGGTTGCCGGTATTCAGGCGCAGGACAGGCGTTCCCTCCGCGATCATCTTCATTGCCTCGACATAGACGGGACCGCGGATATCGGAATGGACCTGCGATAGTTTTTCGGAACGGGTGATGGGCTGCATAACGGAGCCTCCTTGCTGAGTTCGGGGAAGTAAGAAGTTGGGGAAATAAAGGGGTGAAAATGAATATTATGAAATATTATACCACCTGCAAAGCAAAAATACAATGCGGCGCAGTTCATTCTATGAAAAATGGGGGCGGCGGGTGTGGATAGGGGGTAAAAAGGAGAGACGCCCCGCAGGGGCGCGCGGCGAAGCCGCGCGCAGCGCCCGAAGGGCGCACGATGCGAAGCATCGCCCTGCGGGGCGGGTGCCTGCCGCTTTGGCAAGGGTTGCGGAAAAAGCAGAAGCCAGCCCCTCCTTTTTGCGGAGAGGCTGGCGGGAAGATAACAGCTTGGAACTCAGCCCTCGGCGGACTTGCGGTTGACCGAACCGCGAATGACAAACAGGGTGGCAAGCATGAGCACGATACCGATGGGCAGCACGATGACCGCATTGGGGATAAAGCCCGCGATGATGTAGGTGACGAATGCCACGACCGCGACGGTGGCGGCATAGGGGAACTGGGTGGAAACATGGTTCAGGTGGTTGCACTGGGCACCCGCGGAAGCCATGATGGTGGTATCGCTGATGGGGGAAACATGGTCACCGAATACCGCACCGGCAAGGCAGGCGGAAACGCCGACGATCATTAGGGTAAAGTCAGCCTTGAATACCTCGGTGACGATGGGGATAAGGATACCGAAGGTACCCCAGGAGGTACCGGTGGCAAACGCCAGACCGCAGGCAACTAGATAGATGACGGCGGGCAGCAGGCTGTAAAGGCTGCTGGAGGCGCTGTGCATCATACCGGCGACGAATTCCTTGGCGCCCAGCAGGGTGGTCATGTTCTTCAGCGAGGTGGCAAGGGTGAGGATAAGGATAGCGGGAACCATGGCGCAGAATCCCTGCGGAATGCAGCTCATGGCGTCCTTGAAAGAGATAACACGGCGTGCGATAAAATAGATGACGGTGAACACGAGAGCGACCACGGCGCCCCAGGGCAGACCGAAGAAGGCATCACAGTTTTCAAAGGCACTGATGAGATCGGTGCCGCCATTGAGGTAACCGGAGTAGACCAGACCGCCGACGCACAGCACGACCAGTACGATGATGGGCAGCAGCAGGTCGACTACCTTTGCGCGGGGGTTGGAGACCTCCTCGACCGCTTCGGGCTGCTCGCCCTCGGTAAACAGGTCGTTATTGCGGATAGCGTTCAGCTCATGGCGGCGCATGGGGCCGTAGTCCATGCCGGTCTTACAGAGGAACAGCACCATGACGATGGTGAGCATGGAATAGAAGTTGAAAGGAATGGCGCGGACGAACAGATCGAAGCCGCTGTAGTCCTCCACGACGCCGGAAACGGCAGCCGCCCAGGAGGAGATGGGGGCGATCATGCAGATGGGGGCAGCAGTAGCATCGATAAGATAGGCGAGCTTGGCGCGGGAAACGTGGTGACTATCGGTAACGGGACGCATCACGCTGCCGACAGTCAGACAGTTAAAGTAGTCGTCTACAAAGATGAGGACACCCAGCAGGAAGGTGGCGAACATCGCGCCGCCGCGGGTCTTGATGTGCGCCTTGGCCCAAGCGCCGAAGGCTGCGGAACCGCCGGCCTTATTGAGCAGGGCGACAAGGATACCGAGCAGCACGAGGAACATGAAGATACCGGCGTTATCTCTGATGGCAGCAACGACACCGTCATTCAGCAGAGAGTCGAGTGCCTCTACATGGAAGCCGGCATAGAACAGGGCGCCGGCGACCGCGCCGATAAAGAGTGAGCTGTAAACTTCCTTGGTGATAAGCGCCAACGCGATAGCGATGACGGGGGGAACGAGCGCCCAGAAAGTACCAAACATAGAATTGACCTCCCAAAAGAATTTGCAATCAAAAAAAGCCATGAGAAATGCGGAAAACAAATCTCATGGCTGGCGAAAATGCAAATAACGCTCTTAGCTGCCGATAGCTCTCCACAGTTCCTGTGACAGTCCGCAGCATATTCTGCTGCGTCCCAGCAAAAAGGCTCTCGGGGGAGCTTTTTCACTTCGGCGGTCTTCCCTTTCTCTGCTCCGGCACCCCGTGCCGTATGGGGCAGATACTGATGAAGCCCGCGACCTCTACCTGAATGGCTTTATTCTGTTGCTCCATTTATATCACCATTTTCCCTCCATTGCAAGCAATTTTTAATAGAGTGTAAACATTTTGGGGAGACGCTGATATATTGACGAAGCTTGGCGAAGTTTTTTGTTGCAGATGCACAATAAATCAAATTGAAAAAGGCGCAATGAAGTAAAACATCTTAGGGCGCTGCTACTAAGGGGGCGCCCTCTCTTGCAGGGCGCCCCCTCTTTGCAAAACGATCCACTGGATCATTTTGCAAATTCACCCCCCTGCGGAGCGCCCTCCGGAAAAGGAGATTTCGCCCATTGAGATGGGCGGCCAAAGGCGCTGCCTTTGGAATTCGCCACCCTTTTGAAAAAGGGTGGATCGAAAACTTCGCAGCAGCCCTCTCCGCATTAACAGCTTAATACATATTTTGATTTTCTCCAGTTTTATTGTTCCGTGCACCGGCGGCTCAAAGCCGGTAAAAAGGAAGAAGCTCCCCGCAAGGGGGAGCCTCCAAATAAATCATTCGTGGTGCAGGATCATGCGGGCGCATTTATAAACATCGCCGCAGCCGAGGGTCAGGATTAGATCTCCCGCTTCGGCATGCTGGTCGATGTAATCCGCCATTGCCTCGAAGGAGGGCAGGCAGACGCACCCTTTTATCTTCTCGCCCAGATCCTCGGAGCGAATGTGGTAGGTATTCACCTCACGGCTGCCCATGATGGGAGAAAGTACCACGCGGTCGGCGATGGAAAGGGCAGAGACAAAGTCCTCCAGCAGCATATAGGTGCGGCTGAAAGTAAACGGCTGGAACACTGCCCACACCCGCTTAAAGTCCAGTTCCTTGGCGGCGGTGAGGGTGGCGCGCAGCTCGGCGGGGTGGTGGGCGTAGTCATCGGCGACGGTGGCGCCATTGTGGGTCTTGCCCAGCACCTCAAAGCGGCGTCCCGCGCCGGTAAAGGCGGCAAGACCGGCGGCTGCCTGCTCCGGCGTGGCGCCCAGCTGCATGGCGCCCACGGCGGCGGCAACGGCGTTCAGGATATTGTGGTCGCCGGGGATCTGCAGATGGATCTCGGTCAGCGGCTTGCCGCGGAACATCAGGGTAAAGCGGCGATCCAAACCGCCAAGGTGACGGATATTGGCAGGATAATAGTCATTGGTCTCCTCCCAGCCAAAGGTGAGGAAGGTTCTTCCCTCCCCCGCTGCCTCCGCCATGGCGCGGCAGGTCTTTTCATCGCTGCCGTTATACAGGACAGTATGGGCTTTTTCGGCGAACCTGGTATAGCTCTTCATGGCATTTTCCACGGTGTGGAAATACTCCATGTGGTCATTATCAATGTTCAATACCAGTGCAATATCGGGGTGGGTGGAAAGGAAGGTATCCTTAAATTCGCACGCCTCGTAGACAAAACGCTGCGTTTTACCGCTGCGCCCGTAGCCGCCGATGGTGCGCAGCTTGCCGCCGATGACCGCCGAAGGATCCAACCCCGCCATGTAGAGGATCTGGACGATCATGGCGGTGGTAGTGGTCTTGCCGTGGGTGCCGCAGACGCCCAGCGCCTCGCTGTACCAGCTGGAGACCGCGCCCAGCATTCTGGCGCGCTCCCACAGGGGCAGCCCGCTTTCCCGCGCGGCGATCAGCTCGGGGTTTGACTCCATGATAGCGGCGGAATAGAGAATGAGATCAGCGCCGGCGATGTTTTCCGCCCGCTGCCCCATCATTACCTCGATGCCCATGGCACGCTCCAGGTTGACTATATCGCTTTCGTTATTATCACTGCCGGTGATGGTATAGCCCCTGCCGTGCAGGATCTGTACCAGCGGGAACATGCCGCTGCCGCCGATGCCGATGCAGTGGATATGCTTTACCCCTTCGGGGATCTTCTCGATCGGTTTCATCATAATAGTGACCGCCACCTTACCAAAATTCATGCTTGGTATATTATACCCCAAAGAGAGGGGTTTTGACAATAGCAGGGGCGTTTTTCCCGCAAAAAGCGGCAGCGGGTGCATATTTTGCCGCTGCGCGGACAAGGCTAACGGTAAAGGCGGCAGCACCGCCCAACAAAAAACAGGAAGCACCCGAAAGGAGAAACAGGCATGAACATCACCGATATCCGAATTCGCAAAATTTATGAGGACGCGCGGCTGAAGGCGCTGGTCTCGGTCACCATCGACGGCGACCTTGCCGTACATGATATCAAGGTCATAGAGGGACCGGAGCGGCTGTTTGTCGCCATGCCCAGCCGCAAAGATGAAAACGGCACCTTCCGTGATATTGCCCACCCCATCACACCGGAGGCGCGGCACACACTGGAGGAAGCGATCCTTGACCGCTACCAGACCCATCTGGCGCAGCTGGAGGCGGAGCAGGCGGAGCCGCATATTCCGGCATAAGGCTGCATAATATGGGAGGGAAGGACCGGCAGGCTCTTTCCTCTTTTTTCTTTACAAGATGGCTGCGTTTTGCTATAATACTATTGTTCATAGCGCCAGTGCCGCCCCGTGCTCCTTTTCGGGCGGACGACGAGGTGGAGGGAGTATCGAAAATTCGGCGGATGCCCTCCCGCTGCTGCCACAGCGCAGGTCGGTGCAAAAACCACGGGCGACCGTGCAACAAAGAACCGGCTATGGATAACGAACAGAACAGATGTCCCGACAGCGGGGCTTTTTAGCCGCCCCTGTGGGAACCCCACGGAGAGTGACCGCTTATTCGCGTTCTCCCCTTTGGTTTTCGTTATCCTGCCGATGCGGCGTGCCGTACCGGTTTGCCGTGCCATAGGGCCAAATGCGTTTTATCTTGGGTTTCTCTTCTGTCAGACGGACATCTGCAGGAAAGGAGCCTTTTGTTTTTATGTGTGGAATTATTGGTTATTCGGGGGCGGAATACGCCCGGGAAAAGCTGCTGCATGGGCTGGAGAACCTGGAATACCGCGGCTATGACAGCGCCGGCCTTGCCCTATGGGAGAACGGAACGGTCGAGGTCATCAAGGCGGCGGGGCGGCTTGCCAACCTGCGTGCCGCCTGCGGCGATCGGGGGCTTGCCAGCCATTGCGGGATCGGGCACACCCGCTGGGCGACCCACGGCGTCCCCAATGATGTGAATGCCCACCCGCACCGGCAGGGTCGTGTCACGCTGGTGCATAACGGCATTATAGAAAATTACCGGTCGCTGCGGGAGCGGCTGGAGACGGAGGGCTATCACTTTCTGACCCAAACCGACACCGAAATTGCCGCAGCTCTGCTGGATCATCACCTGATGCTGCATAACGATCCCATTACTGCCATTCACTCTGCCACGGCGGAAATGGAGGGCGCCTATGCCTTCTGTATGCTGCTGGAGGGCGAACCGGATACCGTTTACGGGATCCGGCGGGGCAGTCCGCTTATTGCCGCACAGGACGAGGGGGGCAGCTATGTTGCCTCCGACGTACCTGCCATCATCGAATACACCCGCCGGTACTACCTGCTGGAGGAGGAAGAAGTGGTGGCGGCGCACCACGGCGAGCTGCGCTTCTACGCGCCGGACGGCACCCCCATCGAAAAGGCGGCGAAAACCGCCAACTGGTCGGTGGAGCAGGCGCAGAAGGGCGGCTACCCCTGCTTTATGCAGAAGGAGATCCACGAGCAGCCCCGCGCCCTTGCCGATACCATCGACGGGCGCACCCGCGACGGCTTTGTGACCTTTGAGGGCGACGGTCTGCCGGACGGTTTCTTTAAGAATGTGACAAAACTCTATATCTCCGCCTGCGGCACCGCCATGTACAGCGGCATGGTGGGCAAGGCGATCATCGAAAAGCTGGCGCGCCTGCCGGTGGAGGTCGAGGTCGCCAGCGAGCTGCGCTACCGTGACCCCATCTTTACCCCCGGCTGCGCTGCCGTGGTGGTCAGCCAAAGCGGAGAGACCGCCGATACACTGGCGGCACTGCGGCTCTTTAAGGAAAACCATATCCCCGTCATCGGCATTGTCAATGTGGTCGGTTCCTCCATTGCGCGGGAGGCGGACTATTGTCTGTACACCTACGCGGGTCCGGAGATCGCCGTGGCGAGCACCAAGGCGTACTCGGTACAGGTGGCGATGATGTACCTTTTGGGTTTCCGCATCGCGGCGGATAAGGGTGCGCCGGAGGAATGGTGCCGCCGCCAGCTGCCGGAGCTGCTGAACGCCATCAGCTACCTGCCGCATGTGCTGGCGATGGAGCCGGAATTCTTCCGCTATGCCGATGGGCTGAAAAATGCCGAGCATCTTTTCTACCTTGGGCGGGGGCTGGATTACTCGCTGGCGATGGAAGGCTCCCTCAAGCTCAAGGAGATCAGCTATATCCACTGCGAGGCATATGCCGCGGGCGAGCTGAAGCACGGCACCATCTCCCTGATCACCGATGGTACACCGGTCATCGCGCTGGCGACGCAGCGCAAAACGCTGGGCAAGATGATAAGCAATGTAAAGGAAGTAAAGGCGCGCGGCGCCCATGTGCTGCTGATCACGCTGGAGGGGCTGGAGGTCGATCCCGAGTGCTATGATGAGATCATTCGGCTGCCGGCGGTAGAGGACGAATATGTGCCGCTGCTGCTGGTCGTCACCTTGCAGCTCATCGCGCTGGGGGCGGCAAATGCCCGCGGCTGCGATGTGGATAAACCCCGCAACCTCGCCAAGAGCGTGACGGTGGAATAACTGCTATAAAAGCGAAAAGAGACCCCGCGGGGTCTCTTTTTTTGCGGTTTACGGAAAAAGCAGGGC
Organism: uncultured Angelakisella sp.; assembly: GCA_934524965.1. Taxonomy (GTDB): domain Bacteria; phylum Bacillota; class Clostridia; order Oscillospirales; family Ruminococcaceae; genus Angelakisella. Next base: position 14,002 of record CAKSYU010000012.1, read on the forward strand.
GGCGGGGCAAAGCGGGCGAGGAATACCGCACCCGAAGGGGCGGTGTTCCGAGGGGGAGCGGAGCACCGCCGCCCGAATGGGAGCAGGTCAGCCCTTGGGGTAGCCCTGCGGATTTTGACTTTGCCATGCCCAGGTATCGCGGCACATATCGCGGAGGGTGTACTGCGCCCGCCAGCCGAAAAGCTCCCGGGCTTTGGCGGCGTCCGCCCAGTATTCCGGCAGGTCGCCCGCGCGGCGGTCACCGATGACATAGGGAACTTCCCTGCCGCTTGCCTCCTCGAAGGCTTTGATGACCTCCAGCACGCTGTACGGGGTGCCGGTGCCTAAATTCACCGCCGTGACGCCGGTATGCTCCATGGCGTAGCGGGCGGCAAGGTGATGCCCCGCGGCAAGGTCCATCACATGCAGGTAGTCGCGGCGGCAGGTGCCGTCCGGCGTGGGGTAGTCCCCGCCGAAGACCGTAAGCCGTTCCCGCCGCCCCACCGCGACCTGTGCGATATAGGGCAGCAGGTTATTGGGGATCCCCTGCGGGTCCTCCCCGATGAGCCCCGAGGGGTGTGCCCCGATGGGATTGAAATACCGCAGCAGTACCGCCGAAAGGCCGGGATCGGCATGGGCGGCGTCTTCCAATATCTTTTCGATCATCGCCTTGGTGGTGCCGTAGGGGCTGGAACATTCCCCGCGGGGCATATCCTCCCGATAGGGAATGGGATTGAGCGAGCCGTACACGGTGGCGGAGGAGGAGAAGATGAAGCGGGTGACACCCGCCTCCTTCATGCATTCCAGCACCGTCAGGGCGGCATCAAGGTTGGTGCGGTAGTAGCTGAGAGGGATCTGAACCGACTCCCCCACCGCCTTTTTACCGGCAAAGTGAATAACGCAGTCAATCTTGTTTTCCGCGAAGATGCGGCGCACCGCTTCCCGCTCGGTCACATCGGTGCGGTAGGCGGCAAAGTCCCGTCCGGCAATTTTCTTGATGCGTTCCACTGCCACGGGGCTGCTGTTGGAATAATCGTCCGCTATTACGATATCGCAGCCCTGCCGCAGCAGCTCTACGGCGGTATGGCTGCCGATGTATCCGGCACCGCCGGTCAACAGTACTTTCATTGGGTGTTCCTCCCCTTTTTGATTTCGCGCGAAAAAGTGATCCCCCTGCCGGAAAAGGACAGGGGGAACGGTTTACCGAAGATCAGGAACGCTTGTCCCTGTCGTGATTGAGCATATCAATGAGGGCGCTAATATCCAGATCGTCATTGGCAGGCTCCTGCTCGGTCTGCGGCTCCACCTCGGTGATCTTGTCCTCCGGCACCTCGGTATCCACCGGCGGGGTGGGAATACGGAAGCCGGATTCATGGTCGAAGTTGGTAGCGATGACGACGATCTTGATCTCGTCCTGCAGGTTTTCATCAAAGGCGACACCCCAGATGAGGTTGACCTCGGGGTGGGCGGCATCGTGGATCATCTGGGAGGCGTTGGTGATGTCCTCCAGATCCACATCGGGCGGGACGAGGAAATTGACGATAACGCCGCGCGCACCGTTGATGGAGGTCTCCAGCAGCGGGGAGGCGATCGCCATACGGGCGGCTTCCTCCGCCTTGTTGGGACCACTGGCAGCGCCAAGACCCATGTGGGCATAGCCGGCGTCCTTCATGATGGAGGTAACATCGGCGAAGTCCAGATTGATGATGCCGGGAATATTGATGAGGTCGGAGATGCTCTGCACTGCCTGCAGCAGCACCTCGTCCGCCTTGGCAAAGGCATTGGCAAGGGTGATCTTCTCCTGCGAGATGCTGCGCAGACGCTCGTTGGGAATGACAAGTAGGGCGTCCACATGCTCCTTCAGCCGCTCGATACCGGCGGTCGCCTGATCCATGCGGCGCTTGCCCTCAAAGGAAAAGGGCTTGGTGACCACGCCGACGGTGAGGATCCCCATATCGTGTGCGATGCGGGCAATAACGGGAGCCGCGCCGGTGCCGGTGCCGCCGCCCATGCCTGCGGTGATATATACCATATCGGCGCCGCGCAGCACCGAGGTGATCTCGTCTTCGCTTTCCTCCGCTGCCTTTTCGCCCTTGGCAGGGTCGCCGCCGGCGCCCTGCCCGCGGGTCAGCTTATCACCGATGTGCAGCTTGTAAGAGGCATTGGAAAAGCGCAGGGACTGATTATCGGTATTGACCGAGATAAATTCCACGCTGCTCATGCCGGACTGGATCATGCGGTTGACCGCGTTTCCGCCGCCGCCGCCGACACCCAGCACCTTGATCGCAGCCATTTTTTCATAGTCGTTATCCAGCTCTATGTTCATCATCAGCACTATTGCCTCCTGTTTTGTAGTTTTCTCCTTTTTTATCATAACAGAAACGCCTGTAAATTGCAACCCAAAAGCCGTATATCTGCTACTGTTTTCCTCCTATCACAGCAAGATATTGTGCATCGGCGATCTGCGTCAGCGGCAGCGCGCGGGTGTAGGCGCGCCCGTTCACCGAAACGTCCAGATATCCGGTAAAATCCGACGATAGTTCATCGCTGATGATCTTTTTCGCGATCTGGAGCTTCTGGGAAAGATCGTACTCACTGCCCAGCCGCAGCTGTATCCTGTCCTGATAGATCGCCTTGTAGCTCTGTTCCTCCCCGATCTCGACATACCCGATCTCGGAAAGCATGCCGGCGTTCTCCAGCGCCGCGCGCACCTTATCCACGCCCGCCAGCGCCTGCTGCCATTTCTCCGGCAGCGTTTCGCCCGCCGCGTAGCCGGAAAAATCCGCGCCCAGCAAAAGGCAGGTGTATTCCGGCAGGGAGGCGCACTGCTCCAGCACCCTGCCATCTGCGGAAAGGGTGGTGACCCGCCCCATGCTGCCGATGCAGGCATAGATGGTTTGGAACTCGTGCAGCTCCAGCTCCAGCGTATCGGGCAGGCGGCGGTGCAGCGTCACGCTTTCGATGTACGGGCACAGCGCGGTGATGCGTTCATTCAGCGTCTTCTGCGAGACGGTAAAGAGGTTCTGCTCCTCCCCCACCGCCGCGGCTTCGATGATCTCGGCGGCATTGTAGCGGCTGCTGCCGATCACGGTGACATTCACCACCCGGCAGAACACCGAAACACAGTAAAAGCCCACACCGCACAGCACCGCCGCGAACAGCAGGATAAATACCGCACGGCGGCGGCGTTTCTGCTGTTGTTTACGGGTGGGCTTGGCAGTCATGGGCTTGGATTCTCCTTTTTTTGATTTATACTTCCGTTATGGTAATATCAGCACCTAATGTACGCAGCGTCGGCACAAAGTCGGCATAGCCGCGCTCGATGTGGGAAAGTGCGGTCACGGTACTTTCGCCTGCGGTGGCAAGCGCCGCCAGCGCTACGGCGGCACCCGCGCGCAAATCGGTGCAGGTCACGGCGGCACCCGTGAGCGGCACGCCGCGAATCACGGCGCAGTTCCCCGCCACGGTGATATCCGCACCCATGCGCCGCAGCTCCTCCACATGCGCCCAGCGGCGGGGAAACACCGTCTCGGTCACGGTGGCGTAGCCCTCCGCCGCCGCGGCAAGCGCCATAAAGATCGCCTGCAGGTCGGTAGGAAAGCCCGGGTACGGCAGCGTGACGATACTGCCCGCCCCCGTCAGGCGCTCCGGCGCCCGCAGGGTGATACTGTGTTCTTCAGTTTGGATATAGCACCCCATGCGCCGCAGCACCGCCATGGGCGCCGCAAGATGGCTGGGGCAGGTATGTACGGTAATGCTTCCGCCGGTGATGGCGGCAGCGGCAAGGTAGGTCGCCGCCTCGATGCGGTCGGGCAGCACGGTGTGGCAGCAGCCGGAAAGCCGCGCTCTCCCCTGCACCAGCAGGCTGCCGTCAGTCTGCGGTTCTATTTTCGCACCGCATTTTTGCAGAAATTCGATGAGATCAGTGATCTCCGGCTCGGCGGCGGCACCGGACAATCTGGTCTCCGCCGGAATCCCCGCTGCGGCAATCAGCAGATTTTCGGTGGCGCCCACACTGGGGTACGGCAGCGTGACCGCTGCCCCGTGCAGCCCGTAGGGTGCGGTACAGCACAGCATGCCGCTCTCCTCGGTGATCTCCGCACCCATCTGCCGCAGGGCAGCAAGATGTAGGTCGATGGGTCTGCCGCCTAAGGCACAGCCGCCGGGCGCACACAGCGTCACACTGCCGCAACGCGCCAGCATACCGCCCATAAACAGGATCGAAGAACGCATGGCGCGCATATACTCCGGCGGGATACTGCGGCAGCCCTCGTCCTCACGGGAGAGAAACAGGGTATCCACCTCTCGCCGCACCGCATAGCCCAGCCCCCGCAGAATGTGGCAGCTCACCGTTACATCGCTGAGGTCGGGGCAGTTTTTGATCTCGACTTCGGGACACAGCACCGCCGCTGCCAATATGGGCAGCACTGCATTTTTTGCGCCATGTGCCGTAACGGTTCCGGTCAGCCTGTTCCCTCCTGTGATCCGCAATCCGCGCATGAACGGCATCGCTCCCCCCTTAAAATCAGCCCGCAGGCTTTCGGGGGTATTCTATGCCACAGCGTCAAAAGGGGTGAAAGGACAGGGCTTACCGCTTATTTTTTGTGTTCCGCGTACAGCTTTTGCAGTTCATCGGTGATATGCGCGCAGGCATCGGGGACGCCCAGCGTTTTTGCGGCAAGCCCCAGCTCCCGCAGTCTTTCGGGGTCGGCGGTCAACGCACGGACGGTCTCCACCAGCTTTTCGCCGGTCAGTTCCTTTTCCTCGATGACCACTGCGGCGTGGTGGTTCGCCAGTACCATGGCGTTGTGGTACTGGTGGTTTTCCGCCACATTGGGTGAGGGAATAAGCACCGATGCACGCCCCACGGCGGTCAGCTCCGCCAGCGTCATGGCGCCCGCGCGGGCAATGACAAGATCGGCGGCGGCAAGGCAATCGGGCATATCATGTATGTAGTCCCGAATATCCAGGTTGGGGTTATTCTCAAAGGCAACGCCCTTCTGCCGCAGCAGCTCCGGCAGTAGCTCCACCCCGTAGCGTCCGGTGGCGTGGGTATGGTGCAGCTTCCCCTCCGGCACATGCCATGCCATCAGGTCTGCCACCGCCTCATTTATGGTCTGCGCGCCCAGACTGCCGCCAAAGGAAAGCAGGCACACCTGCTCTGGCAGGATGCCCAGCCGCGCACGGGCGGCTTTGCGGTCGGCGGCAAGGATCTCCGGACGGACGGGATTGCCGGTCACAATATAATCGGAGCGCGGGGGCAGGCGTTTTTCCGCCTCCGGCACTGCAATGAGGAATTTATCGACCTTTTGCGCCACCATACGGTTGGAAACACCGGGCAGGGCGTTTGCCTCGTGGGTCATGCAGGGTATGTGCATGGCAGCCGCAGCCAGCAGGATCGGTGCCGAAATATAGCTGCCGGTCCCCATTACTACATCGGGGGCAAACTCCCGCAGCAGCTTATTGGCGCGGGCACGGGCGGTGGCAAGCAGGCAGACGCTGCGGATATTCAGCTTGATATTGTTCCAAGTCAGGCGGCGCTGAATCCCCAGCGAGCGGAACGGCGCGAAGGCGAAGCCCGCCCGCGGCACCAGCGTTGCTTCCATGCCGTCTGGGTTGCCCACAAAAAGAATTTCGCAGTCCGGCACCCGCCGGCGCAGCTCGGTTGCCACCGCTATGGCGGGGTTGATATGTCCGGCGGTACCGCCGCAGGCAAACAGGACTTTCATTCGCATACTACTCCTTTTCGACCGTCGATTGGCGGGAGACCGACAGCACGATCCCCATTTCTCCCAGCAGAATGGCAAGCGCCGTACCGCCGTAGGAGAAGAACGGCAGGCTGATGCCGGTGGAGGGCAGCGCGTTGGAAACGACCGCCATATTCAGGATCGCCTGTACGCCTACCTGCGCAATGAAGCCGGTGACCAGCATAGCGCCAAAGCGGTCGCGCGACTTGATAACAATGGTAAACCCGCGCCAGATAAGCAGGGCAAACAGCAGAATGACCACCAGCGCCCCCACAAAGCCCAGCTCCTCGCACACCACCGAGAACACATAGTCATTCTGCGGTTCCGGCAGGAACAGGTACTTCTGGCGGGAATTGCCGATGCCGGCGCCCATAAGACCGCCGGAACCGATGGCATACAGCGACTGCAGGATCTGATAGCCCTTGCCCAGCGGGTCGGATTCCGGATTGAGCCAGATGGTGAAGCGGTCCATAAAGCGGTCCCGCAGCATGGGCACCGCTGCAACAATGCCGACCGCGCCGGCAAGCAGCCCCGCGCCGGCAGCGATCCATTTTGCGGGCAGCCCGCCCACGATCATCATGATAACACCCATCATCGTCAGCAGAATGGCGGCGGAAAGGTGCGGTTCAAATATGACCAGACCCACATATACGATCAGGATAAAGCCAAACGGCAGCACACCGTATTTCAGCTTCCCCATCTTTTTTTCATTGGAGGTCAAAAGATGGGCAAACAGCAACACCAGCGAAAACTTTGCCAGCTCCGAGGGCTGGAACTGGAAGCTCCCGATGAAGATCCAGCGGTGGGCGTCATTGACCGGCGGCATAAAAAAGCACAGGACCAGCAGTATTACCACAACGGGGAACAGCAGCCACGCCAGCTTCCGCCATATATGGTAATCCATGCGGGAAAAGACGAACATCGCCAGAAGTCCCAGTGCCGCCCATGCCAGCTGCCGTACAATGTAGTGGAAGCTGTTGCCCTCGCGGTAGTACCCCTGCGCGTAGCTGGCGGAAAACATCATCACCAGCCCGAATACCAGCAGCAGCATCACCATCACCAAAAAGGTGAGATCCACGCTGGTATTCTCATATTTGGGGAACAGGCGGCGGAAGAAGCCCTCCTGCGATTTTGGACGCGCTCTGCGCTTATTTTCTGCCAAGGCTTTCCGCCTCCTTTCCGTTACTTTCTAAGTAATAATCAAATAAACCTAAGCGCCAGAATTCCCAGTGCGCTGCCGATGGCGGTGATAACGGCAAACATCACCACAATCTGCTTTTCGGTGTAGCCGCTCATCTCAAAGTGATGGTGAATGGGGCTCATCTTAAAGATGCGCTTGCCGTGGGTCAGCTTAAAATAGCAACGCTGCAGCACCACCGAGCCGATCTCGATAACATAGATGATGCCAAACAGTACCACAAAGAAGGGCAGCCCCGTGCCGAACGCCAGCGCGATGACCATGCCGCTCATAAACAGCGAGCCGGTATCGCCCATAAAGACCTTGGCAGGGTAGTGGTTCCAGAACAGGAAGCCGATGCAGCCGCCGCCCAAAGCGCCCGCCATGATGCCCATTTCGCCCATGCCCAGCAGGTAGCAGAAAATGATGTACCCAATGGCAAGCACCAGCGTCACGGAGGAAAGCAAACCGTCCAGTCCGTCGGTGAAGTTGACGGCATTGGAAAGGGCAATGATGGCAAACATGGCAAACACATAATAGAATACCCCAAAATTGTAGGTACCGATAAAGGGAATGGTTACCATGGTGGACTGGGTACCGCTGATGTGTAAAAGCAGCAGGTACACCGCCCCGAACAGGATCTGCAGCGCCATCTTCTGCTTTTCGGTCAGACCCTCGTTCTGCTTTTTGACGACCTTCAGGTAGTCATCAAGGAAGCCGATGGCGCCGAACAGCAGCGCCAACACCAGCCCGTAGAACATTCTTGCCCGCATAATGCCGGACATGGGATCGCCTACCGTCTGGGCGTGCAGGAACAGGTAGCCCACCACTACGGCAATGGGAATGCCGATAATGAACATCAGACCGCCCATGGTGGGGGTCCCCTGCTTGCCCTGGTGCCACTTGGGACCGATCTCCAGAATAGTCTGCCCAAAATGCAGACGGCGCAGCATGGGCAGCAGCCAAAAGCCGCCCACGGCGGTTATTACACTTGCCGTCAGCACGGCGACGATCACAGCGGTAATATTCATGATACACTTCCCTTTTCTGTTATATTATGCGTGATAATTCCGGTAAAATGCGGAGATGACCTCCTCCAGCGCCATGCCATGGCTTGCCTTGCACCATATCACATCGCCCCGCCGCGCGGTGGCGGTCAGGTAGCGGGTCAGCTCCTCTTTGGTTTCAAAGTGGCGGGTCTCCATGCCCGCCGCCTTTGCGGCACGGCTGGCGTACTGCGCCAGTGTACCCCAGGTCAGCAGGAGGTCGATCCCCTCCGCGGCGCACAGCGTACCGATCTCGCGGTGGCTCTCCTCGGCGATATCGCCCAGCTCCAGCATATCCGCCGCCACAAAGATCCTTCTGCCGTCACAGGGGAAATGCCCCAGTGTCCTGATCGCTGCCCGCATGGAATCGGGACTGGCGTTGTAGCAGTCCTCCACCATCGTGACGCCCTCATGCTCCACCACCTTTTGGCGCTGCCCGCTGGGAGTGTAGTTTTTCAGCGCCTCTATGGCGGTCTCGGCGGGAATGCCCATCGCGCGTCCCGCGCCGAATGCCGCCAGCGCGTTCAGCACCAGGTGCTCGCCGGTGCCGGGGATCGTCGCGCGCCAGCTCTGTCCCTCGGCGTGCAGCATAAAGTTGGTGGAAAGCGGCGTCGCGCTGACGATAGTCGCCCTGATCTCCGCCCGACTGCTGCGCAGCCCGTAGCGGACAATGCGGAGCCGCGGGAGATCAACGGTCTGCAAAAGGTCGTTATCATCGCACAGCAGCAGGGTGGCGCCGTCCGGCAGGGCGTCCGCCAGCTCCAGCTTGGCTTTCAGTATATTCTCCCGGCTGCCCAGCCGCTCGATGTGCGAAACGCCGATATTGGTGATAATGCCCATCATGGGCTTTGCGGCATAGCACAGGTCTTTTATCTCATCGGGGGCGCTCATGCCCATTTCCACCACCGCCACCTCGGTTTCGGGGGTAATGGTCATCAGCGTTTTGGGCGCGCCGATTTCGTTATTCTGGTTGCCCTCGGTCTTGATGGTCCGGTAGGCGGAAGCCATCACTGCCGCGGTCATTTCTTTGGTGGTGGTCTTGCCCACGCTGCCGGTAATGCCGATTACTTTGGCAGGCATTTTACTGCGGTACAGGGCGGAGATCTCCAAAAGCGCCCGCAGACTGCTGCCGACCCGCAGCACCCGTTCGGGGCAGGCATAGTCACCGTCACGCTCCGCAACGGCAGCCTCGGCGCCCGCCGCCAGCGCTTTATTGATATAATCATGCCCATCTACCCGCTCGCCAGGCAGCGCGATGAACAAAGCGCCTTCGCCCGCCTCCCGACTGTCGGTGATGACGCAGGTGATCTCCGCCTCCGGCGGCTGGGGACAGCCCAGCGCGGCGGCTATTTCTCGCAATGACAGTTTTTCCATGGGGTCCTCCCGCTTTTTAATATCTCTGTGGCGATCTCCTTTTCATCAAAGGGAACGGTTTTATCCTTCAGGATCTGGTAGTCCTCGTGTCCTTTTCCCGCCAACAGCAGCAGGTCGCCCTGCCGCAGTGCGGCTATCGTCTGTTCTATCGCCCGCCGCCGGTCAGGGATTTCCTGCCAGCGGGCGTTCTGCGGCAGTCCCGCTATAATCTCCCGCCGAACCTCCTCCGGCGCTTCGCTGCGCGGGTTATCATCGGTGATAATAACACCATCTGCCCAGCGTGCTGCGGCTTTTGCCATCAACGGTCGCTTTTGACGGTCACGGTCGCCGCCGCAGCCAAACAGCACCAGTACCCTGCCGCGGTGCATCCGCCGCAGGCTGTGCAGGATACGCTCCAGTGCGTCGGGGGTGTGGGCATAGTCCCGCAGGATCGTTCTGCCTGCCCCACGCCACAAAAGCTCCGCCCTGCCGGGTACCGGCGGACAGTGCGGCATTGCCGCCTGCACCGTGCGGGGAGAAAGCCCCAGCGCCACAGCCGTTTCCGCCGCCGCCAGCGCGTCCGGCAGGAACACCTCCCCCGTCAGCGGCACGGTAAGCTGTCCGCCCCGCCATGGGAGCATGCTTCTGCCCGCCTCGCAGTAACACTGCCACGGCAGGTGGTACGGTATCACCGGTACCTTTACCCGCTCCATCAGCCGGCGTCCGTAGGGGTCGGCGGTATTGATGACCGCGCGGCGGCATTGCGCAAACAGCTTTGACTTTTCGGCAAAGTACCGCTCCATATCGCCATGATAATCCAGATGCTCCGGCGAAAGATTGGTAAACACGGCGGCTTCAAACATCATTCCCGTCGTTCTTTGCTGCGCCAGTGCCTGACTGCTCACCTCCATCACCACCGTGGTGATGCCGTCCTCCGCCATCTGGTGAAGCACACGGTACAGCAGGGTGGGCGGCGGGGTGGTATAAGGGTTCGGCAGGCGGTGTTCGCCCCAGCAAATTCCATCGGTGCCGATGCGTCCGGTCTTTATTCCGACGCTTTGCAGCAGGTGATGCAAAAGATGCGCCGTAGTGGTCTTGCCGTTGGTGCCGGTAATACCGATGAGCCGCAGCGCCGCAGCCGGCTCGCCCCAGTACCGGGCACAAAGCCACGCCAGCGCTGCGCGGGGATCCGGCACCGTGTACTCGCGGGGCAGCCCCAGCTTTCTTCGGGTCACGATAGCTGCGGCGCCCCGCCGCAGCACTTCGGCGGCATCGGCGTGCCCGTCGTGATGCTCCCCCTCGATACATACAAAAACCTTATTTCTTACTTCCCCGCGGCTGTCGCAGATGGGTTCCCCCTGCGGCAGCGCATCCATACTTCCTTTGCTTTGAACCTCCCGTTCGGGTCGGTTCGGCATAGGCTCCTCCTATCGCTATGGGGTCTGCGGGGTCTCGGTATTGCTGAATTTTACGGTAACAAGCGTGCCGCGCGGCACCTCGGTGCCCGGCTCGATGCTCTGCTCTATGGCAACGGCTGTATCACTTATCTTACCGATCCCGTCGGCGTCCAGGTTCAGTCCGGCGTTCACCAGTATGGTGTTCACCACCTGCCCGCTCTTGCCGCGTACATCGGGGACGATCACCTTTTCCTCCTGCGATTCCTCATCGGTATAAAGGATCACGGTGCTGCCCTTTTGAATGACAGAGCCTGCCGCCGGTACCTGCGCAATAACGGTATCGCCGCCGCCCACGATCACGGCGGAAAGCTGCTTCTGGGTCATTGCCGCCATGCCCATGTGGGCGCTTTGCCCCACAGCGTTGGGGACTGTCACATTGATGGTCGCCAGCTCTGCGGCGGTGTAGTTGGTTTCCACACCCAAGTAAGGCAGGATCTCCGAAAGGATTGCACCGACAACGGGAGCCGCCACAGTGGAACCGTACAGGTCGGTCTCATACGGCTCGTCAAGAATCAGCAGCACCGCCACCTTGGGATCGTCCATCGGGGCGACGCCCACAAAGGAGTAAGTATAGTACCCGCGGTCGGAATCCAGCTTTTCACTGGTGCCGGTCTTGCCGCCGATGCTGTAGCCCGGAACGGCGGCGTTTTTACCGCTGCCCGCGGTCACAACACCCTCCATCAGCTTGCACACCTGTCGGCTGGTCTCCTCGCTGATGACTTGACGGCGCACCGTCGGCTCGGTGACGGAAACCACATTGCCGTCGCTGTCCAGCACCTTATCCACCACATACGGCTCATACAGGTAGCCGCCATTCACTGCGGCGGAGATCGCCGTGATGAGCTGAATGGGCGTCACCTTGAAGCTCTGCCCGAAGGCGGCGGTCTCCAGGTTGCCCTGCGTGGAATTGAGCTGTGCCTCGCTGTAAAAATATCCGCTTTCCTCGCCCGGCAGGTCTATGCCCGTCGGCTCGGTCAGCCCGAAGGATCGGAAGAAATTATAAAAGTTGGTGCCGCCGATCTTTTCACCGATCTGCATATAGGCGGGATTGCAGCTGTTCTGCATTGCCTGCGCCAGCGTTTGCAAGCCGTGTCCGGCGTGCTTCCAGCAGTGCTTGGTAATGCCGCCCACCACATAGCTGCCGGTGCAGTTAAAGCTGCTGTTCATCGTCACGGCGCCGGTCTCCAGTGCGGTGGCGGTGGTAATGACCTTAAAGACCGAGCCCGGCTCGTAGGCCTCGTTCACTGCCTTGTTGCTCCACTGGATCTGCTGCTCGTAGGCAAAGGCCTCCTTGTATTCGTCGCTGTTTTCCTCGTACTGTGCCAGCTTTTGCAGCGAAATCTCCGAAACGATTGCCTGCGGATTATTGGGGTCATAGTCCGGCATGGTGGTCATTCCCAGTATTGCGCCGGTATTCACGTCCTGCACGATGACCGTCGCGCGGTTCTGTACGGCATGCTCGGTCAGTGCGGTGGCAAGGTGTTTTTCTATCACCGATTGGATATTGGTATCCAGCGTCAGTACCAAGCTGTTGCCGTCCTTGGCGCCGGTGATATCCTGATAGGTGTAGGGCATATCGGTGCCCCATGCGTTTTTGGCGGTCACCACCTTGCCGGGAGTGCCGCTCAGGGTATTATTGTAATATGCCTCCAGCCCATAGGCGCCGTCGTTATCGGCATTTACAAAGCCCAGCACCGTGGAAGCCATCGTCCCGTAGGGATAGTGTCGGGTGGTATCGGGCAGCAGCGTTACGCCATCTATCTTGTTATCCAGCGCGAACTGGTAGGCGGCGTCGGCGGTCTCCTTATCCACACGGTTTTTTATCACCTGGTAGTAGCTTTTCTTGTTGGTGGCGCGCTCCAGCACAAATTCCCTGTCCACGCCCAGTATCTCGCTCATGCCGTCGGCAAGCAGCGCCGCCTGCTCATCGGTAATATCCGCCGGTGAGAAAATGACCCGCCAGGAGGTCGCGGAGGCAGCCAGTACCTGCCCGTCGGAGGAGTAGATCGTCCCTCTGTTTGCCTTGATGGTCGTTGCACGAAGCTGGTTGCTCATCGCAGTCTGCTTGTAGGAATCTCCCTTGACGATCTGCACTATATAAAGCTGCCGGATCACCAGTCCGAAGCCTAAAAGAATCAGCAGCGCCGCCACAAATATGGCGCGTCCGCGCATTTTTTTATTAGGGACAGATGCCATTCTAAGGCTCCTTTCCGGTAAAATGAGGAAAATGAGGGAAAATGTCGTTTTCCCATAAAATGTGGCGAAAGAGGTAAGACATCATCTTACCTCTTAAACTCTGCTGCCGATATACAGTCTATTTTATTTGATCCGCAGGTATTCCAGCGCGGTATCCATGCTGTCCATCAGACTCTCCAGCGCCGAGCCGGAGGGCGCCGCTTCGGTACGCACCGCTACATCGGCGTCATTCAGCCGGATATAGCTGACCTGATAGCTTTGCACCTTGCACAGTCCCTGCGCGGCAGCGTAGCTGTCCACCTCCTGCACGGTCTTGGTGGTCAGCTTGCCGTTCAGGTAGCTGTTTTCGTCCTGCAGGGCGGCGTACAGGTCGTTCTGGGTCTGTATCTCGTTGCCCAGCTCAATGGTGGAAACATTCTGGTAAAGCACCATGGAAAGGAACGCGACCACCAGCACGGCGCAGGCAAAAATGCGGCGGTTGCGGGCAATCTGCTGCGCTCTCTCGCTCTTTGTCCGGAGCTTGGGCGCGGGGGCGGGCTGCACGCGCTTTACAGGCTGTACGGGTGCGTCGTACATCGAAAGATCATAGGCTTCAGTGCTGTTCCAACTGGAATTCATCTGCCGCCCCTCCTTTCCTTATCACCTCGGCGCGGGGCTGGCAGCGTCGGGCGTTACAGTTTTTCCAGTATTCTCAGTTTGGCGGATTTGCTGCGGCTGTTCTGCGCCAGCTCCTCGGCGTCCGCTTCGATGGGTTTTCGGTTGATGAGCTTCGCTCTCGGCTTTTTGCCGCACACGCACACGGGGAATTCCGGCGGGCAGGTGCAGCCCTGACAGTAGCCGGCGAATTTCTGCTTCACCATGCGGTCCTCCAGCGAATGGAAGGTCAGGATCACAAAGCGTCCGCCGGCATTCAGACAGTCAAAGGCGGTATCAAGGCACTGCGAAAGCTGATCCAGCTCGCTGTTCACGGCAATGCGCAGCGCCTGGAACACCCGTTTGGCGGGGTGCCCGCCCTCTCGGCGGGCGGCAGCCGGTATCGTTGCGTAGATCAGGTCGACCAGCTGACCGGTGCGGGTAAAGGGTTCCTTTTCCCTTGCCGCGGCAATGCGCTTGGCAATGGGATAGGCAAAGCGCTCTTCTCCGAATTCACGGAAGATGCGCGCCATCGCGTCAATATCATAGGTGTTCAGGATATCCGCGGCGGTCATACCCTCGCGGCTCATGCGCATATCCAGCGGGGCGTCCACGCTGTACGCGAAGCCCCTTTCGGGGTTATCGAGCTGGTAGGAGGATACCCCCAGATCCAGCAGAATGCCGTCCACGCCCGCGATGCCTTTTTCGGCAAGCACTTCGGGGATATGGGCAAACTCGCTGTGAATGACCTCCGCGGTCGGGTAGGGCGCCAGCCGGCGGGTCGCTTCCGCCACGGCGTCGGGGTCGCGGTCAAAGCTCAGCAGCCGTCCGGTAGTCAGCCGCTCGGCAATGGCTCGGGAATGTCCCGCGCCGCCTGCGGTGCCGTCGATGTAAATACCGTCGGGGCGGATATTCAGCCCCTCCATGCACTGGGGCAGCATCACGGAATAGTGCGAAAACTCCATTCTGCCCTCCTTAGAACTCCAAAGCGTCCAGTTCCTCCGCGACGCTCTCGCTGGTCAAGTGACCGATGTAGCTCTGCCAGCGGGTCGTATCCCATATCTCGGCATGGTCGGAAGCGCCGGTGACGATCACATCTTTCTCCAGATGGGCATATTCCCGCAGGTGAGGCGGCAGCAGGATCCGTCCCTGCTTATCCGGCTCCACGGTCACGGCGTTGCTGAAGAAGTACCGTTTTACGCTGCGTCCGCGGCTCATGGGCAGCTGGTTGATCTTCTGCTCCAGCTTGTCCCATTCCTCGGCGGAGTACACCGCCACGCACTCGTCCAGCCCTACCGTCAGGATAAAGCTCTCGCCCAGCTGTTCCCGGAACTTGGCGGGGAAATTGATCCGGTTCTTCGGGTCAATGCTGTGCTCATACTGTCCCATCAACATTTCGGATCGTTTCCCCCTTTCCGGTGAAATATAGCGGCAATGCAGGGTTTAGTCACCACTACTCCCCACTTTTCACCACTTACAAGCTGATTATATAATCTTTATAACCGCTTTGCAACAGCAAACTGTTGTTCGCCACCGGCACACAAAGGGTCGTCCGCCGTCTTTTCCGCTATTCTGCGCGCTTTCTCCTAAATGCTTCCGGTTTCTTGTGGAATATTCCCATAAAACAGCGCAAAATTTGATGAAAAATGCCGAGCGGTTCCTGCCCGCTCCAAATGCCGTTTTTACGCTGTTTTCCCGCAAAAAAGCACCGTCCGAGAGAGTTCTCAGACGGTGCTGCGTATTCGGTTTTCAGCGGATCATTTTTCCAGCGGTTCCTCCCGCAGACCCGCCTTGCTGGCTGCCTGCGCCAGCGCCTGACGGGTGGTGGTGATGTTCCCCAGGCTCTTGGCAACGACCTCCTGGCTGGTGCGCAGGATATCCTCGGCAAATTCATAGCTTGCCTGCTTCATCTCACGGCTGCGGGTGCTTGCCTCGGTCAGCGTCTCCAGTGCCTTGGTCTGCGCTTCGGTCACGGTCTCCTCCGCCTGCTTGCGGGCGTCCTCCACCAGCTGCTGCGCGCGGCTGCTGGCGTCATTCAGCAGCGCCATCGCCTTGGCGTTTGCCTGCCGCACAATGCTCTCCTGCTCCAGAAGCTGCTTGGCGCGCTCCTCCGCCTTGCGGATCAGTCCCTCCGCCTCATTCTTCGCCAGCGAAAGGATCTGGTTGCGGTCGGCGACCACGGCACGCGCCTGCTTGATCTCCGTGGGCATGTTCATACGGATGGAATCAATGAGGTCGCGCACCTTTTCGGCGTCCACCACGCAGCGACCGCCGGAAAGCGGCAAGCTCCAGGAATCCTCCAGCAGCTCGTCGATATCGTTCAGGATGCTTTCAATGTTATTCATGGATTGCCCTCCCCGTTTATTCTGTCTCCGCCTGCGGAACCCGGTAAGCCGTCAGCTTGATCTTTCCGTAGCGGTATTCCTTCTTGATATGGAAATCCCCCGCCTGCTCGGGCAGCGTCTCGTCCAGTGCCGATTCGCACAGCATCACGCCGCCGGCGGACATTTTAGGCGCCAGCAGCGGCAGCGCCTTTTCCAGCAGCCCGCTGTGGTAGGGCGGGTCCAACAGCGCGATATCAAAGGTATCGCGGCACCCCTGCAAAAAGGCAATGGCATCCATCGCCGTTACACGGCTGCGCTCCGCCAGCTTGGTGGAAAGCAGGTTCTGCCGCACCATCTCCTGCGCCTTGCGGTTCTGCTCCACAAAGACGGCAAGCCGCGCGCCGCGGCTCAGCGCCTCAATCCCCAGTTGTCCGCTGCCCGCAAACAAATCCAGTACCGCGGCGCCCTCCACCTCGAACTGAATGATGCTGAACATCGCTTCCTTTACCTGGTCGGTGGTCGGACGCACATCGCGTCCCTCCAGTGTATTCAGTTTGCGCCCGCGGGCGGTACCGGTTATTACTCGCACGGTTTCTTCTCCTTATGGGCAGTAGCCCTTTCTACTTATGGTATAATGTTTCCCGTCCGCTGTCAATCCCATCTGTCGCAAAAAGTCAGTTTTCGGACGTTTCCTCGCCGTGCAGATGGCGGTACAGCGCTTCGGCGGCGGGGCGGCTCATGCCGGGGGCGGCGCACAGTGCCTCCACATCGGCGGCTTTTATCGCCGCCATGCTCTTAAAGTGCCGCAGCAGCTTTGCCGCCCGCTGCCCCCCAATGCCCGGCACCACCGTCAGTGTGGAGGTCACGCTGCTCCTTTGGTGCTTTTTGCGGGAAAAGCTGATGGCATAGCGGTGGGTCTCGTCCTGAATATTGGTGACCAGCCGGAATACCGATTGGCTGGAACGAATCGCGATCTCCTCATTTTCCGCGCGAATGGCGCGGGTGCGGTGACGGTCGTCCTTCACCATGCCAAAGACGGGGATCTCCACTCCGAATTGCTCCGTCACCTTTTTCGCCGCCGCCACCTGTCCCGCGCCGCCGTCAACAAGCCACAGATCGGGCAGGATCTCAAAGCCGTCCTTTTTGCCGTTTTCCGCCGCTTCGCGGTAGTGGGTCAGCCGGCGGGTGAGCATCTGCTCCATCGCGGCATAATCGTCCGGCGCCGCCTGATCTCTTATCGTAAATTTCTTGTACAGGCGTTTTTCGGGGCGTCCGCGGCGGAATACCGTCATGCCGCCCACAATGGTCTGCCCGCCGATATTGGAGATATCAAACGCCTCGATATAATCGGGCGGGCTGGCAAGCCCCAGCAGCCGTCCCAGCTCGGTCAGCGCCGCTATCTCCTTGCCGGTGCGGTTGGTATCCCGCGCCAGCTCCTGCGCGGCGTTATTCTGCGCCATCTGGCACAGCTTGCGGCTTTCGCCCCGCTGCGGCACCGTAAACTGGATCTTTTTCCCTCTGTACTCCCGCAGCAGCTGCTCCAGCAGCGGGCGGTCGGGCAGCTCACGGTCAAGGAACACCTCGGCGGGCGCCGTTTCCGCCTGCATATAGTAGCTCAGCAGAAATTCCGTCACCACTTCCTCCGGCTCGCCCATGCAGTCAAAGGAAAAGTCCTTTTTATCCCGCAGGCGTCCCTCCCGCAGCACCAGCAGCGAACAGTAGATCTTGTCCTCGCCCTGCACCCAGCCCAGTACGTCTAAGCTCTCATGCGGGAACGCAATGACCTTCTGCTGCTCGGTAATGCGCCGAATAGCGGAAATACGGTCGCGGTACCGCGCCGCCCGTTCAAAGTCCAGCGCATCGGCTGCCTCCTGCATTCGTTGGGTCAGTAACTCCACCGACTGCATTCCGCCGGTGCGGATAAACTGCAGCGCCTCGTCCAGTGCTTCACGGTACGCCTCGCGGCTGATCTTTCCGCTGCACACCCCCATGCACTGGTGAATGTGGAAATTCAGGCAAGGGCGCTCCTTGCCGAAGTCCTCGGGAAATTTCCGCCGGCAGGTCGGCAGCAGAAAGACGCGGTTTGCCTCCTCCACCGTCTGCTTTACCACCATCGAGGAAATAAACGGACCGATGTACTCGTTATCGTCATTCCCCTTCTGCAGCGCCAGCCGGATACGGGGGTATTCTTCCTTTGTCACGCAGACATAGTGATAGCCCTTATCGTCCTTCAGCAGAATGTTGTACTTGGGGCTGTGCAGCTTGATGAGGCTGCATTCCAGCACCAGCGCCTCAAACTCACTGTCGGTCACGATGTAGTCAAAATCCTGCACCTGTTCCACCATGCGGTAGACCTTGGGCAGGTGCCGCTCCACCCCGCGGAAGTAGGAGGTCACACGGTTTTTCAGTTTTTTCGCCTTCCCCACATAAATGATCTCTCCGCGCCGGTCGCGCATCAGATAAACCCCCGGCTCCAGCGGCAGCGTGTTGGCTTTTTTGCGCAGCTCGGCTACCTTCTGCATGTCCATCGGGCAGCACCTCCCTTCCGTCCTTTATTATACCATAAAACGCAGCAAAATAAAAAGCCTCTGCTTCGGCACGGGGCGCAGCCCAAGCCGTCCTGCGGACGGCTTATGCGGACTTCGTCCGCATCGGCGGCTCCGCCGCCGGGGCTGCGCCCCGCTCTCCGCCGGCACTCTCTCCGCCCAAAGTTCCGTCCGTCCCCCCAAAACAAAAGGGTGCGGCAGCTTTTGCAGCTTCCCGCACCTTTTCCTGTGACCATTTCAGCAGCTTACTCCGCAAAGCCGGTCTCAACCAGCTTTACCAAAGCGTCTACCGCTTCCTGCTCGTCAACGCCGTCAGCAATGATCTTAATGGTCGTGCCGCCTACAATACCGAGGGAAAGCACACCCAGCAGGCTCTTGGCATTTACACGGCGCTCCTCTTTCTCCACCCAAACGGAAGCCTTATATTCATTGGCTTTCTGAATAAAAAAAGTAGCAGGACGGGCGTGCAGACCAACATGATTCTGAACGGATACTTCTTTTGCGTACATATCGACATCTCCTCTTCGCCTAAAAGAAATGGGGTCCCTTATTTCTCCATTAACATTATAGCAAAGTCCGCCGGTTCTTTCAATTATAAACCGCCCTCAACTTTTCAATTTGCCATTTTTCTGACGAACCGCTAATATCCGCCGATTTTCGGGGGACGCATTTGTGCAGATTTCCTATAATTTTTTGTCACTTTCTATCCGTTTCGCCATCTGCTTCGGCTGTTGTCTCACCGGAATTGGTATCGTTTCCAGTCTGCGCCGCCAGCTCCGCCTTCATCTGCGCCACCAGCCAGCGGTCTTTCTGGCTCAGCGGGACCTTTTCCAGCAGGTCGGGGCGCTTTATCAGCGTGTTGCGCAGCGACATCTCATGCCGCCACTTGGATATTTTGCCGTGGTCGCCGCTCAGCAGGATATCGGGGATCCTGCGCCCGTTCCACTCGGTCGGGTGGGTGTACTGGGGATATTCCAGCAGCCCGTTCCAGTGGCTCTCCTCGGTAAAGCATTCCTCGCTGGGCAAAACGCCCTCCACCATGCGTCCGATGCAATCCACCAGCACCAGTGCGCCCAGCTCGCCGCCGGTCAGCACATAGTCCCCGATGGATACTTCCTCGTCCACGATCTCGTCCAGCACCCGCTGGTCTACGCCCTCGTAGTGTCCGCACAGCAGGAACAGGTTTTTCTTCTCCTTCAGCTCCTTGGCGTGGGCTTGGGTCAGCACCCTGCCCTGCGGCGAAAGATAGATGACATACGGCTTTTCCCCTATCTCCTCGCTCACCGCCTTCCAGCAGTCGTGAATGGGCTGACAGGTCATCAGCATACCCATGCCGCCGCCATGCAGCCGCAGGTCGGTGCGGCGGTGCTTATCGGTGGTGTAGTCCCGTATCTGGTGACAGTGGACTTCCAGCTTTCCCGCACGGATCCCACGCCCGATGATGCTGCTGTTTACCACCGTCTCGCACATTTCGGGGAACAGCGTCGCAATGTCAAACCTCATAGTCGTCCTCCGTCACATCGTCAAAAAGCCCTGCCAGCGGGCGGATCTCTATCACGCCCTCCTCCGGTGCCAGCCGCAACACCACCTGCGGGATATCCGGCGCCAGCCGCACCTTGCCGTCCGCAAAGCGGATATGATACACGCGGTTCGCGCCCGTCTCGGTAATATCGCACAGCTCGCCGTACCGCTTGCCGGTGTCGGCGTCCTTCACCTCGCAGCCCAGCAGGTCCTGCAAAAAGTATTGCCCCTTTTCCAGCGGAATATCCTCCCTGCGGGCATACAGCACCTTCTGGCGCAATGCACTGCCCGCCTCCGGCGTTTCCACACCCGCCAGTGTCAGCAGCACCATGTTCTTGTGTACCCGCGCGCCCAGCACCGTCAGCGGCGTCCTGCCGCCGTCCAGATACAGCGTTTTCAGCGCCGTCATCTCCTCGGGGGTGTCCATCCAAACCTCCGCCTTCACTTCGCCGCGCACCCCATGGGTGGAAACGATCTTCCCGCATTCCAAATAATCTTTCATCAGGCTCTCCTTTTTGCAAAACACAGGGGGAGGCACATTTCGTCCTCCCCCGCTGCTTTTGTTCAGTCAATCTCGACCGTCGCACGACCGCCGGACTTGTTGGTTCCGGCACGAACGATGGTGCGGATCGCCTTGGCGATACGCCCCTGCTTGCCGATGACGCGCCCCATATCCTCTGCACCTACATGCAGGTGATATACAACGTTGCCCTCGCCGTCCGCCGGGTCGGCGGTAACACTGACTGCCTCTTTGTCATCTACCAGTCCTCTGGCGATGGTTGCAATCAATTCTTCCATTAGTAAGTCTCCTTATCGCTTCAAAAACGGGGGACTGCTTATTTCACGATCCCCTGGATCTTCAGCAGAGCCTTAACGGTATCGGTGGGCTGAGCGCCGTTGGCGAGCCAGGTCTTAGCCTTTTCCTCATCAATCTTGATAACAGAGGGCTCCTTGGTGGGATCGTAGTAGCCTACCTCCTCGATGAAGCGACCGTCACGGGGATAACGGGAATCCGCTACTACGATGCGATAAAAGGGAGCCTTCTTAGCGCCCATTCTGCGAAGTCTGATCTTTACTGCCATGTTAGTTTACCTCCAAAAATGTTTGAATGAACCGGCGTTGTGCCGACTTTTTCCTATATTTTTACCGACATACCTTGTCGGGAAAAACCTGTGTTACATCATACCGCCCGGGAACCCTCCGGGGAAGCCCATGCGCTTTGCCTTTTTGCCGCCCTTGCCGGTCATCATCTTCATCAGCTTGCGGCTCTGCTCCAGCTGGCGCAGCAGGCGGTTCACATCCTCCACCTTGGTGCCGCTGCCCGCCGCGATGCGCCGTTTGCGCTTCGGGTCGATCAGCGAGGGCTTGGCGCGCTCCGCCGGCGTCATGGAGTAGATGATGGCGCGGGAGCGTGCCATCTCCCTTTCGCTGCGCTCGGCGTCCTCGTCGCTCAGCTTGCCTGCCGCACCGGGGATCATATTCATCACCGAGGAAAGTGGACCCATCTTTTTCAACTCGTCCATCTGGTCCAGCAGGTCATTGAAGTCCATCTCGTTGCGGCGCATCTTGTCCACCATTTTCATGGCTTTCTTTTCGTCTATGCCGCTGGACGCCTTTTCAATGAGGGAGAGCATATCGCCCATGCCAAGGATACGGGAAGCCATACGGTCGGGATAAAACGGCTCCAGATCCTCTATTTTTTCACCGACGCCCGCAAACTTAATGGGCTTTCCGGTCACAGCCTTTACCGAGAGCGCCGCGCCGCCGCGGCTGTCGCCGTCCAGCTTGGTCAGAATGATTCCGTCCACACCAAGCTGACTGTCGAAGGCGGAAGCAACATTTACCGCGTCCTGACCGGTCATCGAGTCGATGACCAACAGCGTCTCGTCGGGACTTGCGGCTTCCTTTACCGCCTTCAGTTCGTCCATCAGCGCTTCATCAATGTGCAGCCGTCCGGCGGTATCGATGATGACGATATCATTGCCGTAATCGTGCGCGTGGCTCAGCGCCTTTTTCACAATCTTCACCGGGTCGGTCTGACCCATCTCAAAGACCGGCACGCCGGCTTTTTCGCCCACCACCTTCAGCTGCTCTATGGCAGCGGGGCGGTAAATATCGCAGGCGACCAGCAGCGGACGCTTGCCCTGCTGCCGGAACATATACGCCAGCTTGGCGCTGTGGGTGGTCTTACCGCTTCCCTGCAAGCCGCACATCAGCAGCACGGTAGGGATACGGGAGGAAAGATTGATGCGCTGGTGGGTGCTGCCCATCAGCTCGGTCAATTCGTCGTTTACTATTTTTATGACCTGCTGGGCGGGGGTCAGGCTGTCCAGCACGCCCGCACCGATGCACTTCTCGGTCACATCTGCCACAAACTTTTTGGCAACGCCGTAGTTGACGTCCGCCTCCAGCAGTGCCAGACGCACCTCGCGCATGGCTTCCTTTACATCAGCCTCGCTCAGCTTGCCGCGGTTTTTCAGTTTCTTGAATGTCCCCGCCAGTCGCTGGGTCAGTCCTTCAAATGCCATAGGGTCTCCTTTTTATCGGTTCAGTCCTCGTCCAACTGATTTGCCAGCTGAATAATGCTGCGGGCGCAGCGGTCAATCTCCGGCGCACCGCCATAGCGGTCGTTCAGCTTCTCTATCTGCTCCGCCTCCCCCACTATGGAGGAAAGCACACCTTCGATCCGACGGAAGCGCTCTGCCAGGTGCAGCCGCTCCTCATATTCTAAAAGCTGTCCCTCTGCCCGCTTGATGGAATCCCGCACACCCTGCCGGGTAATGCCGCTGTGCGCTGCGATCTCCGCCAGTGAAAGATCCTCATTGTAGTACAGCTCCACCACATCACGCTGCTTATCGGTCAACATATCGCCGTAAAAGTCCAGCAGAAAGGATATTTCCAGGTTCTTTGCCACGCTGCGCACACTCCCATCTCTCCGATTTGTAAAGTTGTTTTCTTTACAGTCCCTATTATAGCTTATCCCGCGCCTTCTGTCAAGCGTTTTTCTTTACACCGCCAAAATTTGACCCCTTTCCGCCGCGTTTTCCCGCGTTTTCGGCTCACTCAACCATCGGTTGCGCCGTTTTACAACCGCTTGTTGAAATTTTGCCCCATGTTCAACTGCTGCGTTCTTTCTTTTTGTGCCGTGAACCGTTATACTTTAGTCATGGAACGAAGCTTCGACCCCAAACACCACTCTACATTTTACTCGATATTTTGGAGGTTACTTATTATGATGAACGAAACCATCGGCAGCCGCATCGCCGCGCTGCGCCGCAAAAAGAATATGACGCAGGAAGAACTCGCCGCCGCGCTCGGCGTCACCCCGCAGGCAGTCAGCAAGTGGGAAAACGATCTCTCCTGCCCCGATATCACCCTGCTGCCGCAGCTGTCGAAGCTGCTCGGCGTATCCGTCGATGAGCTTCTGGGCAGCGCCACGCCCGAAACCCAGCTCCTCCCCGCGGAAAACCGCAAGCCAATCAATGAGATGCTTCTGCGCATCTACGTCAATTCCAAGGAGGGCGATAAGGTTCGGATCAACCTGCCCCTGTCGCTGGTGCAGGTCGGTCTGCAAATGGGTATGCAGATGCCGGAAGTCACCGGCAGCGGCGCGGGCGAAGCCCTCAAGAATATTGATATCGCCCAGATCATGGCGCTGGTGGAGCAGGGCGTCATCGGCAAACTGGTCGAGGTCGAGACCGCCGAGGGCGATATCGTCGAGATCTATGTGGAGTAAGCCATGAAAATTATCGTCCGCTCCAAGGAGGAAAAGAACATCACCCTCCTGCTCCCCTCATGGCTGGTCTACGGCAGATTGACCACCCGCATCGCCACCGCCGCCATCGCCAGGCACGCCCCAAACTGCGGCGTCTCGCCGCAGATGCTTGCCGCGCTTCTCACCGCCCTGCGGGACTTCGCCCGCACCCACCCCCACTGGAAGCTGGTCGATATCATCACCCACGACGGCAATATCATCAAGATCACGCTTTGATCTCTCACAAAAAACTTTCCGGAACCTCCGTTCCGGAAAGCCCAAGGAGCCGCCCCCACATGATGTGGGAGCGGCTCCTTCTTTTGAGGCAAATTCAGTTTTATTCGCTTGGCATCAATACATGCCGCCCATGCCGCCGGTGGGGTCACCCATGGGGGGCGCGGGAGGGGTCGGCTCCTTCTTGTCGGCGACCAGGCTCTCGGTGGTCAGCACCATCGCCGCGATGGAAGCCGCATTCTGCAGGGCGCTGCGGGTCACCTTGGTCGGGTCAACAATGCCCGCGGGGATCATGTCGCAGTACACCTCGTTGTAGGCGTCAAAGCCATAGCCCACCTTGCCGCTGCGGCGGATGGTATCGATGATGACAGAACCCTCCAACCCGCCGTTGGCAGCGATCTGACGCACCGGCTCCTCCAGTGCCTTCAACACGATGCGCACGCCGGTCTTTTCGTCGCCTTCTACGGTCTCTACCAGCTTCGCTACCGCTTCGGTCGCGTTCAGCAGCGCTACGCCGCCGCCCGCTACAATGCCTTCCTCTACGGCAGCCTTGGTCGCGGCAAGCGCGTCCTCAATGCGGAGCTTCTTCTCCTTCATCTCCACTTCGGTGGCAGCGCCCACCTTAATGACGGCTACGCCGCCGGCGAGCTTCGCCAGACGCTCCTGCAGCTTCTCACGGTCGTAGTCGCTGGTGGTGGTCTCTATCTGGCTGCGGATCTGCGCTACACGCTCCTTGATCTCCTCGGAGCTGCCCGCACCGTCCACGATGATGGTGTTCTCCTTGGTCACCTTCACCTGCTTGGCATGACCCAGCTGTGCCATGGTGGTCTCCTTCAGCTCCAGTCCCAGCTCCTCGCTGATGACCTCGCCGCCGGTCAGGATTGCAATATCCCGCAGCATTTCCTTGCGGCGGTCGCCAAAGCCGGGTGCCTTCACGCCGACACAGGTAAAGGTGCCGCGCAGCTTGTTGACGATGATGGTGGAAAGCGCCTCGCCCTCAATGTCCTCGGCAATGATGACCAGCTTCTTGCCCGCCTGCACTACCTGCTCCAGCAGCGGCAGGATCTCCTGAATGGAGGCGATCTTCTTATCGGTAATGAGGATATAGGCGTCATCAATGACAGCCTCCATCTTCTCGGTATCGGTCACCATGTAGGGGGTGATGTAGCCACGGTCGAACTGCATACCCTCGACCACCTCGCTGTAGGTCTCGGCAGTCTTGCTCTCCTCCAGCGTAATTACGCCGTCGGCGGAAACCTTTTCCATTGCGTCCGCAATCAGCTTACCGATCGACTCATCGCCGGAGGAAACGGTAGCAACACGGGCAATGTCAGCGCTGCCGCTTACCTTCTGGCTGTGCTCCACAATGGAAGCCACCGCAGCGTCTACTGCCTTCTGCATTCCCTTCTTCACGATCATGGGGTTAGCGCCGGCGGTCACATTCTTCATACCCTCCCGCACCAGTGCCTGCGCCAGCAGGGTGGCGGTGGTGGTGCCGTCGCCGGCGGCATCGTTGGTCTTGGTGGCAACCTCCTTCACCAGCTGCGCGCCCATGTTCTGGAACGCATCGTCCAGTTCAATATCCTTGGCAATGGTCACGCCGTCGTTGGTGATAAGCGGTGCGCCGTATTTCTTGTCCAGCACCACATTGCGTCCCTTGGGGCCCAGAGTGATCTTGACAGTATCCGCCAGTTGATCAATACCCGCCTGCAGCGCCTTGCGGGCGTCCTCGCCGTATGCTATCTGCTTTGCCATAAATAAAAGCCTCCTATTCGCTTAAAAAACTTGGTTTATTCCACGATCGCCAGTACATCGCCCTGGCGCAGGATGGTGTAGGTCTCGCCGTCCACTTTTACCTCGGTACCGGCATACTTTGCCAGCAGCACACGGTCGCCGACCTTCAGGTACATTTCAACCTTTTCACCGTCCACCAGACCGCCGGAACCCACTGCCACTACCTCGGCAATGCTGGGCTTCTCCTTGGCGCTGGGTGCCAGAATGATACCGCCCTTGGTGGTCTCCTCCGCTTCCAGCATCTTGATCACGACTCTGTCTGCCAAAGGTTTGATCGTCATAATTCTATCCCTCCGTAAATGTTATGATATACTCTGCAATTTTAGCACTCATTCATTCCGAGTGCTAAACTATATACTATTGTAATCATTTTCGCAAAAAAATCAAGGGTTTTTCCGCACTTTTTTGCTTTGGACGCAAATTTTACAATCCGTTCAAATATCGCCGCCCCGCGGGGCAAGTTTTCCTTGCCTTCGCCATAGATATATACCATAGCCCCTCTCCCAAAAGACCGGCGGCGCGGCTTCCGCTTTTTCCGGGCTGACCCTCCGCTGCGCTGCGGGCAGCCCGTCCCCGCTCCGCCGCGCCGCCTTGCTCTGCCGCTTCTCCCATCGCTCCCCCGCTGTCCCATTTCCCACTGTCCAAAGGAGGCTTTGCCATGCTGCGCTTCTTCAAAATGCAGGGCTGCGGCAACGATTATATCTTTATCGACTGCCGCTCCCAGTCCGTCCCCCTGCCGAATGTCCTTGCCCGCCGCATCAGCGACCGCCACACCGGCATCGGCAGCGACGGGCTGGTGCTGCTGCTCCCCGCCGAGGGCGCCGATCTTGCCATGCGCATCTTCAATGCCGATGGCAGCGAGGCGGAAATGTGCGGCAACGCCATTCGCTGCGCCGCCCGCTATGCCTGGGACAGCGGCTGGGCAAACCACGAGCCGCTCCGTATCCAGACGGCGGCAGGGCTGCGCATTTTATGGAATGCCCCGCAGCATACCGTCACCGTTGTCATGGGGCGTCCCTCTCCCCTCTCCGGCGCGGCGGTGCAGTGGCAGGGGCAGCCGCTCACCCGCCTTTCGGTCGGCAATCCCCACGGCGTACTGTTCTGCCCCGATGTGGAGCAGTTCCCTTTGGCGGCAGCCGCCGCCGAGATCGGCAAAATCGCCCGTCTCAATCTGGAGGTCGTGCAGCCTTTAGGGGAAAACCGCCTTAAAATGCGGGTCTGGGAGCGGGGCAGCGGCGAAACGATGGCATGCGGCACCGGTGCCTGCGCCGCGGCGGCTGCCGCCGTCCTGAAAAAGCACTGCGAGCGGGGGCAGCCCATCACCGTGCAGATGGCAGGCGGCACCGTCTCGGTGCGCTGGCTCAGCGACGGCAGACTGCTGCTGACCGGCGACGCCGAGTATGTCTTTCACGGCGAGTGGCAGGAGGACTAAGCCCTGCCGCCGCTCCTCTTTCCAAATTCCTGCTAAGCTGTAAACCGCCCGAAGGGCGATCGTCCTGCGGACGATCTTGACGGCTTCGCCGTCCGGTTCGGCTGCGCCGAACCGCCCTTCGGGCGGCTGCCGCCTTCCCCCCCACCCCTCAAAAAAGCACAGGAGGTCATTTCATGTTACCGCTCCACCCCGCCCTTTTGGGGCAGCCGGACTATCTTTTTTCCCGCATCGAGGCAGCAGCAAAAGCCGAAGCCGCCCGCCGTCCGGAGCGCCGCCTCCTCTCCCTCGGCATCGGTGACGTCACTCTGCCCATTGCACCGGTCGCCGCCGAAGCCATGCGCACCGCCGCTGCCGAGCTTGCTTCGGAAAGAGGTCAGCGGGGCTACGGTCCCGCCGCAGGCTACCCCTTTCTGCAAAATGCCATTGCCTCACAGTATGCGGGGCTGCCCTGCCCCATCTCCCCGCAGGAGATCACCGTCACCGCCGGCAGTAAGGAAGCGCTCGGCGGGCTTTTTTCACTGTTTGCGCCGCAGGTACCGGTCTGGGTCTGCGACCCCGCCTACCCTGCCTACCGCGCCGCTGCCGAAGCCGCCGGGCACCCCGTTTTTTCTCTCCCCTGTCGGGAGGAACAGGGCTTTCTGCCCCAGCCGGAGGAGGTCGACGGGGCGGGGCTTATTGTGCTTTGCACCCCCAATAACCCCACCGGCGCCGTGATGACCTATCCCGAACTGGAACGCTGGGTACGCTTTGCCGAGCGCAGCGGCAGCCTGCTGCTGGTGGATACCGCCTATGCCGCCTTTCTTTCCGGCAGAGAGCTGCCCCGCAGCATCTACGCCGTCGGCGGGGCGGAGCGCTGCGCCATCGAGGTCGGCTCTTTTTCCAAATCCGATGGATTTACCGGGGTGCGCTGCGGCTGGGTCGTTCTGCCGCAGACAACCGGCTGCGCCCCTGCATGGAAAAAATGGCTGGGCAGTCACAGCAATGGGGTCAGTTATCCCGTTCAGCGTGCCGCGGAAGCCGCCCTTTCCCCCACCGGACTGCGGCAGCGGCAGCAGGCACTTGCCGTCTACCGGCAGAATGTGGAAACGATGCTGCAGACCTTCGGCGGCATGGGGCTGACCTGCGCCGCCCGCCGTGCCGATTGTGCCGCCCCCTATCTTTGGGTGCGCTGCCCCGATGACCAAGGGAGCTGGTACTGGTTCCGCCGCCTGCTGGAGGACTGCGGCGTGATCTGTGCCCCCGGCGCGGGCTTCGGGCAGCAGGGCGAGGGCTGGCTGCGCTTTACCGCCTTCGGCGCCCCCGCCGCCACCGCCGAAGCGCTCCGCCGCATGGAACGCTTTTTCCGGAAAGCGCCGTAAAGCCCTGTGTTTAAGCCTTTTCCATGGGGTCGGCAACCCCCAAAAGGCAGGTCTTTTGCCGTGCCCGGCGGTTTTGCGAAAGCAGCGGGAGCCAAAACCTTTTCGGTCGGTTTTTGGGGACTTGCGGGGGCGGCGCTTTTGTGCTACACTGTGGCAAAGCGGGCGGCTTGCCCGCATTTACCCCCTGACGGAAAGGACGATGAAACATGGAAAAAACGATCACCCGCGAGGCGGCGCTGGCGCTGCTGCAGCAGTACAACAAGGAGCCTTTTCATATTCAGCATGCCCTGACGGTGGAGGCCGCGATGCGCTGGTTTGCCAATGACCTGGGCTACGGCGCGGACGCCGATTTCTGGGCAATGTGCGGTCTTTTGCACGATATAGATTTTGAGATGTACCCTGAGCAGCACTGCCTGAAGGCGCCGGAGCTGCTGCGTCCCGCCGGTGTCGGTGAGGAAATGATCCATGCCATTTGCAGCCACGGTCACAAGATCTGTACCGATGTGGCGCCGGAACATGAGATGGAAAAGGTGCTGTTTGCCTGCGATGAGCTGACCGGTCTTATTGGGGCGGCAGCGCTGATGAGACCCAGTAAAAGCTGTACCGACATGGAGCTTTCCAGCGTGAAAAAGAAGTTTAAGGACAAGAAATTTGCGGCGGGCTGTTCCCGTGAGGTGATAAAGGACGGGGCGGCGCTGCTGGGCTGGGAGCTGGACACGCTGATCCAGAAGACGCTGACCGCTATGCAGCAAAGTGAGGCGGAAGTTAGGAAAGAACTGGAAGAACTGACGGCTTGAGCGTTCCGCCCGCGGCGCGTATGGGCGCGCGCCCATACCGTGCGCTCCCGTGCGTGCGCGCATAAGGCGAAAAAATATTCGGTTTTCAAGGTGCACTTTTCAAGACCCGTTTCCATTTGGGGGCGGGTCGGCGGACGGCTAACCCCTGTATTTTCGGGGGTCGGTCGTTTTTATTTTTTCACCGGTGAGGGGAGGGCGGGGCGAAGGGCGGCGGAAAAACCGCGGGGCGGCAAGGCAGCCCGAAGGCAGGCTGGCGCCCGACGGAAGGCGGGCTGGCGCCTGTTGAGGGCAACGCAGCCGACACCGGTTTTTGCGCTGTCATGCGCTCCGCCCGAAGGCTCTCCCACTAATACGGACAAAAACCACGAAATTTGCAGTGAAAGTGTTGAATTCGCACAAAGTTTCATGGAAAATTTACACACTTGGAAAAAATGGGAAATTATTTATGATTTGGGCGGGAGATTGGGCAGTAAAATACCCCGCCGGCGGGCGGGGTGGATTTTCTTTTTTATTCAATTCTATATTTAATCTAATCGAGCTAATCGAGGCGGAGGGCGGCTTCATCGACCCAGCCGTAGACGCCGCTGCCGTCCTCCGAAACAAGGTGGAACGGGTGGGGCGCGCCCTCGGCGTAGTAGGTGACGCGGCAGGTGCTTTCCCCCTCGAACTGCCGTGCCGGTTCTTCGGCGCGGGAGGAGGCATAGACCGCCCCGCCGGAGAAGATAACGCGGCTATCCACGCCGATGACGGTGAGGGAGCCTTTCTCCCCCAGGTCGGAGAGCATCTGCTCCGCCGCTTCCAGCAGGGCAAGATTTGTGACCTTTGCCTGTTCCTCTGCCGAAAGGCTGCGGTACGCCATGCGCGCCGAAAACACCAATACGGCGTCCTCGGCGGCGATGGGCCGGGGCAGCTCGGTGATGAGCGTTTCGACCTCCTCGGCGGTCATGCCGTGGGGGGTAGGTCGCTCCACGGCGGGCGGCTGCTCGATAGCGGGTCGGCTGATAAAGGGCAGCGTGACAACGCCGCTGACCGCCAGCAATACAGCGGCGACTGCGGCGACTGCCAGCACCCCCAGCGCGATGTATAAGACATGCTTTTTCATTTTGACCATATTCTATGTTTTCCCTATCGTCCCGACGCGATTTCGGGGCGTGATGTTTTTTGCCACGGCGTGCGGGGCGCGCCGCAGCGGCGATAGACTGCCCGCAGCGCAGCGGAGGGTCAGTCTGAGGGGAGCGAAGGCGCGCCCCGACGGTTCCGGCAGGGGCAGAAAGCCCTGCCTAACGGCTGATAAAACGATTATAGCAGACGGGGGCGGAAATGGCAACATGCGCATTACGGCAAAAGAGAAGCGCCCGCCGTATGGCAGGCGCTCCTCCTCACAAGAGAGACAAATATGAAAGAGTACAGACATTGATCAAGATCAATAATGTACGGTGGTCTCCTTGGGCTTGGTCTCCGCGACCAGTTTACCGTTGCGGTAAGAATACAGAACGGACACATCATAGTTGAGGGCATCATACCAGTTCTTCGCATCGAATACGACGAAGTTGGCGGCGTTGCCTTCCTTGATGCCGTAGGCGTCACCCAGGTGCAGAGTACGGGCGGCATTGGTGGTCACAAACTTGTAGGAGTTGCAGATCTCATCGTAGCCCAGCATATGACCGGCATACAGGCCCATGAATACGGGGTCACGCATGTTGCCGTTGCCGAGGGGGTTCCACGGATCAAAGATGTCATCGTAGCCGAAGGATACGTTGATGCCCTCTGCGGTCAGCTCCTTGACGCGGGTCATGCTGCGGCGCTTGGGATAAGTATCGGCACGGCCGCCCAGATGAACGTTGACGCAGGGATTGGCGACAAAGTTCATGCCGCTCATCTTGAGAATGCGCATGAGACGGATAACATAAGCGTTGTTGTAGCTGTGCATCGCGGTGGTGTGGGAAGCGGTGACCATGTCGCGCATACCGGTCTCATAGGCGCGGGTAGCGACGGTCTCCAGACCACGGGAAGCCTCGTCATCGATCTCGTCGCAGTGGACATCGATGAGCTTGTTGTACTTCTGAGCCAGCTCGAAGCAGATGTTGAGGGACTCAACGGAATACTCACGGGTGAACTCGAAGTGAGGGATCGCACCGGCAGCGTCGGCACCCATCTTCAGGGAGTCTTCCAGCAGCTCTTTGCCCTTGGGATAGCTGAGGATACCATACTGAGGGAAGGCAACGATCTGGATATCCATGAAATCCTTGACTTCATCGCGCAGCTCCAGCAGAGCCTCCATCGCGGTCAGCTTGGGGTCGTTGATATCAACATGGGTACGAACATGCTGGATACCGTTGGATGCCTGCATGCGGATCGCCTTGTTGACGCGGTCCTTTACTTCCTGCTTGGTGAGGAAGGGCTTATACTCCTCCCAGCACTGAATGCCCTCGAACAGGGTGCCGCTCATGTTCCAGCGGGGACGACCGGCGGTGAGGCAGGTATCCAGATGAACATGGGACTCGATGACGGGGGGCAGCGCCAGCTTGCCGCCGCAATCGATGACCTCTTCGCCCGGGAGAGCTTCGAGGTTCGCAGCGATCTTTTCAAACTTACCGTCGGTCACACGGATATCCATTGCCTCGGTAGCGTTTTCGATGAACAGATTCTTAAACAGCATAGCTTTCACTCCTCCTTGAGAGATTATTTTACTTTTTCAGACGGAGCTTACTTGTTGGAGCCGGTCAGCTCGCCGATGAAGAAGAAGATGGCGGAAACGACCATCGCGTTGACGGCGGCGATGCCCCAGTTCAGGAAGTTGGCAACAGCGGCAGCGGCAACGATACCGAGCACATTGAACCAGTTGACAACAGCCTCGGTGTGCTTGCCATCGTACTTGCTGCGGTTCTTGAAGTAGTCGAGGATCACGATCATGCCGATGGGAGGCAGAGCGCAGTTCAGAATGCTGAGCCAGCTTACGAAGTTCCAATACAGCCAGATAGCGAGAGCGGTACCGATGATACCAGCCGCCCAGGTGAGGTACTTCATGGGCTTGCCGGTGATGTTGGCGAGGCCCAGACCGCCGGTGTACAGAGCGTTATTGTTGGTGGTCCAGATGTTGGCGCCCAGAACGATGAGGGCGGGGATTGC
>CAKSYU010000013.1 GCA_934524965.1 uncultured Angelakisella sp.
AGCCCTAAAACGCTTTTGGGTACTTTTGGCGGGTCAAAAGTACCACCCCGCCGGTAGGCGGAGATACAGACCAAGCCTTAATTAAAAACCCTGCGGCGCCGGCAGGCGAGATAAAGCTAATTCATAGAATGAGTCATAAGGAAAGAGCGTGGGAGAAATGTTTGCCGAGGAGGCGGTGGTGATGGGCGCGGTTTATGGAGATGCGCGGCGAGGGGAGGGGAGAAACGGGCGGTTTGAACAAAAAATTTACACTAAATTTACAAGGTATGGTATTTTACCTTGACAAAGGGACGGTAGGGGCGTAAAATATAACGGAATAATTGTAGAGAGTTTACAAATTATTTGTTCAATTTGCCCCTCCCCCGCAGCGGGGGAACTTTTACGATACATTCATAAGAAAGGAAGGACCCTGACCAATGGTAGAGATGAAGCTGTGGTTTTTGATAGCCGCAGCGGTGGTTCTCGTACTGATTGCAGGTGCCATCGCCTTTTTTCTGGGCGTTAAGTATAGAATGAAGGTTGCTGAAGCTGAGCTTGGTTCTGCCGAAGAGGAAGCCAAGCGTTTGATCAGTGACGCCATTAAGACCGCCGAGAGCAAGAAAAAAGAGGCACTGGTAGAGGCAAAAGACGAGATCTATCGCATGAAAAACGAAGCCGACCGTGAAGTAAAGGAACGGCGCAGCGAGGTACAGCGGCAGGAGCACCGCCTGCAGCAGAAGGAAGAAAACCTCGACAAGAAGATCGACAATCTGGAGAAAAAAGAGGAAGCGGTGCAGCGCCGTCAGGCGGAGGCTGATGAGCGTCTGCAGGAGATCGAGCAGCTGAAGAAGAGCCAGTTTGAGATGCTGGAGAAGGTTTCCGGCTTCAGCAAGGAGCAGGCAAAGGAATACATGCTGCAGCTGCTGGAGAACGAGCTGACCCACGAAAAAGCACTGAAGATCACCCAGTTTGAGCAGCAGCTGCGTGAGGAAAGCGACGAAAAGGCGCGTGAGATCCTTTCCACTGCTATTCAACGCTGTGCCAGCGACCATGTGGCAGAGGTCACCGTTTCGGTGGTGCCGCTGCCCAACGATGAGATGAAGGGTCGTATCATCGGTCGTGAGGGACGCAATATCCGCACGCTGGAGAATCTGACTGGCGTTGATCTCATCATCGACGATACGCCAGAGGCGATCACCCTTTCCTGCCACGATCCGGTCAAGCGTGAGGTGGCGCGGCTCTCCCTTGAAAAGCTCATTCAGGACGGGCGGATTCACCCGACCCGCATAGAGGAGACGGTGGAAAAGGCACGCCGCGAGGTGGAGACCAAGATCAAGCAGGACGGCGAGCGCGCGGTCATCGAGACCGGCGTACACCACCTGCACCCCGAGCTGATGAAGCTGCTGGGCCGTATGCGCTACCGCACCAGCTACGGTCAGAACGTGCTGGAGCACTCCATAGAGGTGGCGAAGCTGGCGGGCAGCATGGCTGCCGAGCTGGGGCTTGACCCCACGCTGGCACGGCGCGCCGGTCTGCTGCACGATATCGGCAAATCGCTGACCCATGAAATTGAGGGCAGCCATGTGGCGATCGGTGTGGAGCTGGCGAAGAAGTACAAGGAAAGCCCCGAGGTCATTCATGCCATAGAAGCGCACCACGGCGATGTGGAAGCCAAGACGGTGGTAGCCTGTTTGGTGCAGGCGGCAGATGCGGTAAGCGCAGCCCGCCCCGGCGCACGGCGTGAGAATCTCGAAAACTACATCAAGCGCCTGGAGAAGCTGGAGGCCATTGCGACCTCCTTTGAGGGAGTGGAGAAGTCCTACGCCATTCAGGCGGGACGTGAGATCCGCATTATCCTCAAGCCGGAGGTCATCAGCGATGACCAGATGGTGATTGTGGCGCGCGAGATCGCCAAGAAGATCGAGGAGGAGATGGATTATCCCGGTCAGATCAAGGTGAATGTGGTGCGGGAGACCCGTGCCGTGGATTACGCAAAGTAACAACAAATGAAAGCCCTCTGCGGGGAATCCCGTGGAGGGCTTTTGTGCGTGGGGAGAGGGGAAGGAGGAGAGAGTGGAGCGAGGGAGGCGGGCGCAGCCCGCTCCGGCGAAGCCGGAGCCCGCGGACGAAGTCCGCGGAAGTCGCCCGCAGGGCGGCGGGGCTGCGCCCGATGCCGAGATCTTGCAGAAAGGGGCAAAAGGACAGGGGAGGACGGGGCATATCTGCCAAAGGGTGGGGAAAGCACCGCGCGGCGGGGCGGTGCGTAATATAAAAACAGACCCGGGCGCAGGCAGCAGCCGGCGCGGGGGTCATGTAGGGGGCAGGGAGTATTTTCTCTGCCCCCGTAGTTTATGTCAGGGGAGCAGGGCGGCGCGGTAGGCGGCAAGGAGTTGCTCGAAGGAGGTGCGGGCATTGGCTGCGGAGGGACTGGGCAGTGTGATAGCGGCAAGACCGGTTTGCGGTTCAATCAGGCGATGATAGAGCCGCGCGGCAGTGCTGCCGGTGGTGCAAATGCGGGTGACATTCGGGAAGCGGCGCAGAAGGCCGGGAATGTCATTGGGAATAGGGTTACTGATGGTACTGTCGGCGGCGCCGGTGATGGTGCAGGAGGCAAGCACATCCCACAGCGCCAGCCCGTGGGCATACAGCAGGGCGGTGCGCCCTTCGGCGGTCTGGGGGTCGGTCTCGCCGTAGACGGCGGCAAGGACCCGCCAGAAGCGATTCTGCGGGTGGGCGTAGTAGAACGCCTCGGCACGGCTGCGGGGGCTGGGCATGGTGCCGAGAATGAGGGTATGGCTCCCCGCGGTGACAAGCGGGGGAAGCTGGTGCAGAACGGTTTGCGGTAGAGACGGCATAAAGAGACCTCCGTTGGGGCGAAAAGCGGGACAGCCGGCGGGCAGCGGCGCGGTAGCGCCGCACGGCGGTCGCAGACCGCCGGCTCCGGCGAAGCCGGAGCGCCCGCCGGACCGTGCCGGTGAACCTTGGACAGGGTAAATTTTATTTTTTGCGGCGGGTGCGCAGCTTTTGCAGCAGAGGCTTGCCGTGCAGGAACGCCCAGTACCAGAACGGGGAAAGAACCCGGTCGAATTCGCCGGCAAGCTCGGTGACACCGACCGAGTGGCAAAAGCCTTCCTTAAAGCGATAAAGACCGTTTTCCTTGCTGAGGGAGTAGACCCCGCCGAAATCGTAGAAATCGACGCCGAGGGAGCACGCCCAGCGGATCATTTCCGCCTGCATGGCGTAGGCGGGCATCAGGTTGCGCTTTTCATTGCTGCTGGCGCCGTAGATGTAAAACACCTTGCGCCCGTAGTGCAGCGCGATGGCGGCGGCAAGCGGCTCGCCCTCATACTCCGCAAGGCAGACGCGGCAGCGCTCCTCGCCGTAGGCTTCCATCATGCGCTGGAAGTAATCCAGCGGGCGGTGTCCGATGCCGTCCCGCTCACAGGTCTCCAGGTAGATGCGGAAGAAGGTCTCCAGCGCCTCGGCGCCCGCCCAGCGGGTCGTAACGCCCTTGCGGGCGGAAAGGCGGATATTGTAGCGGGTCTTTTCGCCAAAGGAGGGCATCAGTTCTTCCAAAGTCTTGCCCTCCAGCGGCAGGAACATATTGAAGCGGGGCTGGATCTGATCATGCAGACCGCAGTTGCGGGCGCGGCAGCGCAGCCCCAGCTTTTCATAACGGGCGATCAGTTCATCGGTATAGGGGGTTTCAGGGTCGAAGCGCAGCAGAAAAGAGCGGTGCTTTTTGAGGGCAGGGGCGGCTTCCCGCAGCAGGGCGGCGATGGTTTTGGTATCGTAGGGGTCACAGACGGGCCCGCGGGGGGCATAGGCAAGGGTACGCCCCGCGACGGCGGGAGCGAAGATAATGCTGAGTGCAGCAGTGATTTGCCCCTCCTGCTCCAGATAGACCTGCTCACCGACCCAACCTTTTTTGACATAAGCCCAACCGCGGTCCTGCATCAGGTTGCCCCACGGACTGCCGCTGACAAAGGCGGTGTAGCGGGCGACGGCGGCGGAATCATTTTGCTGCAAGATAGGCATGGCGGGTTCTCCTTTTGCAAAGTAGTGGTGGGGCAGGGATAAAAAGGGCGGCGGGACGAAGCGGGGGAGGGCTGTCCGCCCCGTAAGGGGCGGCGGCACGACGGTAAGCGCAGTCCTGCCGCCTGTATCTCCGGGGAAAAGGCTGGCTTACAGCCCCAGGCAGCGGCGGGCAATGGCAAGATCCGATTCGTAAAAATCGTAGCGGCCCTGTACCTTTTGGTAATCCTCCTCGCCCTTACCGGCAAGAATGAGGATCTCGCCGTCCCGCAGCTCCGCGATGGAGCGTTCCACGGCGGCGGCACGGTCGGGCAGGATAAGATAGCGGTGATGGTATTCCCCGATATAGCCTGCCATCTCGCGGCAGATCTCGGCGGGATCCTCAAAGCCGGGGTCCTCGGCGGTGAGGTAGACAAAATCGGCGTATTCGCCGCAGAGGTGCCCGATATCGACGCGGCGCTTCATGTTTTTATGTCCGGGGCAGCCGCACAGCACCTTGATGGGGGCGCCGGGATAATCCTGCCGCAGCGAGCGGAACAGGGCCGTAAAGCTGAGAAAATTGTGGGCGTAGTCCACAATGACGGTGCGCCCGTCCTTTTTCAGCACATTCATGCGCCCGGGCACCGTAACATCGGCAATGCCGGCGGCGATGGCGTCATCGGCAAAGCCGAGCGCGCGGGTGACGGTAATGGCGGCAAGCGCGTTTTCGATATTGAAGCGCCCCTCCATATTGATGCGGAATTCCCGACGGGTATCGCCCTCACAGACGGTAAAGGCAAAGCCGACCGGCTCCTTGCGGATATTCTCTACCCAGAGGTCGCAGGAGGGATCGCTGCCGCAGACCAGCACCCGCTCGGCGTGCGCCTTAGCAGTGGCATAGATCTCCTCAAAGCGGTCGGTGCCGCGGCAGATGACGGCAAGCCGGCAGTTTTTCATCAGCTGCAGCTTGCAGTGAAAGTAATCCTCGAAATCCTCATGCTCCAGCGGACCGATGTGATCCTCCGAAAGGTTGAGGAACAGCCCCGCGGTAAACGGAACGCCGTAGACCCGCTGCTGCTTGTACGCCTGCGAGGAGACCTCCATGGTGAGGTGGGCAATGCCGTGGGAAAGGGTGTCATCGAAGCACTGCTGCAATTCCAGACTTTCCGGTGTGGTGAGGTGTGCTTCCTCTGCCTCGCCGCCGGTGTACATTTCCACGGTGGAAAGGACGGCGGTGCGGTGACCCAGCGCGGTATCCAGTATGCTTTTGATAAAATAGGTGGTGGTGGTCTTGCCCTTGGTGCCGGTCAGCCCGATGAGGGTAAGCCGTTCGGCAGGGTGATTGTAATATTCCGCTGCAAGAACCGAAAGCGCCTTTCGCACATCGCGGACGATGAGGGCGGGGGCATTTTCGGCATAGGGCTGCTCCGCCACATAGCAGGCGGCACCTGATGCCAGTGCCTTTTGCAGGTATTCGGGCTTAAAATTCAGACCCTTGCAGATAAACAGCGCGCCGGAGCAAACGGCGCGGCTATCGTAGGTAAGGGCGGGGAAGGTCAGTTCCTCGGGGCAGCGGAGCGCGTCGACCAGCAGATCATGCCGCCGCAGCGCCGCCTGCGCGCGGGAAAGGGTAAGGGTATGTTCCATGGGGTAGCCTCCTTACGGCGCGGTCGCCAGCGCCAGCAGCGTCGGCTCCAGAATATTGAGAATGGTGCGGCAGCAGGCGCCGTCGGGGTCGCGGGAGGGGTTGTACTCCACACAGTCCAGCGCCACCATTTTGCCGGTGGCGGCAAGCACCTTCAGCACCTCGGTGACCGCCTTGGGGTCGGGACCATTGGGAATGGGCAGACCGGTGGCGGGGATATAGGAGGCGTCAAGGCTGTCAACGTCCCAGCTGACATGGCAGAACGGGGTGGTGATATTGCCCAGCAGACGGTGCAGCACGGGGGCAAGACCCTGCTCGCGGATCTCGCTCATGCGGTAAAGGTGGACGCCCTGCCCGGCAATGATTTTCTCCTCGGCGGGGTCGATATCCCGTGCGAAGATGATATGGACATTTTCCGGACGCAGGGCGGGCAGTCCGCCGCAGACGGAGGAAAGCTCCTGCCCACAAAGCCCCAGCAGCGCCGCGATGGGCATGCCGTGGATATTGCCGGAGAGGGAGGTCTCCTCGGTATTGATATCGGTGTGGGCGTCTACCCATACCAGCGAAAGCTCCTCCGGAGAGTAGTGCTGCGCGGTGCCGGCAACGGTGCCCAGCCCCAGCGCGTGGTCACCGCCGAGGGTAACGGGGAAGGAACCCTCCCCCTGCGCGGCGGAGACGGCGTCCCGTGTGGCGCAGCAGGCGGTGATGACCTCCTGAAGGTAGTGGGGCGCCGGCTCCTCCTCCCGACGGGCGGTAAGGGGCGCGAAAGCGGCGTCCGCCGCGGCGCCGATGCCGTTGTGGGTGAGGAAGGAGAGAAGTCCGTTTTCGCCGGTGACGAGAGCCGCGCCGCCCATGGCGCAGCCGGTGGTGCCGCAGCCCAGCTCCAGCGGAGCCGCAATAAGAGAAAACCGCATAGCGGATACCTGCCTTTCGGGGGGGTGATGGTGACATTAAGTGTATCATGGGGCAAAATTACCCAAATTAAACCTTACTCTATTGTATCACACGGACAGGGGAGAAACAACCTGATTTGTGTGAACATTTGGTGAGGGAGGAAATGGCTGGAGAAAGCAGCAGGTTCCCCAGCCAAGCAAAGGTGCGGTGCTCTGGGGGAGAATGATATCATCACAAATAAAGCCGCCAGCCGTTTTCACAGATTGTTCAGGAAAGCGTCAAATAGAATTTATTGACGGAAACGGCAAGATGCGATATGATAAAATAGAATAAAAATAGGCGTATAGCGCCCGAACCCCAAGAAAAGAGGAACCTCCCTATGCTGATCTCCCCCTCCATGCTTTCGGCGGATTTTGCCTGCCTGAAAGAGGAACTGAACCAAGTAGAAAAAGGCGGCGCCGACTGGCTGCACATTGATGTGATGGACGGGCACTTTGTACCGAATATCTCTTTCGGTATGCCGGTCATCAAGTGTATCCGTCCGGTGTGCGGCTTGTTTTTTGATGTGCATATCATGATAAGCCAGCCGCAGCGGTATATTGCCGACCTGAAAAAGAGCGGCGCCGAGCTGGTGACCTTTCATCTGGAGGCGGAGGGCGACCCCGCCGAGACCATTCGTATGATCCATGCCGAGGGCATGAAGGCAGGCATTTCCGTAAAGCCTAAAACACCGGTGGAGGCGCTGGCACCCTATCTTAACGATGTGGAGCTGGTGCTGGTGATGACGGTGGAGCCGGGCTTCGGCGGGCAGAGCTTTATGGAGGACATGATGCCGAAGCTGCGCTGGCTGCGGGAGCACTGCCGCCCCGACACCGTTTTGCAGGTGGACGGCGGCATCAACCGCAAGACCATTGCCGTTGCCGCCGCCGCGGGCGCCGACTGCTTTGTGGCGGGCAGCGCCGTGTTCGGCAAGGAGGATTACGGCGCGGAGATCGCCGCGCTGCGAGAGCTGGCGGAAAACGCCGGATAAGCCGGATAACAAGATGGGAAACTCCCGAAAAAGTAAGGAGATAAGCCATGCAACTGACCGATAAGATATTTAAGGGGCTGTACCGGCGCGGCGTCATGCTGGAGCAGATGAAGGAGCCGGCGCTCAGCCGTACCGTAAAGCAGATGGAGCCGGCGGAGCCGTGTGAGGACCCGCGCGATATCGAGGCGCTTTCGCCGGAGGAGATCCTGCGGGCGGCGGAGGAAGCCGATATCGTAGATGAGACCGACGGGCGCCCGCTGGCGGAAAAGCTGCGGGAAGCCGCGGGCAGCGGCGCCATGCTGCTTATTGATGCCATTGATGACGAGCCGTATGTCAGCAGCCAGATGGGACCCATGCTGGCGCTGCGCGACCAGTGCGCGGCGGGTATCCGGCTGGCGGCAAAGGTGCTGGGCACCGCCGACAGCACTGTGCTGGTGTACAAGCATATCAGCGACAGCGAGGTCGCCGTTCCCCGCAATATCGGGGGGATCCCGATCCGGAAGATCGGCGGGAAATACCCTGCCCAGCGCCATATCGAGGAGGAGCTGGAGGAGCAGTACAAGGGCAAAAACGGCTGGCTGCTGGTGGGTGCCTGCGCCATGATCCACCTGTACCGCGCCGCTGCCGAGGGTCGCCCGCAGACCACCACCTTTGTGACGGTGGCGGGCAACTGCATCGGCTTTCCCCGCAATGTGGAAGCGCCGCTGGGCACGCCGGTGTGGGAGCTGATCAAGCTGTGCGGGCTGACCGAGCACCCCACCCGTGTTATTCTGGGCGGACCCCTGACCGGTGAGGCCACCGAGGACCTGCGGGGAATAAAGGTAGAGCTGCGTACCGCCGCCGTGCTGGCGATACGGGAGGATAAGCACGAATACAGCTATACCTGCATCGGGTGCGGGCGGTGTACCGCCGTGTGCCCGCAGGGGCTTAATCCCATGCGCATTTTACAGGAGTTGCGCCGCGGCAACCGCCGCACGGTGGAGGAGCTGGGGATAGAGGACTGCACCCAGTGCATGTGCTGCAGCTATATCTGTCCCTCCCGTCAGTCGGTGGCGGGGGAGATCCTACTGTACCGGCAGAAGCTGAAAGGGGGCGAGGAGCCGTGATTCGTCAATCTTCCCTGATGGCGCCGTATATCAAGCACCCCACCACCACCCGCGGCATCATGCTGGATGTGATGCTGTGCATGGCGGCGCTGTACCTCATTGCGGCGTTCTATTACGGCTGGCGTGCCATCACGCTGGGCGTTGTCTCTATGGCGGTGTGTATGCTGTGCGAGTGGCTGGGCAGCCTGATGCGGCTGGAGCGCCACAACGCCCACGATATCTCGGCGCTGGTGACGGGCATGATGATCCCCCTGATGCTGCCCGCCTCCATTCCGTACTATGTGGTCATCATTGCCGATGTATTTGCCATTCTGCTGGTGAAATACGCCTTTGGCGGCACCGGCTATAACCTGTTTAACCCCGCGGCGGGCGGGCTGCTGTTCGTTACGCTGTGCTTCCCGCAGCTGGTGTTTGCCTATCCCGCCACCTTTACCAATCCCGAGGTATTCGGGAAGGTGACGGTGCGCACCACCAATTCCATTGCCTATGTGCTCAGCATGGGCAGCACCCCCTCCACCGATATGACCAGCGTGATGCTGGGGCTGCACCCCGGTCCCATGGGCACGCTGAACGGGCTGGTGCTGCTGGCGTGTATGCTGTATCTGGCGGCGCGCGGCAGTATCCGGCTGTGGCAGCCGCTGACCACGCTGGGGGTCGTGGCGGTCTTTGCCGCGTTCTTCCCCCGTGCCGCCTATTCCTCCCTTGCATCCATCTACTACGAGGTATTCGGCACCGCGGCGCTGTTCGGCGCCATCTTCATGCTCTCGGAGCCGGTGACGGGCGCGACCCGTGAGGAGGGGCGGCTGCTTTCCGGCATCGTGGCGGGGCTGCTGCTGGCGGCGTTCAATTACTTCGGTGCCTACCAGCAGGGGATCCTGTTCGTGGTGCTGCTGATGAATGTCATCAATCACCTTATTGATACCCTGACCGAAAAGAGAATGCAGAAGGAAAGGAGGGCGCGCTATGCCAAACGAAAAGCTGCCGCTGAATGACGAGCAGGAGGCGGAGGGTCTGCTGAGCCGTCCGCAGCCGCAGCAGGAGGAAGAACGCCCTCTGCTGCCATCCCGCTGGAGCCGCCGGGTGCAGAAAAGCAGCGCCCGTGCGCAGGCGTGCCGCCGTGCCGCCGAAAAGACCAGCGAGGACCACGCCTATTTGATGCTGGGCGCCGTGCCCTTTTGGGCGGTGGGCGCTACCTCCCTGCAAAACGCCATTATCCTGTGCGC
Organism: uncultured Angelakisella sp.; assembly: GCA_934524965.1. Lineage (GTDB taxonomy): Bacteria > Bacillota > Clostridia > Oscillospirales > Ruminococcaceae > Angelakisella. The sequence continues at coordinate 9,892 of CAKSYU010000013.1, forward strand.
GGTGCTGGTGGTGTTGATGCTGCCCTGCTCCGCTCTGCACCTTATTCTGCGCCGGAAGCTGAACATGGCGGAGTGGCTGGCACTGCCGCTGACGGTGCTGGTCGCCGCGATGCTGGCGGCGGCGTGCTGCGTGGGGCTGGTGCTGTACTGGCCCGGCGCGTTTGATTCGCTGGGGATCTATCTGTTCCTGCTGGTGGCGGCGCCGGTGCTTTTACAGGCGGATAGCTACACGGCGGTGGATAATATGCGGGAATTCTGGGGGCGCACCCTGCGCTTTCTGCGGGATTTCTGCATCATCATACTGATAAGCGGCGCGCTGCGGGAGCTGCTGCGCCACAACACCATACTGGGGCTGCCGGTGGCGATGACCTTCCGTGCCGAGGCGGCGGAGCAGCCGTTCTTCGGGCTGATCCTTTCCGGCTTTCTGCTGGCGGTGCTGCGCGCCGTGGAAGCGGCGCTGCACCGTGCCATTACCCGCCGCAGACAGGCGGAGACCGCGGGAAAGGGGGCTGAAGCATGAACCTTGTATGGAACCTGCTGGGGCTGCTGCTGACGGCGGCGCTGGTGGAAAACACCTTTTATACCCGCTGCTTTATGGCGGAGACGGTGGACGCCCAGTTAAACGAGCGGCGCGATGTGATGCTGCGCAGCGTGATAGCGGCGGGTATGTGCCTGCCCGCGGCGGTCGCCGGCTGGCTGGGACGGCTCATCTTTACCGGTTATACCGATATCCCTGTTTATCTCAGCACACCGGCGGGCATTCTGCTGTATATCGTACTGTTTTTGCTGGCGTGCGTCATTCTGTTCCAGGCAACCAAAAATGACCGTCCCACCGAGGCCTTTATGCATGCCTTTACGCGGGATTGCTTTTCCTTTTTGCCGGTGGGCGTGCTGCTGCTGTGCTGCCTGAACAACTACCGCTGGTACGAAAGCCTCGTATTCGGCTTGGGCAGCGGTCTGGGCTATCTGCTGGCGGTGCGGCTGCATATCGTCTTTGCCGACCGGCTGAAATATACCCGCCTGCCCTTTTTCCTGCGCGGGCTGCCGATCCGGCTGATCGGAGCGGGAATGATCTCCATGGCACTGTTCGGGTTGCTGGGGCATTCGCTGGCAACATAAACGGCTTAATGATCCGGGGGAGTAGAAGAGATGAAGGAATACAAAGTAAGGCGCTACGGGCGTGACCGGCGGCGCCAGAAAAAGGCTGCCGCCGCCAAAACGGCGCTGATGGTGCTGTTGATTGCGGGCGCCTGCGTTGCCGGGTGGTTTTTGTATGATCCCGTTAGCGCGTGGCTGACCGAAAAATCCATCGAGCGGCAGGAACGCCGTGCCGAGGAGGAACGGCTGCGCCAAGAGGAGCAGAACCAAAACCAGCAGGGGGGCGAACAGGACGACCCAAATACTCCAGCCCCCGAGCAGCCGGCACTGCCGGAAAGCTGTGCCGTGCTGGATACGGCGGTGCTGTATGATATGACGGCGCTGGAAAACCGCCTTTCCGAGATGGCGGCGCAGGGCTGCACCGGCGCGGTATTCACCCTGAAGGATTCCGACGGACTGGTGCTGTACCAAAGCGCGCTGGAAGATGTGACCGGAAACGCGGCGCAGACCGCCCAGCGGTACGATCTGGCGGCGGTCATCGCCAAGATAAAGGCGGCGGGGCTGACCCCCGTGGGACGGCTGTGGGCATTTGATGACCACATCGCGGCCCGCAAGATGCCGGAGGCGATGGTGAAGTACAACTACACCGAGACCAACTGGATCCACAACGATAAGGACGCCGGCGGTCATACCTGGCTGAACCCCGTCAGTGAGCGGGCACAGGGGTATATCCTCAGCCTGCTGCAGGAAGCCGCCGACTATGGGCTGGAGGCGGTCATTCTGGAGGGGGTGCAGTTCCCCACCGGATATTCGCTGAACCTTGCCACCTATGCCGAAAAGGGCGTGACGGTGGATAAATCGGCGGTGCTGGCGGACTTTACCGCCAAGGCAAAGTTCGCGATGCAGGCAAAGGGCGTAAGCCTGTGGACGGCGCTGTGGCTGGGCGATCTTTCCGGCGAAAGCGTGCGGCTGGGCGGCAGCCCGCTGGATATCATGGCATCGGCGGAAGACTGTCTCATCAAGGCGCAGCCGGAACAGTTCGCGACCCGCAAGGCACCGCTGGAGGAAAGCATCTACACCGTGATGCACCCGTGGTGGTCCTCCCTTGCCAAAAAGCTGCCGGATGGCGTAACACTGGCGGCGGAGGTGCAAAGCTACGCGCCCGCCGCGAACCTGTGGCAGGGCAGCGGCTGGGGCGAGACCCAGCTGACGGAGCAGATCCGCGCGGCACAGGAAGCCGGCGCGGTGAGTATCCTGCTGGCGGAAGCAAGATAACAAAAAATAAGCCGTTCTGTCCCGATGGGGCAGGGCGGCTTTTTTGCGGCTTGCTGGGAAAGGGAGAGGCGCCCGCAGGGCAGACCGCCTGCGGCGGTCTCGGCGGCTCCGCCGCCGGTTTCGGCTCCGCCGAAACGCCCTGCGGGCGCCCACCCCCCTTTCCGCGCAAACCCGTAAAAACAGCAAAAAGAAAAGCCCTGCCGCGGCAGAGCCTTTCCCAAACCAAAACAATTTTTATCCGTCAGTCTTTTTGCGGACCGGAAGTCTTTGCAAAGGGCGGTGGTGGAGACACCGTGTTTCCCTTCTTCTGTCTCTATTATATGCCGTCCGGAGGCGGAATTCCGCCTTTTTAATTGAAAATTGGGTTACGATTTGGTGACGGGGAGCGCCGGTTGGTTGCAAAATGCTTTCAATCGGCTGGAATTTGACCCTTTTTCAGCTGGTGTAGTCCTCGATCAGGCGGGTCAGCGTCTCATAGTCCGGCGCGGTAATGCCCGCCTCCAGCCGCTCCCGATCCGCCTGCGGCAGCAGTCTGGTGTACACGTCAAAGATCATTTCAGGGGTATCGCTGCCCTCCCGGAAGATGGCAAGCCGCCCCTCGTAGCTGCGCAGCACATAACCGGCGGGGCTTTGCACCGGCTCCGGTTCATCGGGTTCAATGGGGGTCTCGGCAGGCTGCAGGGTCTCCTGCGGGTCGGGGGTCGGCTGTGGTTCCGGCTGGGCGGCGCCGCGGGCGGAGAAGAACGCCAGCGCCAGCCCCAGCAGCAGGGCGGCAATGGCGACCGCAAGGGAAAGTACGATCCGACGGGGCATGGGCAAAGGCTCCTTTCCTGTTTTTTTCGGCGGTAGTATGGGCATTTTTTGGAGGAATAGTCAGAAGCGGGCTGAAATTCAAAAAATAGTAACACATGGCGGGTAAAATGTGCTATAATATCATCGTATATGTGCCAAAAGCATTATGGTGCCCGCGGTGCAGATCTTCCTCTCCCCCGAAAATGAAGGAGGTAGCAGTTTGAGCTTTAAGGAAAAATGGAACCGTATGAACCGCAAGGCGGACAGCGCCATCAAAAACGCGAAGTCCCGCAAGGCGGAGCAGACGGCTGCCGATAACAACGATAATAAGGAGAAAAAGCCCGGCGCGGGCAAAAAGGTGCTGCGTGCCATTGCCGCGGTGTGTCTTGTCGGCATTATCCTGATGTGCGTGGCGGGCTGCGTTTTGACGGTGTGGGTCTTTGATACCCTGAATACCGACCAGCAGATGCTGGACCTGAGCATGCAGAAGGCGAAGTACACCACCATCTTTTACGCCGATGACGGCGTGACCGAGCTGGCGCGCGCCTACGATCCCGAAGCGGGCAACCGCATCTGGGTTGATTACGATAAAATGCCGCAGCAGCTGCTGGACGCGGTGGTGGCGGTCGAGGACAAGCGCTTCTGGGAGCATAACGGTGTGGACTTCCTCACCACCTCCAAGGCGGGTCTCAGCGCCATTCTGCAAAAGATCGGTCTGACCGGCTTCTACGGCGGGGCGACCCCCGGTGCATCCACCATCACCCAGCAGGTCGTGCGCAATATCACCAATGACCGTGCCGTGGACGGCGCGGAGGGCTGGGCGCGCAAGCTGCGCGAGATCTTTCGTGCGCTGAATGTGGAAAAATACTACACCAAGGCTCAGATCATCGAGACCTACCTGAACCTTGCCAGCTTTTCGCAGAACTGCTCCGGCATTCAGGCGGCAGCCAATGTGTTCTTCAATAAAGATGTCAGCGAGCTGACCGTGGCGGAGTGCGCCACCATCATCGGCACCACCAAGAATCCCTATGCCTACGATCCCTTTACCCACTGGGAGGAGAACCAGCAGCGCAAGGAATATATTCTGGGGCTGATGCTGGAACAGGGCATGCTGACAAAAGAGGAGTACAACGCCGCCATCGCGCAGGAGATCGTGCTGGTGACCGGCACCAACAGCAACGCCGTGATCCAGACATGGTTCGTGGATTATGTGACCGAGGAGGTCTGCAAGGATCTGGCGGAAAAGCAGGGCATCACCGAGGCGGAGGCGTACCAGAACCTCATCGGCGGCGGCTACCGAATCTACACCACCTGCGAGGAGCGGGTGCAGGATATTCTGGAGGACTACTACTCCAGCCCCGATAATTTCCCGCCGGTCAATAATGAGGAATATCCCCAGTCCGCCTTTGTCATCACCGATACCAGCGGCGCCGTCAAGGGCATCGTGGGCGGCAACCGCGGCAAGGACGGCAACCGCATCTGGAACCGCGCCAGCGATACCACCCGTCAGATCGGTTCGACCATCAAGCCCATCACCTCCTATGTGCTGGGCATCGAAAAGGATCTTATCACCTATTCCACCGTCATCGAGGATCGTCAGGTCGTCATCAACCCCGATGAAGTGAGCTACAGCCAGCCGCTGTGGGTGCCCAAGAATGAGTACAACAGCTTCCGCGGCTTTGTCACGGTACGGACGGCGATCATTCGCTCCATCAATACCGTAGCGGTGCAGATCACCCAGCAGCTGGGCACCACCACCAGCTATGATTTCCTCAAGTATTCGCTGAATGTGGATACCCTGACCGCCGCGGACGACAGCTACAGCCCCATGGCGCTGGGCTCTCTTTCCAAGGGCATGACGCTGGTGAAGCTGGCGGGCGCCTACCAGATGTTCGGCAACGGCGGCGTGCGCACCGAGCCGTACAGCTACACCCGCGTGGAGGATACCTACGGCAATGTCATTCTGGAGAAGAACACCGTACCGGTCCGCGTGATCAGCGCGGAGACCGCCACCGTGATGAACCGTCTGCTGCAGGAGGTCACCGGCAGCGAGGGTACCGGCGCGGCGGCAAATCTGGGCGCTTTGAATATCCCCGTGGCAGGCAAGACCGGCACCACCGATGACAGCGTAGACCAGTGGTTCGTGGGCGTTACGCCATACTATGTGGGCGTGTGCTGGCTGGGTTACGATTCCCGCTACCAGACCGATGAGCAGGGGAATATCAAGTACTACGCCAACGGCAACCCCATTCCCAATTCGATCCGCTATTCCAGCTATCCGCCCCCCAAGATCTGGAGAGCCATTATGAGCCAGGTGCATGAGGGCGTCAGCGGCAAGGAGTTTGAGACCAGCACAAATGTAACATCTTACCAGTATTGCAAGCTGACCGGTATGCTGGCGGGTGACGGCTGCCCCGATACGGCGACCGGCTGGTACAAGAATTCCAATATCCCGCAGGTGTGCAGCTACCACAATTACGGTGCCAGCTACGGCATCGGGCTGGTGGGCATGACCGCCGCCGAATGCGGCGTGCAGTACGCCGACCAGTACCTGAATACCGCCTGGGCGCTCATTCAGACGTATGCCAAGCAGGGACAGGTACTCTCGGTCAAGGACGCCATTGATATGGCAAGAAGTGGGAATATCCCCTACGACATGCTGTATGCTACCGAAAGCGGCGACCAATCCGGCTACTACGGCGGATAGGACAGAGAAGAAATAAAAACAGCAGCTCCGATGGGTAAAGTCGGGGCTGCTATTTTTGGGAAGCATAGAAGAACAAATGTTTCACATGAAACAAATTGTGCGATTTTGCACAGGGGAGCGTAAAAGGGAGGAGACGCCCCGCAGGGCGGCAAAAAGCAGCCCTCCGGCGCAGCCGGAGGGCGGGAGGAACAGTTTTATTTGCTGCCGATGAACTCCTGAATGAGCGAGCCCTGGGGGATCAGCTCGGTGCCGATGGGAAAGAAATGACGGTAGCTTTCGATGAGGCGATCCACTGTTTCACGGTTTTCTCCGGGATCCTGAGTTTGCTTCAGCAATTCGGTGATGACGGCTCCGTACAAAAACGGCTCGTAATCGTGACTGGTATTGACAAAGACATCGGCGGTGCCACTGCTGGGTTTCATATACAGCAGCTCGCCCCGCAGCACATCTTTCCACATCTGCATGGTGCCCAGCGGCGGGGTGCCGCGGTGCAGGTTATCGCGGATAATGCGGCGGGTGAGCCGCAGGTCGCGGGCGTCCAGCAGGGTGCGCCCGTCCTGATCCACATAGCTGGTGTTGGGGTGGATATAGATGCCGAAGTTACTGCTGTCAAGCCCCTGCCGCAGCTGCGGCTGCAGGGCATGGATCCCCTCGAAGATGAGAATGGTGTTCTCGTCATATTCCATGGGGCGGGTGACGGGGGAACGCTTGCCGGCGGTAAAATCGAAGATGGGGAACTCGGCGTACCCCTGCCGCATCAGCGTGTTGACGCTGGTGGCAAAGCAGTCCAAATCCAGCCCTTCGATGGACTCGAAATTCTTGGTGCCGTCTTCCCAAAGGGGCATCAGGTCACGGTTGCGGTAAAAGTCGTCCAGCGAAATGCGCACCGCCCGCCGCCCAAGCGCTGAAAGATCAGAGACGAGCAGATTGGCAGTGGTGGTCTTTCCGGAGGAGGAGGGACCACACAGCAGGACGATGTGGCTGCCGCTGGCAACGACCTGCTCGGTCATGCCGCGGAGCCGGTCGCGGAAGGCGCTCTCGGTGTGGTCTACAAAGACCTGTGGGTTTTCAAAAATCGCGCGGGAAAGCTCGTGAAGCTCGCGGGTATCGCGGCGGTGAATGTCTTTCATGGGGTTGGCTCCTTTCGGGGGCTTGGTTGATGCAGGGGATAGGGCGCCCGCAGGGCGCCCGCCGCAGGCGGGCTGGGCGGCGTAGCCGCCCAAAACCGTCCGCAGGACGGTTTGCCCTGCGGGCGCCTGACACAAGGCTCTACCTCATATTATACTATATCCGCCGCAAAAATGCAGCACACACTTTGCGTTATTTGTGGCTGCGGAGGCGCAGAAAGCCGTAAAGGGAAAGCAGCAGGAACGCGGCAAGATCGACCAGCACCACGCTGGCGCCGGTGGGAGTAGACAGCAGGAAGGAGGCAATGACACCTACCCAGAAGCAGACAACCGACAGCACGGCAGCCCCGACCGTTACACCAAGAAAGCTGCGGCTGACCCGCATGGCGCCCAGCGCTGGAAAAATAATAAGGCTGGAGATGAGCAGGGTGCCCATCAGCCGCATACCGATGACGATGGTAACGGCGGTAAGCAGCGCCAGCACCATATTGTAAAGGTTGGCGCGGATACCGGTGGCACGGGCAAAGGTCTCATCGAAGGTGACGGCAAAAATGCGGTGATACAGCAGCACAAACAGCAGCAGAACGGCAAGCGAAAGCACTGCGGCAAGCCGCACATCAGCGGCAGTCATGGTAAGAATACTGCCGAACAGATAGTTCATCACATCAACATTGCTGCCGCTGGAAAGGGAGGTGGCGGTAACGCCGATGGCAAGCGCTCCGCTGGAGACCAGTGCGATGGCGCTATCCCCCGCCAGACGGCTGGCGCGGCTGCTGAGCCGCAGCAGGAAAAACGCCGCTAAAATGACAACAGGCATGGCGACCGCCAAAGGCGCCGCGCCCAGTGCCATGGCGACCGCCATAGCGCCGAAGCCCACATGGGAAAGTCCGTCGCCGATCATGGAATAGCGCTTGAGCACAAGGCTGACCCCCAGCAGCGCCGAGCAGAGTGCCACCAGCGTGCCGGCAATGAGCGCCCGCTGAATAAAGGGGTAGGAAAACAATCCCGCAAGCAGCTCACGCATGGCTGTCACCTCCCATCAGGCGGCGGTACAGGGGGCTTTGGCGGTATTCCTCCGCCGTGCCGTCAAAATGCTCCGCACCAAGGTGCAGGATACGACTGGCATGGCGCAGCGCCTCCGGTACATCGTGCGTGACCATGATGACGGTAACGCCCTCCTCGCGGTTCAGACGGTCGATGACCTCGTACAGCTCGCTCGTCACGGTAGGGTCCAGCCCGGTAAAGGGCTCGTCCATTAAAAGCAGACGACCGGCGGCGCACAGCGCCCGTGCCAGCAGCACCCGCTGCTGCTGCCCGCCGGAAAGCTCCCGATAGCAGCGGTTCGCCAGCTCCTCCGCACCCAGCAGCCGTAGCTTGGCAAGCGCAGTCTCACGGTCGGCACGGGTGTAAAAGGGCGCATAGCCCTTGGCGGCAAGCAGCCCGCTTAAAACGACCTCCATCACCGAGGCAGGGAAATCCCGCTGAACGGGAGTTTGTTGGGGCAGGTAGCCGATCTCCCGTGGCGGCAGATGAAAATGAATGTGTCCGCCGGTGGGACGGATCAGCCCCAGTATGCCCCGCAGCAGGGTGGATTTGCCCGCCCCGTTTTCGCCCACGATGGCAAGGTAATCCCCCTCCTGCACCGAAAGCTCCAGATGGGAGAGGACGCATTTGCCCTCGTACCCCAGCGAAAGGTCACAGCACTGGATCAGCGTCATGCTCTCGCCTCCTTTTCGGCGCAGGCGGCGCACACGCCGTACAGAATGGTGTTTTTATAATCCAGCAAAAAGCCGTGGTGCTCCCGAATGTGCTCCGAAAGCGCCTCCAGCTGGCTGCAATCTAGATGGAACAGCCGCCCGCAGCGCTCGCACACCATGTGCGGGTGCAGGTGGCAGTCGTGGTGGTCGCCGACATACTGGTAGCAGGCGGCAGCGCCCTCCGCGGGGGTAAAGCGGCGCACCTTTCCGGCTTCGGTCAGCCGCTCCAGATGGCGGTAAACGGTGGCTTTGCTGACCCGCTGCTCCCGCAGAACGGCGCAGAGCGCCTCGGCGGTGACGGGACCGGCAAGCTCCTGCACCGTTTGCAGGATCAGCGCGCCCTGTCGGGTCTGATAGCTTTCTTTCATGGGGGTTCCTCCCATCGCAGAACTTAAATTTGAAACTCGTTCTCAAATTTAGACCCATTGTACCGCCGCGGGCAGGCATTTGTCAAGCATCAAAAAAAGAGGAGCCGTCAGGCTCCCCTTTGGGTGGAATTATCGACTTAGAACAAGAATGGGAACACCTCCGAAAGTGCCAGCCCACCAAGGAACGACAGCACATTGGCGGCAATGGCGTACATGGCGGCATGGCGGCGCACCGTCTCTTCCTTGTGGTCGGTGCCGGGAAGAAGATAGGCATAGGCGGCAGCCTCAATGCCGGTGACGGCAAGCTCCAGCAGCACATACCAGAAGATGATGAACCCGCGGCTGCCCTCCTGCGCGCCCCAGTACAGCAGGGCGACATTCAGCAGGCACTGAGTGATGAGATTGGCGATACCGATGAAAAGCAGCTGGCTGCCCTTGCGGTATTTCCAGCCCCACGCCACGGCAAGCTCCACCAGCAGGGTGATGCCCAGCCGCCCGAGGAAGCCGATGATCTGCTGACGGGTGCCGTCGCTTTTATCCAGCACGACCTCGCCGGCGGCAGTCTCACCGTCCCCGCCCGAGGGGATCGGGTCGCCGTTGGGGTCGGTCAGGGTCAGCGCGGCAAGCTCGGCAGGCGATTTCCCGCCCAAATCCAAACGGTAGACGCTGTCAAAGGCATAGCGCTCGGTGACAGTGCTGCAAAGGAAGGTGTCACTTTCGGGGAAGTAGAGCAGCAGCTTAAAGCGCTCCGGAGGGAAGTAGTGCCACGAGGCTTCATCATCGCCGTGGCACTGCTCGAACAGGTCATCTAAAAAGTAGTAGCCGTCGGCGTCCTTGTAATCCACGAACTTTTGCCATGCGGGATAGGCAGGGTCGTCCCTGCCCGCCTCCAGCACATAGGGCAGGTCGTCGCCCGGCTGATGGACACGGTGGGGACCGTAGTGGTCCACCTCGGCAAGCATGGTGACATAGTAGTCCTCATCGGGCATACCGGTAAAGGTAAAGGCGGCGCTGGGCTTGGGACCGGTATCGGCAAAGGTCACGCAGCACAGCAGCAAAACGGCAATGAGCAGCGCCGGCAGGGAACGCAGATGCTTTTTCATTTTGGCTTCCTCCTTAGGTAAAATATTTTCTTTTTTCGGTGGCTTCCCCCTGCAAGAGGAAACCGCTACCCTCATTATAACGGGCGGCAGCGGCAGCTTGCTATACGGGACTGTAAATAAAGTGCGGCATTTCTGTAAATTTCCTGCACGGACTGCGGGAAAAACAAAAATGCCGCAAATTATTTTCTTTTAGCCAGTTACCAGCCCGTTGATGCCGTACTTGGCGTTGACTGCCTTGGCTTTTTCGATATTCGCCAGATGCTCCTGATAAGTCCTGCCGTAGTAGTGGGTGTACTCCACATCGGTGACAAAGAAGTAATAGGGGGTATCATTGGGGTGCAGGGAGGCATCAAAAGCATCAATGCCGGCGTTGGCAATGGCGCCGATGGGCAGACCGTTGCGGTCGTAGGTATCGTAGGCGTCCAGTACCGCCTGCGGCACGTTGTCGTTGTAGTACGGCTCCACATAGTCCCAGATGAAATTATTGGTGGTGCAGCTTTGCAGCATGGGGTATTCGCTGGCATTGGAAAGGCGGTTGTGGAATACCGAGGAGACATTGTACATCTCCTCCACGCTGGCGCTTTCCTTCTGCACGATGGAGGCAAAGACGACCCATTCCTCCAGTGTAAAGCCGCTGTCTGCCAGTGCCGCTTTATTTTCCTCGGTCAGCACTTTCTTTTCAAACTCCCGCAGCTGGGTGGTGACGATATCCCGCGCGGTGGCATCGGTGTAGAAGGAGTAGGTCTCGGGGTACAGGAAGCCCTCCAGCACCGTCAGCTTGCGCTCGTCGGTGCTCACCTCGCTCAGCCAGTCAAAGTCGTAATCGGTGGCGTTTGCTGCCGCCAGATACTCCTCCTCGGTGCATAGGCCCGCCGCGGCTGCCGCCTTTGCCATCTGGAAGGAGTTCCAGCTCTCCGGCAGGGTAAGGGTCACGGTCTCGCGGTAGCTTACGGTGGAGCACAGCGCCGCGATCAGCTCCTCGTAGCTGCTGCCCTTTTCCAGCACAAAGTCGCCGTACTGGTAGCTGCCGTCGGCGCCGTGGGTGCGGCTGTACAGCTTAAAGAGGGCGGTATTGCCGATAAGCCCCGCTTCCTTCAGCTGGCGGGCGATGGCGGAGGTGCCGCTGCCCTGCGCGATGGAAACGGTGACGGTCTCGCCGGTCTTTTTGCCGCCGCCGATCTCGCCCTTTACCACGAAAATGCCGATGACGACCAGCAGCACCAGCACCAGCAGGACGAAAAGCCCGCCCTTGCCTTTTTTACGGTTTTTATTTGCCATAATATAAAAGCTCCTGTCTTTTCTATCAAAAATCGGTGGTTTTCTGTCCCTTATTATATCCCATGGCGGGGCATAAATCAACCGGCGGCATAGAATAGGGGGAGGTGATGGCGCATGCTGAGATGGTTTTTGTGGCTTCTGGCTGGGTATCTCGCGGTCATCGGGCTGGTGCGGGTGGTGGCGGTGCTGGTGGACCTGATCGTCCCGCCCAAAGCACCACGAGGCTGCCGGCTGTACCTGCGGGTGCCGGAGGACGCCGACTATACCGAAAGCAGCTTGATAGGCTGCTGCCGCCTGCTGCGCCGCGGAGAAACGGGCGGGCTGCCCTGCACGGTGGTGCTGCCGCAGGAGGCGGAGGCACGGGAGATCTGCCGGCGGTACTGTCGGGACTGGGATATTGATACATTGGATTTGCCCAATGGCGAAAAAAGGTGTATGATAAAAAAAGACACAACATAAAGCGGGAAAGGACGGTGAGCCGCAAAGCAATGGAACAGGAACTGGAAAAGATCTCCGGAACGGTGGAGGACATAACCTACCACAGCGCGGAAAGCGGCTTTACCGTGCTGCTGGTCGATGTGGGCGGCGAGCCGGTCACGGTGGTGGGAGAAACGGCGGAGATTGCCGAGGGCGAGGAGATCACCGCTACCGGCTGCTACAAGGTGCACGGCACCTACGGGGTGCAGTTCCGCGCGGAGCTGATCGAGCGTACCCTACCCGCCACGGCAGGCGCAATTCGGAAATATCTTTCCTCCGGTGCGGTCAAGGGCATCGGCCCCGCACTGGCGGGGCGCATTGTGGCACGCTTCGGTGATGATACCCTCACCATTATAGAAAAAGAACCGGAACGGCTGACTGAGGTGCGGGGAATCTCTGCAGAGAAAGCGCGCAAAATAGGGGAGGAGTACCTGCGGCAGTTCGGGATCCGTACCGTGATGAGCCTGCTGGCTTCGCTGGGGCTGCCCGCCGCGACGGCAATCAAGGCATGGCGGCGCTGGGGTGCCAATACTGCCGAGGTACTGAAAAATGATCCTTACGCCCTGTGCTGCGAGGAGATCGGTGTGGAGTTTGAGGACGCCGACCGCATTGCGGCGCACTTCGGTGTGGCGGGGGAAGACCCCTGCCGGCTGGGGGCGGGGCTGCGGTATATCCTGCGGGTGAACAGCCGCAGCGGACATACCTGCCTGCCGCGCCAAAAGCTGCTTTCCCTTGCAGGCGAGTTTTTACAGGCGGCGCCGGAAAGCGTGGAAAGCGCCATGGCGGCGCTCATTGAAGAAAACACGCTGGCGGCATATGCCGTCGGGGAAAAGGAATATATCTATCTGCTGCCGCTTTATCGGGCGGAAAGCTACATCGCCAGTCGGGTGTGTATTGCGCTGCAATTACAGCCGCCGCAGCTGGAGCCGATGGAGGACGAGCTGGACGAGCTGGAGCAAGTACAGGGCATCGCCTACGACCCCGTACAGCGCCGCGCCATTGCCGAGGCGGTGCAGAGCCGCATGTTTATCCTGACCGGCGGTCCCGGCACCGGCAAGACCACCACCCTGCGCGGAATATTGGCGCTATTGGAACGGCGGGGCGAAAAGGTCTCGCTTGCCGCCCCCACCGGTCGTGCCGCTAAGCGCATGGCGGAGATCACCGGACGGGACGCCAGCACCATTCACCGCCTGCTGGAGGTGGAGCCGAAAACCGAGGTGCTGACCTTTAAGCGCGGGGAAAAGAACCCCCTGCCCGCCGATGCCGTCATTGTCGATGAGATGTCGATGGTGGATACCTTGCTGATGGAGCACCTGCTGCGCGGTATGCGGCTGGGCGCGCGGCTCATCATGGTAGGGGACAGCGACCAGCTGCCCTCGGTCTCCGCGGGCAATGTCCTGCGGGATCTGATCCAGAGCGAGCTGGTGCCCTGCGTTCATCTGGAACGGGTGTTCCGTCAGGCAGCGGAAAGCCTGATCGTTACCAATGCCCATGCTATTGTAAAAGGGGAAATGCCGGAGCTTTCCTGCCGGACCGGGGACTTTTTCTTTTTGGAAAACGAGGATGCGCTGGCGCAGCAGCGGTTGGTGGTGGACCTGGTGAGCCGCCGCCTGCCCAAAAGCTATGGCTACGACCCGCTGCGGGATATTCAGGTCATTACGCCGGCAAAGCAGGGCCCCTTGGGCACCCGCGAGCTGAACCGCTGCCTGCAATATAAATTAAACCCACCTGCGCACGGTAAGGGAGAAGCCACCCTGATGGGACGCACTCTGCGTGAGGGCGATAAGGTCATGCAGATTCGCAATAATTACGATATCGTCTGGCAGCAGCCGGACGGCACTGCCGGAGCCGGTATTTTTAACGGGGATATGGGCATTATTGAGATGCTGGATAACGGCAGCAAGACCATTCAGGTGCGGTTTGAGGATAAGCTCGCCACCTATTCCTTTGAAAATCAGGATCAGCTGGAGCACGCCTACGCTGTGACGGTGCACAAAAGTCAGGGCAGCGAGTTTGAGGCGGTGGTGATGCCGCTGGAGCGCCGCCACCCCAAGCTGCACTACCGCAACCTGCTGTACACCGCCGTTACCCGTGCCCGCCGTCTGCTGATCATGACCGGACAAAAGGAGACAGTATACGCTATGGTGCAGAATAACCGCCGTACCCTGCGCTATACCAACCAAATGGAAATGCTGCGGGAGATGTACGATGAGTGACCGTGTGACGCTGAGAAGCCTTGTGACCGACCTGCTGTACCCGCCCCGCTGCCTGCTGTGTGGGACGCTGCGCGGCTGGCAGGAGAAGCTGTGCCCGATCTGCCGGGAAAGACTTTCCGAGGCGGGCTGCTTTGCAGAAGATAATGTGTTCAACTGTGCAAAGCTGTTGTGGTGCGCTCCGTATGAGGGAGTGCTTCGCCGCGGTATGGAGCAGTTCAAGTTCGACGGCGTGCGGGAAAGCCTGCCGGTTTTTGGCGGGCTGCTGGCAGCGGCGGTAAGGGAAAGCGGTATCCTGCCGCGGCTGACCGCCGTGACCTATGTGCCCATGCCGCCGGAGCGGGAGCGCCACCGGGGGTACAACCAGTCGGCGCTGCTGGCGGAGTATCTGGCAAAGGAGCTGGGACTGCCGCTGCGGGAGGGTGTTCTCCGGCGGGACGGCAGGGCGACCGCCCACGCCGCCGCAGGGCGTGCCGCGCGGGTGGCGCTGGCGCAGGAAAGCTATCGTGCAGGGAAAGTGCTTTTGCCGCAGGGCGAGCATATCCTGCTGGTCGATGATATCCTTACCACCGGCGCCACCATAGAAAACTGCGCCGCCCTCCTGTGCGGACAGGGCGCCGAAGCGGTATATGCCGCGGCGGTGCTGCGCACGCCCAAGCCGCCGGAGCAGGAGAAAGCAATGAAATTGTGAATTTACTGCGAAATGTGCGGCGGCGGCTTTGACAATGCTCTGCCAAAATGGTATGATGAATGAAAGAATTTGCGGGATTTTTCCGCAGATCATCACAGCCGAAATAACGCACTGGGAAATGAGGGAATAACAAGGTGTTTGCAAACGATATCGGAATTGACCTGGGAACCGCCACGACCCTGATCTATATAGCCGGCAAAGGCATCGTCCTGCGGGAGCCGTCCATTGTGGCAATGGACGAGCGCAACGGGCAGGTGCTTGCCGTCGGCGATGAAGCCTATACCATGCTGGGCAAGACCGCCTCAGACATTCGGGTGGTGCGCCCTTTGGAGGACGGCGTCATCAGCGATTATGAAGTGACCGAGCAGATGCTCAAGCATTTTTTTGCCAAGGTGAACCCCAGCAGGGTCTTTAAGCCCCGTGTCTGTGTTTGCGTACCCAGTGCGATTACCGAGGTGGAGTCCCGCTCCGTTATAGATACCGTGATGTCCAGCGGTGCACGCAATGTTTACCTCATTGAGGAGCCGGTTGCGGCAGCCATCGGCGCAGGAATGGATATTACCCGTCCCGGCGGTATTGTCGTATTGGATATCGGCGGCGGCACCAGCGATATTGCGGTGCTTTCTCTTAACGGAATTGTCTGCAAAAGCTCGGTAAAAATGGCAGGCAATAAGATGAACGCCGCCATTGTACGGTATGTCCGCAGCACCTACAATGTTCTTATCGGGGACTCTACCGCTGACCGTGTTAAGCGGGAGATCGGAACTGTCTGGACCGAGGGGCAACCCGAAAAGACCATCGAGGTCAAGGGACGCAACCTTGTGACCGGTCTGCCGCAGAAGATCACCCTTTCCAGCTATGAGCTGGAGATGCCGCTGCGCATCGAGGTGGAGCGGATCATTACTGCCTTGCAGTCGGTGATGGAGCAAACCCCGCCTGAGCTGGTCGCAGATATTGAGAAAAACGGTCTGCTGATGACCGGCGGTGGCGCCATGCTGGACGGGCTGGATAAGCTCATTACCAGCCGCGTACGGATCCGTGCCCACCTTGCCGAAAATCCCATCGAGGCGGTCGCCATCGGCACCGGCAAGAGCTTTGAATATCTGGGCAAGCTGTACGATGGCTTTGTCAGCTACACCAACTACTCCAGCCGGTAAGTTTTAGCGATAATCAGAGCGCTCCCCGTGCGGGGAGCGCCCTTTTGCGTTTTCTGCCCCTATTAAAGCATTGGGGGAGCCGTGGGTTCACTGGGCGCCCCGCCGGAGGGCGAAGCCCTCCGTACCGACCCCCTTGGGGGCGGCAGCCCGCCGCAGGCGGGCGCGGGGTGCCCGAAAGCCCCTGCCTCCCGCGAAGTCCCGCAAAAAACAAACCGGACAGCGCCCCGCCGTCCGGTTTTTCTGCATTTCCTTTTATCTTGGACTTATTTATCTACCCGCCGCTTCCAGATAATTGCCAGCGCCACCCCGCCGATGATAACGATGCCGCCGAGGACACAGATGATATCGGCAAAGATGATCGGGAACCGGAACGCGGCGGACATACTGCCCATGCCGTCTATGCTGCCCCAGGAGCCTACGGAACTCCATGCGCTCTTCTGCATGGAAAGAATACTACCGAAGCCGAAGCGCGCCAGCAACCCAACGAGCAGGACGCCCAGTCCCTGCGCCGCCACGATGTAGCCGGCGATATAGCCCTTTTCCCGGAACAGCCGCCCGATATGCCGCGGCAGATGGTCCAGCCATTCCGGCATGGGGGCGGGCTGCCGAACCGTCTCCGCTTCCGTGTAAGGGCGTTCCGGCTCCTCCTTGCCCAGCAGCAGGGTATCGGTGGAAATACCCAGTACCGCTGCCAGCGCAATGATCCGCTCTGCGTCTGGGGTGGCTTCGCCGGTTTCCCATTTACTGATCGCCTGCCGGCTGACATTCAGCTGCTCTGCCAGCCCCTCCTGCGAATAACCCGCTTTTTTACGGTAGTATGCAATACGTTCTCCCAGTGTCATGTTTTTCTCCTTTCGGGTCAGTGGCTTATCTTACAACCTCATCATAGCGGAAAACGCAGTGGCAGACCACCGCGTTTCGTTGGATTTTCCGCAACCGGCGGTTGCAAAAGGGGTTTTATACCTCAAAATCAAAACCTGCGCGCTCGGTCATTACCTCATGCACAAAGTCCGATGCCGCTACATGCAGCGGGTGGGCTTTGTAGGCTTTTAATGCCGCCAAATCGTCAAAATCCGCCGTCAGGCATACATCATACTGATGGGCGTTGCAGTCTCGGTCGATCCGCAGCCCGTGCAGCCCCTCTATTTTGCCGTTTAAGCCCTCCAGCTTCTCTTTCATCAGGCGGGCGTTCTCCTCTTTGTTATCCTCCCGCAGCCGGTACAATACGATGTGTCTTACCATATCGGTTCCACTTCCTTTCCGTTATCAGTATAACTGTCGTGTGGTGATACCGTCAAGTGCTGCCGCATACAAATAGCAGGGAAAGTCTGTGGAAAAGGGAGGGCAAGATGATGACGTGGTGGAAACGACTTTTGGTAATGGCGCTGGCAGCAGTGCTGCTGATGAGTGCGGTGTGGTGGGGCAGCGGGCGTATCCTGCCCGCAATGCGCAGTCTGTCCGTTTCGCAGGAGGTACGCCTGCCGGTGCTGATGTATCACGGTGTCCATTCCGACCCCAAAAAGGCGGGGGACTATGTCATCACCCCGCAGGCGCTGGAGCAGGATCTCCGTTATTTGCAGCGGCAGGGCTGCACCGCCGTGACCATGAGCGATATTCTTGCCTATGTGCGGGAGGGCACGCCCCTGCCGGAAAAGCCGGTGATGCTGACCTTTGATGACGGCTACTATAATAATTATCTGAATGCCTACCCGCTGCTGCAAAAATACAATATGAAAGCCGTGATCTCCATCATTGTGGGGGAGACCGACAAATACAGTGAGCGGGAGGAAAACAAGGAAAACTACTCCCACGTCACATGGGACATGATCAACGAAATGACCGCCAGCGGTCTGGTGGAGATACAGAACCATACCTACGATCTGCATAAAACCGGCAAGCCCCGCCGCGGCGCCGCCCAGCGCAAAGATGAAACCACCGAGCAATATTTTGCCGCCGTGGGTGCCGACCTGCAAAAGGCGCAGGACCGCATTGAGGAGATGACCGGCAGACGCCCAGATACCTTTACCTACCCCTTCGGCTCCTACAGCCGCCACAGCGAGGAGCTTTTGGCGCAGCTCGGCTTTTCCGCCTCCCTCGGCGTGGAGGGCAAGCCGTTCTGCCTCACCCGCGATCCCGCCTGCCTTGTCCGGATCCCCCGCTATACCCGCACCAGCCAGAAGTCCGCCGAGGAGCTGCTCTGCCATTTCTGGGATTGAGCAGGGGGCAGGGTAGGGGCGGCGCAGTGCGCGCCCTGCGGGCGCGCCCCTCACCGCATTTCCCATCCCCTCAGCCAACCTCCCATTCCCATAAAACCGCCCCTTGAAAAAACCTCCCTTTGGTGTATAATATAGGGCAGTAAATCCAAAGGAGGATACCGCCTTGTCAAAAGAGATCGTCGGTATCGGCGCGGCAAATGTAGATATCATGGGCGAAAGCGCCGCCAGACTGGTCATGGAGGACAGCAACCCCGGCACCCTTTCGGTCTCGGTGGGGGGCGTCACCCGCAATGTCTGTGAGAATACCGCCCGACTGGGACTGCCCACCCGCCTCATCACCACGGTGGGCGAGGATATGTACGGCGAAAAGATCCGCGGCTGGTGCAGGGAATGCGGAATCGCCACCGATAGCTTCATCACCGTTCCGGGGAAGAACAGCTCTTCCTATGTTTCCATTCACCGCAGCGACGGTGAAATGGCTGTCGCCCTCAGCGATATGCGTATCCTGCAGGAGCTGACCCCCGCCCGTCTAGAGCCGATGCGGGACAAGCTCTCCGCAGCTGCCGCCATTGTGGTAGATGGCTGCCTGCCGCAGGAAACACTGCGCTATATCATTCGTACCTACGGCGAAAAGGTGCCGGTCTTTGCCGACCCCGTTTCCACCGCCTATGCCCGCCGTATGCGTCCCGTGCTGCGCGGCATCGATACCCTAAAGCCCAACCGACTGGAGGCGGAGATCCTCTCCGGTCGCACCATTCGCTGCGAAGCGGATTACTTCCGCGCGGCGGAGGGGATCCTGGCGCAGGGCGTGCGCCGTGTTGTCATCAGCGCCGGTTCCCGCGGCTGCTATTACGCCGATGCCATGGGTCAGCGCCTCTGGAGCCGCACCCGCCCGCTGCAGCAGGTGGAAAACGCCACCGGCGCGGGTGACAGCTTCATGGCGGGGCTGCTTTACAGCGCGGCGCAGCGCTACTGGCTGGGCGATACCATCGACTTTGCCATGGGCGCGGCGCTGGCGGCGCTGCAGGCGCGCACCACCATCAACCCCGCCATCAGCCCCGAGCTGGTCTGGCGGCTGGTGCAGGAGCAGAAGCGCCCCCGCACCCCCATTACGTCCATCAATAAATGAAAATGTTCCCTCGGATACCTCTTTTGTAATGGTTCGCGGGGGACTCTGTCCGGATTTTTCGGCGGTATGCGTAAAAACATGCCGCCGATCTTTTTTTATTTCGTCAAATTGCCGCTTGCATTAACTATACTAAAATGGTATAGTATAATTGATCGGAAATAAGAATAGCACTAATTTGAATAAACTCTTGTTAAACTATTGACAAGTTGTGAGAAGTAGAATACAATAGTGACAACAAAAAAGGTTCAGCCTGTGCAGTGTTCACAAGCCTTGTGAAAATTATGACTAAAACTGGGCACCCTGCACAAGCCCGACCCGAAAACATATGAGAAAATGAATTGGGAGGTAACAAACATGCGTAACGAATGGAAAGAATTTAAGGGCGGACGCTGGGAGACCGAAGTAGATGTGCGTGATTTTATCATGCAGAACTACACTCCCTATGATGGCGATGACAGCTTCCTGAAGGGTCCCACCGCCGATACCACCGCGCTGTGGAAAGAAGTGCTGGAGCTCTCCAAGAAGGAGCGCGAGGCAGGCGGCGTGCTGGATATGGATACCAAGGTCGTTTCCACCATTCTCAGCCACGGTCCCGGCTATCTGGATAAGGATAAGGAGACCATCGTCGGCTTCCAGACCGATAAGCCCTTCAAGCGTGCCCTCATGCCCTACGGCGGTATCCGTATGGCAAAGCAGGCTTGCGAGGATAACGGCTATCACCTCGATCCCGAGGTAGAGGAGTTCTTCACCACCCACCGCAAGACCCACAATGCTGGCGTCTTTGATGCCTACACCCCCGAGATGCGTGCCTGCCGCAGCAGCCATGTCATCACCGGTCTGCCCGATGCCTACGGCCGTGGTCGTATCATCGGCGACTATCGCCGCGTTGCGCTGTACGGCGTTGACCGCCTCATCGAGGACAAGGAGTTCCAGAAATCGACCACTCCCAGTGTTATGCTGGCAGATGTGATCCGTGACCGCGAGGAGCTTTCCGAGCAGATCCGTGCCCTCAAGGAACTGAAAGCCATGGCGGGCATCTACGGCTGCGATATCTCCAAGCCCGCTTCCAATGTTCAGGAAGCGATCCAGGCTGTTTACTTTGCCTATCTCGCCGCTGTCAAGCAGCAGAACGGCGCCGCCATGAGCCTTGGTCGTACCTCCACCTTCCTCGATATCTATGCCGAGCGTGACCTGCGCAACGGCGTGTTCACCGAGGAGCAGATCCAGGAGTTCGTTGACCACTTCGTTATGAAGCTGCGTCTGGTCAAGTTCGCCCGTACCCCCGATTACAACAACATCTTCGCCGGCGATCCTACCTGGGTCACCGAAAGCCTGGGCGGTATGAGCACCGACGGTCGCCACATGGTCACCAAGATGAGCTACCGTTATCTGCACACCCTGGATAACCTCGGCGCTTCCCCCGAGCCCAACCTCACCGTTCTGTGGAGCCACAACCTGCCCGCCAACTGGAAGAAGTTCTGTGCCGAGATCTCCATCAAGCACTCCGCGATCCAGTACGAGAACGATGATGTCATGCGTCCTCTGCACGGCGATGATTACGGTATCGCCTGCTGCGTATCCTCCATGCGTATCGGCAAGGAGATGCAGTTCTTCGGTGCCCGTGCCAACCTCGCCAAGTGCCTGCTGTACGCCATCAACGGCGGTGTTGATGAAATGACCGGCAAGCAGATCGGCCCCAAGTACCGTCCCATCACCTCCGAGTACCTCGATTACGATGAGGTCATGGAGAAGTATATGGATATGATGAAGTGGCTGGCTGGCGTTTATGTCAATGCCCTCAACATTATCCACTATATGCACGATAAGTATTGCTACGAGTCCCTCGAGATGGCGCTGCACGATAAGGAAGTCACCCGCTGGTTCGCTACCGGCATCGCCGGCTTCTCCGTCGTCACCGACTCCCTCTCCGCCATCAAGTACGCTAAGGTCAAGGTGATCCGCAACGAGCAGGGTCTGGCTGTTGACTACGAGGTAGAGGGCGATTATCCCAAGTACGGCAACGATGATGACCGCGCGGACGAGATCGGCAAGGATATCCTGCACCGCTTCATCAACTATATCCGTGAGTATCCCACCTACCGCAACGGTATCCACACCACTTCTATCCTTACCATCACCTCCAATGTCAGCTATGGTAAGAATACCGGTTCCACCCCCGATGGCCGTAAGGGCGGCGAGCCCTTCGCTCCCGGCGCCAACCCCATGCACGGTCGTGACAGCCACGGCGCTGTTGCCTCCCTCGCTTCTGTCGCCAAGATCCCCTTCCTGGATTCTCAGGACGGTATCTCCAATACCTTCTCTATCGTTCCCGATGCCCTGGGCAAGAACGATGACCAGCGCGTGACCAACCTCGTCGGTCTGATGGACGGCTACTTCGGCAAGCACGCGCATCACCTCAACGTCAACGTGCTGAACCGCGAGACCCTGCTGGATGCGCAGGCTCACCCCGAGCTGTATCCGCAGCTGACCATTCGTGTCTCCGGCTACGCCGTCAACTTCATCAAGCTGACCCGCGCCCAGCAGGATGAGGTCATCTCCCGTACCTTCCACGAGAGAATGTGATCACCATGTCGGAACTTACCGGTCGTATCCATTCTCTTGAGAGCTTTGGCACCGTGGACGGTCCCGGAATTCGCTATGTTGTGTTTTTTCAGGGCTGTCCCATGCGGTGCCTGTACTGCCACAATCCCGATACCTGGGAGATGGCGGGCGGCACCGAGATGACCGCCGATGAGATCCTCGAAAAGATCACCCGCAATCGGGAGTTCTACACCTCCGGCGGCATCACCGCCACCGGAGGGGAGCCGATGCTCCAGATCGACTTTCTCACCGAGCTGTTCACTAAAGCCAAACAGAACGGGATCCACACGGCGCTGGATACCTGCGGGATCCTGTTCGACCCCGACCATACCGAAAAAGCCGATAAACTGCTGGCGGTCACCGATCTCGTGCTCCTCGATATCAAGCATATGTTTGACGAGGAGCACAAAAAGCTGACCGGTCACAGCAACGCGCGGGTCTTCGCCTTTGCGGAGTATCTTAAAAAGATCGGTAAACCGGTGTGGATCCGTCATGTCGTCGTGCCCGGCATCACCTTCCAAAGGGAGGAGCTGCTGGCGCTCGGGCGCTACCTGAAGACGCTGACCAATATGGAAAAGCTGGAGGTACTGCCTTACCATTCCATGGGCAAGGTCAAGTACGATAGTCTGGGCATCGAATACCCGCTGCTCGGCACCCCTCAGCTTTCCAAGGCGGAAGCCGCCGAAGCGGAAGCGATCATCAGGGAGGGCATGCGCGGCGAATGATTTAGCCTTCCTCTTTATTCTTCTTTCATTTTCTCTCTAAGGGAAAGACCCCCTGCGTGGTGCAGAGGGTCTTTTCCTTTTCTTTTCACTTAAAAAAGCCCGCCGGCAGGCGAGCTTTTTAATATGTTCGGGTATGCTTATGCGAATACCGTGAACAGCCCGTAGGCAATGCCGCCGGTGATAAAGCCGCTTACCAGCACCCCCGCCGTAATGACAAGGAATGCCGTCAGGATCCGCATTCGCAGCACCGCCGCCACCAGCGAGCCGGTCCACGCGCCGGTGCCGGGCAGGGGAATGGCAACAAAGAGGAACAGCCCCCACTTTTCATACTGCCCTATCTTTGCCGCCTTTTCGTCCGCCCGCCGGATAATTTTTTGGAAGAAGCCGCCGATGCGGGGCAGAGTAGAAAGATATTCCAGTATCTTTTTGGCGAATAAGATGAGGAACGGCACCGGCAGCAGGTTACCCAGCACGCAGGTGAGGTACACCGACCAGAAGGGCAACCCCATCGCCGCTCCCGCCGGAATGCCGCCCCGCAGCTCCACGATGGGCAGCATGGAAATGCAGAACAGATAAAACCATTTATTTTGCAGTAAGCTCTGGAACACTTGTCATTCGTCCCTTTCTTGTCAAGCCTTTGCGCAGAGGGGAATATCGCCCCGCAGGGCACCGCTTCGCGGTGTCACGGGCGTTCCGCCCGTGCCGGCGGCTGCGCCGCCGTCCCTGCGGGGCTTCCTGCGCCCCGTTACTACTCTTATAAATAAGTTCGCGCGCGCCCGCGCGTATATATGGGCACCCGCCCGCGCCCGCGGGGCTTTTGCCCATGCTTTTTCCCATTATAGCATGGGACTGGCACTCTGCAATCAAGACTGCGAAAAATAGTTGTAAATTATTTGTGAACCCTATTGACAACTGCAAAAAAGTGAGTACAATAATAATCGTTAGCACTCGAAGTGAGTGAGTGCTAAAAAGGAGGGAACGACATGGAGCTGGATCAGAGAAAAAGCAGGATCCTTACCTGCGTGGTGGAAAGCTACATTCGCACCGGCGAACCGATCGGCTCCAAGCTGATCGCTGCCATGCTGGAGGACGCTGTTTCCTCTGCCACCGTCCGCAATGATCTTGCCTACCTCAGCGAGCAGGGCTATTTGGAGCAGCCCCACACCTCAGCAGGTAGGATCCCCACCCACCGCGGCTTGCGTTACTACCTCGACCACCTGATGAAGCCGCAGCCGCTGGAGGAAGCGACCCGCGGCGAGATCGACGCCTTGTTCAACTACTGCGACCCGGACCCCGACAGGGTGCTGGAGGGTGCCGCCAAAATGCTGGCGAAGGAGACTGGCTGCTTTGCGATTTCCACCACCATTTCGCGGCAAAGCCTTTTCGTCAAGCGCATCGAGATCATTCCCGCCACGGCGCACACCGTCGTCATTCTGCTGCTGTGCTCCAACGGCATGGTGAAAAACAAGGTGTGCCGGGTTAATTTTGAACTGACCCCCAATGTGGTGGATTTCTTCCAGAGCTTCGCCAACGGTCGGCTTGCCGGACACAGCCTCAATGAGATCACCGCCCAGTACATCAATTCGATGGCGTTCACGCTGGGCGAGCACACCGATATCTTTGCCCCGCTGCTCGCTGCTATTTACGAGCTGTGCAGGGAAGCCTGCGAGGGTGCTTTGTACCGCAGCGGTACGGGCAACCTGTTACAGGACCCGCAGCTGAGAACGGTGGCAGACCGGCTGTACCGGCTGCTGGATTCCCGTGAGGAAATGCTGCGGCTCATCGGCAGCAGGCAGGGCGAGCTGTTTGTCAGCGTGGGACGGGAAAACGCCCGTTCCGAAATGGAGAATTCCTCCATGATCGTCGCCCGCTACCGCATCGGAGAAGATTCCATCGGCGCGCTGGGGCTGGTCGGTCCCGTCCGTATGGATTACGCACGGCTCATTCCCCATGTGGAGTATTTTGCGGGAATGCTCAGCCGGATGCTCAGCGATACACTGAATAACGGTCTGTAAGCCGCGAAAGGAGAGAGACCCTGTGGAACAGGAAAAGAAAACCACCGCCCCCGAGGAGGAGCTGATGCCCGAGGAACCCGCCGAGACCGAGAACGCGGCGACCGAGGAAAAAGCCCCCGAGGAGAAAAAGGGCAAAAAGAAAAAGAGCAAGGAAGCGGAAGCGCTGGAAAAGTGCGAAGCCGAAAAGAAGGAGCTGGAGGACAGATACCTCCGCCTGATGGCAGAGTACGATAACTACCGCCGCCGCACCCAGAAGGAGCGGGAAAATGTTTACCCCGACGCAGTGGCAAATACCCTCAAGGAGCTGCTGCCTCTCCTGGATAACCTGCAAAGAGCGCTGGATACCCCCTGCGCCGACGAGAATTACCTCACCGGCATCAAGATGATCCAGACGGGCTTTGAGGAATACCTCAAGAAAATGGGCGTCGAGACCTTCGGCAAAGCCGGAGACCCCTTCGATCCCAACCTGCACAATGCCGTCATGCACATCGAGGACGAAAGCCTTGGCAAGAATGTGGTGGCGCAGGTCTTCCAGAGCGGCTACCGCCGCGGAGACCGTATCCTGCGGCACGCCATGGTGCAGCAGGCGAATTAAACTTCAGTTTCAGTCAGCAATTCAAATTCACATAAACCAGTTCAATTCACAGTAGAGTTTAGGAGGAATAGATTATGAGTAAAATCATCGGCATCGACCTTGGTACTACCAATTCCTGCGTAGCAGTTATGGAGGGCGGCGAAGCCGTCGTTATCCCCAACAGTGAGGGCGCGCGCACGACCCCCTCTGTTGTCGCGTTCAAAGACAATGAGCGTCTGGTGGGTCAGGTCGCCAAGCGTCAGGCGATCACCAACCCCGAAAAGACCATCTCTTCCATCAAGCGTCACATGGGCACCGACTACAAGGTGAACATCGACGGCAAGCAGTACACTCCTCAGGAGATCTCCGCGATGATCCTGCAGAAGCTGAAGACCGACGCCGAGGGCTATCTGGGCGAAAAGGTCACCGAAGCGGTCATCACCGTTCCCGCCTACTTCACCGATGCCCAGCGTCAGGCGACTAAGGACGCCGGTCGTATCGCCGGTCTGGAGGTCAAGCGTATCATCAACGAGCCGACCGCGGCAGCCCTTGCCTACGGCATCGATAAGGAAAACGAGCAGAAGATCATGGTCTACGACCTGGGCGGCGGCACCTTCGATGTTTCCATCATCGAGATGGGTGACGGCGTACAGGAGGTCCTTGCCACCGCGGGCAACAACCATTTGGGCGGCGATGACTTTGATGAGCGTTTGCTCAACTACATGGCGGACGATTTCCAGAAAACCAACGGCATCGACCTGCGCAAGGATAAGATGGCGCACCAGCGTCTGAAGGAGGCTGCCGAGAAGGCGAAATGCGACCTTTCCGGCATGACCCAGACCAATGTGAACCTGCCCTTCATTACGGCAGACGCCACCGGTCCCAAGCACTTCGATATGACCATCACCCGTGCCAAGTTCAATGAGCTGACCGCCGATCTGGTGGAATCCACCATGGGACCGGTACGCAACGCCCTTTCCGACGCGGGTCTCAAGCCCTCCGATATCGGCAAGGTACTGCTGGTCGGCGGTTCCACCCGTATCCCCGCCGTTCAGGAAGCAGTCAAGAACTTCATGGGCAAAGAGCCGTTCAAGGGCATCAACCCCGATGAGTGCGTCGCGCTGGGCGCCGCGCTGCAGGGCGGTGTTCTCACCGGCGATGTCAAGGGTCTGCTGCTGCTTGATGTAACTCCTCTGTCCCTCGGCGTAGAGACGCTGGGCGGCGTTATGACAAAGGTCATCGAGCGCAACACCACCATCCCCACCAAGAAGACCCAGATCTTCACCACCCCCGCCGACGGTCAGACCACCGTGGAGGTGCATGTTCTGCAGGGCGAGCGTGAAATGGCAGCCGATAACAAGACGCTGGGCAACTTCCAGCTCACCGGTATCCCCGCCGCTCCCCGCGGTGTTCCGCAGATCGAAGTGACTTTCGATATCGATGCCAACGGCATTGTGCATGTTTCCGCCAAGGATCTCGGCTCCGGCAAGGAAACCGGCATCACCATCACCTCCTCCACCAACATGAACAAGGACGATGTGGAGCGCGCCGTGAAGGAAGCTGAGCAGTATGCCGCCGAGGATAAGAAGCGTCGTGAGGCGATTGATACCCGCAACAACGCCGACCAGATCGTGTATCAGACCGAAAAGACCGTAAAGGATCTGGGCGACAAGATCTCCGCCGAGGATAAGGCGACCATCGAGCAGAAGACCGCCGCCGTAAAGGAAGCCCTAAAGGGCACCGATGACGGCATGATCAAGGCTGCCACCGATGATCTGGCGAAGGTCTCCATGGAGATCTTCGGTAAGGTGTATCAGTCCAATGCCGGTGCCGCCGGTGCCGCCGGTCCCGATATGGGCGGCGCAGCCGGTGCGGGTGCAGCCCCCGATGACGGCGTAGTAGACGCCGACTACCGTGAGGTGGACGATAACTAACCGGGAAAACAGCTTGTAATGGGGCGCGCAGAGGCAGTTTCTGCCTCTGCGCTATCCTGCTTGCAGAGGACAAAAAGGTTTTCTCTGCAAAGATCCTGCGGTAAAGGGTGATTAGATTGGCAGAGAAAAGAGATTACTACGAAGTGCTGGGCTTGCAGAAAGGCGCCAGCGAAGATGAGATAAAAAAGGCGTTCCGCCAGCTGGCGAAGAAGTACCACCCCGACCTGAACCCCGGCGACAAGGAAGCCGAAGCGAAGTTCAAGGAAGTCAACGAGGCGTACGAGGTGCTCTCCGATAAGGAGAAGCGCCAGCGCTACGACCAGTTCGGCTTTGCCGGTGTAGACCCCAGCTACGGCGCCGGCGGCGCAGGAGCAGGAGCAGGAGCGGGAGCGGGCGGCTTCGGCGGCTTTGGCGGCGGCTTTGGTGATCTGGGCGACCTGTTCGGAGATATCTTCGGCGGGGGCGGCTTCGGCGGCTTTGGCGGCGGTCGTGTGCGGGACCCCAACGGTCCTATCCGCGGCGAGCACCGTGAGGCGCAGGTCACGGTCTCCTTTATGGAGGCGGTGAAGGGCTGCACCCGTGATATCAAGATCTCCCGACTGGAAAGCTGCAGTGAGTGCGGCGGCAGCGGCGCCAAGAAGGGCACCAGCCCCGAGACCTGCCCAGACTGCCACGGCACCGGTCAGGTGACGGTACGGCGTCAGACCGCCATCGGCGTGATGCAGATGCAGCAGCCCTGCGCCCGCTGCGGCGGACGGGGTCGCATCATCAAGGAGCCTTGCCCCAAGTGCGGCGGTAAGGGTCGTGTAAAGGTGAACAAGACCGTAACGGTGAATATCCCCGCCGGCATTGATGACGGTCAGACCGTCGCGGTGCGCGGGCAGGGCGACAGCGGCCGCAACGGCGGTCCTGCCGGCGACCTGCGGGTAACAGTAAGCGTCCGTCCCGACCCGCTGTTCGAGCGTGACGGGTATGACATCTGGTGCGAGATCCCGATCACCTTTGCGCAGGCGGCAATGGGCGACGATATTGTGGTGCCCACCGTGGACGGCAAGGTAAGCTACCATGTGCCGGAGGGCACCCAGAGCGGTACCGTCTTCCGCCTGCGGGATAAGGGCGTGCCCGCCCTGAACGGACGCGGCAGAGGCGACCAGTATGTCCGCGTGGTGGTGGAGGTGCCCAAGAGCATGACCAAGGCGCAGAAGGATAAGCTGCGCGAGTTTGACGCGGCGCTGGGCGATAAGAACTACCAGAAGCGCAAGAGCTTCGCGGAGCGGCTGAAAGACTGCTTCAGCGACAAATAAAGCGAAAAAGGGAGAGCCTGCATATGCGGGTTCTCCCTTTTGGTCTGTGGGGGATATCGCGGGTAAGGCGCCCGCAGGGCGCTCCGGCGCAGCCGGAGCCGGCGGCTGTGCCGCCGAAGCCGCCGCAGGCGGCTTGCCCTGCGGGCGCCCTCCAAGAGCGGCAAGCCCCCGCCCTTTACATCTCCGCCGCCAGCTTTGCCAGCAGCGCTTCGGCACGCCGGTCTACCATGGCAAAGTCCGTCGCGCCGATGTAGTAGCGCTCCAGCGCGTCATGGCGGCGGTGCGCCTCGGCGATCGCCTGCTCCGCCTGCCGCAGCAGCACACCGGCGGTCTTTTGCAGAAAGCGCAGCCGCACCCGACGGGCACGCAGCCTGCCGCCATCGGTAAAGCGCTGGGCGTGAATGGCACGCCCCTCCAGCGGGACGGCGTGCAGGCTGTTGCCGGTGACAAAGGCAAGCCCTGCCTGCGGGATCAGCAGGTGATCCGGCTTTTCGGGGGAGAGGGGACAGGGACAGGTGATGACATGGTAGCCGCGCGCCACCGCCTCGTCCCGCAGACGGTTCAGCAGTTCCGCCGCGGCAGCCCCGTAGGGATCCTCCAGAAAAATGACACGGCTGCACAGCGCCGAAATTGTTTCATGAAACAAAATCACGCCCCGATCCGTCACCGCCGAGAGCAGCCGCAGCTCCTCCTGCCCCTGCTTGCCCAGGTCGGGCAGCTCCCGCGCCGCCAGCCGCGCGGCAAACTGCCGCGGCTTTTCACGGTCAAGGGCTTCCGCTGCCAGCCGCCGTGCCTCTCCCAGCAGCGCGCCGGCGCCCGCAAGGTAGCGTACCGCCTGCCGGTGCAGCCCGCCGATCTCGCTGCCCAGTGTGACGATCTCCTCCCGCTGGGCGGATAGGATATCTTCGTTCCAGCACTCGCACAGCGAGAAGGGCTGCTCCACCGCCCCGGGGTACTGCGGCTCCAGCGCGTGGGGCGGGGTGGCGTCCAGCAGGACGATGCGCTGCCGGGGCAGCAGCACGCCGTCCAGACTGGCGGCGTCGGAGGAACAGTGGATCTCCTCCACCGGCTGCCCGCGCTGCAATGCCAGCCGGACGACCCGCTTCATCAGGGTGGATTTGCCGGTGCCGGGACCGCCCTTGATGAGAATGGGACGCCAGCCGGCGGCGGGTTCGGCGAACTGCCCGAACAGCGAATAAAAACCGTTTTGGGAGTTGCAGCCCAAAAACCAGCGGCAAAGGGTGTTTTTTTCCATCAAAAAGAACTCCTTTCGGCGGGCGGATACCAAAAACCCCGCTGGTGCCATTCTATGCCGCGCCCCCAAAACCGTGCGGGCAGCCGGATCGGGGCAAAAGGAAAGCCCGCGTTCCCTGCCTTTCGGCGGTTCGCGCGGACTTTTCGGCTTCCTGTCAATTTATATTTCGATCCCCAGCTCCTTTATTTTCTCCCGCAGGGAGAGAAAATCCGCGAAGGCATACTGCGTCTGGCGGGGGTTGCGCAGCAGCGCCGCGGGGTGGAAGGTGCCCATCATATGTACCCCGTTTTTCTCTATCCACTCTCCGTGCTGGCGGGTCACGCGGTAGTCGGGCTGGATCAGCGTCATGGCGGCGATGCGCCCCACGCAGACAATGATCTTGGGGCGGATCAGCGCCACCTGGTTGCGCAGATACCCCATGCAGGCGGCGATCTCCTCCTGCTCGGGGTCGCGGTTCTGCGGCGGGCGGCATTTTACGATATTCGCGATGTAGACATTGCGGCTGCGGTCGAGGTCGATGTAGTTCAGCATCTTATCCATCAGCTGACCGCTCCGCCCCACAAAGGGCTCGCCCTGCTCGTCCTCGTGCTGTCCGGGTCCCTCCCCGATCAGCATGATTTGCGCTTCGGGATTCCCCACCCCGAATACCACATTCTTTCGCCCGCCGCACAGCTTGCAGGCGGTGCAGTGCAGCGCGGTCTCCCGCAGGACTTCCCAATCCATCATGGAGACGCTCCCCCTTTTTTGTAAACTTTTTATCAAAAGCATTATATCAGATAATTATCCTCTTTGCAAAACAGAACAGGGGTGTTATAATAACATAGTCAAAAAGTATGCGACATTAAGGAGGCTACCCCATTATGGCAAAAGTATTAGTAGAAACTTCCGCCCGTCACCTGCACCTCACGCAGGAGGATTTGGAGACCCTGTTTGGCAAGGGCTTCGAGCTGACTTTCAAAAAGGCGCTTTCCCAGCCAGGACAGTTCGCCACCAATGAAAAGGTCGAGGTCATCGGCCCCAAGAAGTCCATGGGTCTCATCTCTGTTCTCGGTCCCGTGCGTCCCCGCACGCAGGTCGAGCTTTCCATGACCGACGCCCGTTCCATCGGCATCGCCCCCTTCGTGCGGGAATCCGGCGACCTGGACGGCACCCCCGGCTGCCGCCTGGTAGGGCCCAAGGGTGAGATCGAGCTGAAGGAAGGCGTCATCGTTGCCAAGCGCCACATTCACTTTACCCCCGAGGACGGCGAAAAGTTCGGCGTCAAGGATAAGCAGATCGTCAAGCTGAAGATCGACAGCGACGGTCGTAGCCTTGTATTCGATGATGTCATCTGCCGTGTTTCTCCCACCGCGGGCACCGCGTGCCATCTGGATACCGATGAAGCCAATGCCGCCGGCTGCTCCGGCGAGGTCTACGGCGAGGTCATTCTGTAAATCACCGTTTTCCCCGGACGGCAGGCTTTTTAACAGTCTGCCGTCTTTTGCAAAAACCAAAGCGACCGAAAGGAGTTTCCCCCTATGGCTGCTCTTTTACAGCTCTGCCAGCCCTTTGACCATGCGGTCATGGCGGCGATCCAAAGCATCGGCAGCGCCTTTATGGATAAGCTCATGCTGTTTTTCACCTTTCTCGGCGAGGAGACCTTTGCTATTCTGCTGCTCATCGCCGTGTACTGGTGCTGGGATAAGCGGCTGGGCGAGTACCTGCTGTTCTCCCTTTACACCGCCATGAGCGTGAACGGGCTGCTCAAGGATCTCATCTGCCGCCCCCGCCCGTTTTTGAATGAGGAATTTGGCGACCTGCGCTATGTCAAGGTCAAGGGCGTGCTGGTGGATACCGAGCATCTTTCCGCCTCGTGGTCGTTCCCCAGCGGGCACAGCCAGACTGCCGGCAGCATCTACGGCAGCCTGATGAACGGCCGCCGCGCGTGGGTCAAGGTCGCGGGCATCGCGGTCATTCTGCTGGTCATGCTCTCCCGTGTTTATCTGGGCGTCCATTACCCCACCGATACCATCGTGGGCGCGGTGCTGGGACTTTTGTGCGCGTGGGTGTGCGGGCTGCTGTACCGCCGCTTTTATCAGCACCGTATCCTGCTGATGGGCGCCGCCGTGCTGCTTTCCGGCGTCATGCTGCTGGTCAGCCCTTCCGGCGACAGCGTCAAGACCCTTGCCATGGGCGTGGGCGCCGTGCTGGGTATGTGGCTGGAGGACGGTCTGGTGGAGTTCCGCTCCGCCAACGGCATCATGGGGCGGGCGCTGCGCCTTATTGTCGGCTTTGCCGTCATCATGGGCATTCGCATCGGGCTGAAAGCCCTGCTGCCCGATATGATGTGGTGCCATGCCCTGCGCTATGGGCTGATGGGGCTCTTCGGCACCTTCCTGTGGCCGTGGCTTTTTACCAAGCTGGGCTTTTAAGCTGCTTTTTCGGGGGAAGCGTCCGTATGGGCGCATGCCCCGCTAAATCTTAAAATTCATTTTAGGAGGTCATTTTATGGGATTTCTGAAAAATCTGCTGGGACTGGGCGTTGCCGCCGGTACCGCCTATGCTGCCGTTAAGGTAGCGCAGAAGGTCAATGAGAAAAAGAACGCCAACGCGGACTTGAACGGCGATGGCACCGTTGATGCCAACGATACCGTTTACGGCGTAAAGGAAGCCGCCCGCGAGGTATACGAGGAGACCGCCGCCAAGGTGCGGGAGAAAGCCCCCGAGTACATCGAAAAGGTGCGGGGCGCCGCCGGTGAGGCGTGGAGCGCCCTGCATGGCGAAAAGTTCCCCGCTGCCGAGGTAGAGCTGGAGGACGAATATTCCCCCATCACCGAGGCGGAGGAGCCGGTCGAGGAGACCGAGGAGCCTGCCGAGGAGCCGGAGACCCCCGCCGAGGAGCCTGCCGCTCCGCAGGAATAAGCCGGATAGGCAAAACAAAAAGACCGCCCGCGGGCGGTCTTTTGCTGTACATGGGGGCTTAGATAAAATTGGTGCGGATAGGGGCTTCCCGTTCGGGCAGGCCGTATTTCTCCTTGCCCAGCGCAATGCTCCGCATCAGGAAGGTCATATTGCGTGCCAGTGTGCGCATGGTCTGCCGCCCCTCCTCGTCCTGTGCGGCTTCGCCCGGATCTCTGCCGTGGATACTGTTCCAGTACTGGCTGGAGGCAATGGGCATACCAGCAATAGTGAAGAACTTGTTCAGCTCATCAAAGGTGGCGCTGCACCCGCCGCGCCGCGCGCAGACAACGCTTGCCCCCACCTTCATTGCCTTATCAAAGTGCGTGCTGTAAAAAAGGCGGGTCAGGCAGGCGACCAGCGTGGCATTGGCGGAGGCATAGTAAACGGGGCTTGCCGCGATGAGACCGTCCGCCTCCTCAAACTTGGGCGCCAGCTCATTGACGATGTCATCAAAGACGCATTTGCCGGTTGCTGCGCATTTGCCGCAGGCAATGCAGCCACGGATATCGCGGGAACCCACCTGTACCGTTTCCACCTCTACGCCCTCGGCGCGGAAAACCTTTTCCAGCTCCTCTACCGCCACGGTGGTATTGCCGCCCACGCGGGGGCTGCCATTCAGGATCAGAACTTTCATCACAGTACCTCCTTTTTTCGGTCGGGTCACTCCAAAATGGGTTTACGGCACTATTATATCTGCTTTGGGCGAAATTTACAACTGTCTTGCTTCACCGCCAGATGATGACCGGCTAAGACACCAACAAGTAATTCCATCCTGTTCGGAGGGAGGGTAGTTTGTGCAAAGCACAAATAAGGGGGCGCCCTCCGGAAAACGAAGGTGTCAATTGACTGTTTTCACCTGCCCGGTGAAAGGGTAGTTTGTACAAAGCGCAAATAAGGGGGAACCCTCTCTTGCAGGGTTCCCCCTCTTGCCGGAACGATCCGCCGGATCGTTCCGGCAATTCAACCCCTTTCGGAGCACCCTACGGAATATTAGGGTACAAGTCTCTGCAAATTTCATTCATCAAAACCATCTACCGATGTTTTTGATGTTCGATGGAAAAAGTATTTCGCCCATTGCGAAGGGCGACCAAAGACGCGGTCTTTGGAAACCGCAAGCCTTTTGGAAAAGGTTTGACCGAAAACTTTACATGATTACGCTTTCAGTTCCTGCGCTGCCACCAGCGCCGCGTATGCGCCGCCCCGCGCCAGCAGCTCCTCATGGCTGCCCAGCTCAGTGATGCGCCCGTTATCGATCACGGCGATGCGGTCGGCGCCCCGCACGGTGGAAAGCCGGTGCGCGATGACGATGGTGGTGCGTCCCTCGCTCAGCTTGTCAAACGCCTTCTGGATATGCGCCTCGGTCACGCTGTCCAGTGCGCTCGTCGCCTCGTCCAGAATGAGCACGGGCGGGTTTTTCAGGAAGATGCGCGCGATGGAGACCCGCTGCTTCTGCCCGCCGGAAAGCAGGGTGCCGCGCTCGCCCACATTGGTGCCGAAGCCCTCCGGCATACGGCAGATGTCCTCGTAGATCTCCGCCCGCTTCGCCGCCTCAATGACCTCCTCGTCGGTCGCGTCGGGGCGCCCGTAGCGGATATTATCGGCGATGCTTCCGGCAAAGAGAAACACCTCCTGCTGCACCACGCCGATGCTGCGCCGCAGCGACTGCTGTGTGACACACCGCACATCGTGCCCGTCCAGATAGATGGCGCCGGAGGTCACATCGTAAAAGCGGGGGATCAGCTGACTCAGCGTCGTTTTGCCGCCGCCGGAGGAGCCGACCAGCGCCACCGTCTCACCGGGGGCGATATGCAGCGTTACATCGTGCAGCACCGCCTGGTCCTGCCGGTACTCAAAGCCCACATGGTCAATATCGATAGCGCCCTTTACCGCGCCCAGCTCCTCGGCGTCGGGGCTGTCCTTCAGGGTCGGTTCGGTGCGCATCAGCTCCACAAAGCGGTGCAGACCCGCCGTGCCGCTGGCAAGTGTCTCGCTGGTGGCGGCAAGCCGGCGAATGGGGTTGATAAAGGTGGCGACATACAGGTTAAAGGCGATCAGGTCAATGACCGTCAGCTTGCCTTTCATGATAAGCGCACCGCCCACGGCGATGACCGCGGCGGAAAGGATACACAGGAAGAATTCCAGCACGGCATTAAAAAGCCCCATCGCGCTGTGGAAGCGGTACTTGGAATTGCGGAAGCTGTGGTTGGCATGGTCAAATTTCTCCAGCTCCATCTGCTCGTTGGCGAATGCCTTGGCGGTTTTCATGCCGCTCACGCCGGATTCAAAATCGGCATTGATGGAGGCAATGGTGCGCTTTACCTGTCGGGAGGCGTCCCGCATCGCCTTGCGGCGGCTCCACACCACCAGCAGAAAAATGGGGATCATAATGGTGAGCACCAGCGCCAGCCGCCACTGGATCGAGTACATAATGACCAGCGCGCCGATGATGGTAAGGGTGGAGATGAAGATATCCTCGGGACCGTGGTGCGCCAGCTCGGTGATGTCAAAAAGGTCGCTGGTCAGGCGGCTCATCAGCTGTCCCGTGCGGTTTTGGTCGTAAAAGTCGTAGCCCAGCTCCTGCATATGCCGGAACAGGTCCCGCCGGATATCGGTCTCGACCCGAATACCGAAGCCGTGCCCCCAGTAGGCGATGATGTAGGTGAACACCGAGCGGAACACATACGCCACCGCCACCAGCGCCATCACCGTCCAAAAGGTTTTCCAGTCGTTATCGGGGATCAGGGTATAAAGGCACCAGCGGGTCACAAAGGGGAACATCAGATCAATGACCGCGATCATCAAAGCGGACGCAATATCCAGCAAAAACAGCCGCAAATGCGGCTTGAAGTACGAGAAAAAGATCGCCAGCTCCGATCTGTTTTGAAAGTCCTTGGTCGTCATAAAAGGCTCCTTTATCAGTCATATATCCCTATTATAATGAAC
>CAKSYU010000014.1 GCA_934524965.1 uncultured Angelakisella sp.
CCCAGATTTAACGCGAAGGGGGAACCCGCTATGGTTCCCCCTTCACACAACCCCTTCCTTGCGGGAACGAGGAAGGAATATGAAGTGTCTTTTTTGTGATGGAGGATATGGGGAGCGCAAACCCGACATATAAGCGGGTAGTTTGTGCCCAGATTTAACGCGAAGGGGGAACCCGCTATGGTTCCCCCTTCACACAACCCCTTCCTTGCGGGAACGAGGAAGGAATATGAAGTGTCTTTTTTGTGATGGAGGATATGGGGAGCGCAAACTTGACATATAAGTGGATAGCCTGTGCTCTAATTTAACGCGAAGGGGGCACACGCTATTGCTTCGCCTTGCGCACGCTCCTCTCCGTGTGGGGGCGAAAGCCGATTTGTTCCGGCGTTTTTCGGCGGCAGAGGGGTGGCTTAACATGGATAATGAGCATTTTCCCGTGGAATGTCCCCAAAAATATGCAAAAAACCTGCCCACTTCTCAAGGAGAATTTATATATTTCAATATAATTTATCCAATTTCGCTTTTTAATAAAAATGCCCTTGAAATTTTTGAGATAAAGTGATAGGATAATGTTGTAAATAAAATCAGTAATGATAATTAAATAGTTTGGCAAACCTGCCGAAAGACAGGGACGCAAAGTTGAGCGTCTAAACGGGAGACCGCATGACCGGCTGACTGCATTCTTTTTTAAGGAAAGAACGCAGTCAGCCTTTTTTATTTACAAAAATTGGATTGAAAGGATACGCAGACCATGACTGGAAAAAACAGCAGAAAGGAATATTGCCGACGGCGATACCGCAGGGTATCGGCGCTTCTGGCAGCGCTCGCTCTGCTGTTTACCATGGTGCCCGCGGAGCTTTACACCACGGCGCTGGCGGCGGAGACCGAGCAGGCGGTGGAAAGCCCGCTGCCGGAGGAGACGGTCTCCCCCGTGGAGGAGAACCCGACCGGCGGCGATACCGAAGCTGACACGGAGACGGACGGCGACACGGCAGAGGCGGAAGCCGACAGCCAGGCAGCGACCGACGGCACGGCAGCCATAGCCGCCAAGGTGCAGTGCTATGCGGCGTTGAACGGCGGCTGGCATCTGGTGGTGACCACCACCGTGACCCGAAAGGACAGCGGCAGCAATGGGCGCTACTACATCACGGTGGAGGAGCTGGAGAAGATCTACGGGGCGTATGGCTTTACGGCAGCGGATTTTGCCGGCGAGCGGTACTTCCCCCATACCGATGGCTACGACAGCGGACACATCTGGGGAGACGCCCCGCCGGTAGCGGCAGAGGGCAGCTACCTCATTCCGCTGAGCTTCCGTACCGAGAGCCACCTATATTATATGCCTGCCAACCATGCCGGCTCCGCCAGCTACTTTGAAAGCAATGTAAAAAAGACGGACGAGGCGGTTCTGGCGGATAATATGTTTTACTCCGTGACGGTGCAGGACGCCGTTCATGCGATCTATCCGACCGATGAGCTGCCGCAGACGCAGTATCTGTTCCACGGCACCACCGCCGAGATCACCCTGAAAGCGGTAGAGGGTATAAGATGGGACGCGGTGAACAGCGAGACCGGCGACTTTTTGACCCTGAAGAGCGTGACCGACGGCGATACCGTGACCTTTACCATCAGGGACGCCAGCCAGCCCATTACATTCCACCCGCATATCAGCAACATCATTGTGGAGTACGAGACGGCGCTGGGCGACCGAAAGGTGAAGATCGGACAGTTTGAGCCGTCCTCGCAGACCGTGGTGCAGGACGCCACCACACGGGGCGAGGGAACGCTGGCGCTGCTGCAGCCGGACGGCGAAAGCCACACGGTGCTGGAGCCGGATATCGACCGGGTAAAGGTAAAGCTGGATGTAGATAATAACCGGTACTTTTTCTATACCTTCCAGGGCTGGCAGGTGGTCAGCCCCAATGTAGATGATGCCAACGCGCTGCTGCAGCCCGGCGCGATCCTGACCGAGGAGCAGCTGCAGCGCTACGCCGGCGAGGAAAACACCGTGCTGCTGCGGGCGGTGTGGTCGGGCACGGATATCTATAACCGTCCCAATACCCTGCATTACTTCCTGCACGTGAACGGCGAGATACGCGATTCGATAGAGGACGGTTCCATGGAGGCGCTGCAAAGCGACTATACCGCCTCCATTTACACCAGCCGCCTGCTGGGTGCGGACCGTGTGCCCAACAGCACGGTGCTGCTGGTGGCGCGCCGCACCGAGAATGACAGTGCCTATGCGGTGGACAGCACCATTCGCAATATGATAACGACACCGGTGCAGGGCGCGACGATAGAGGATATGCCCAGCGATGAGGAAGTCTTTGAGTTTATCCGCGCAAACAAGGTGGAGATGAAGGTGGACGGGGTAACCGTCCCGATCGAAATGCTCAATTCGGATCACTTCCAGATCCGCTGGAACACACTGAAGCATGAAAGATCCGACGGCTGGCACATTGATGGGATCTTGGTCGCCAAGCGCGCCCGCTTTGCGGTCTCC
Source organism: uncultured Angelakisella sp. (assembly GCA_934524965.1). Classification (GTDB taxonomy): domain Bacteria; phylum Bacillota; class Clostridia; order Oscillospirales; family Ruminococcaceae; genus Angelakisella. Next base: position 2,498 of record CAKSYU010000014.1, read on the forward strand.
AAGACCTTTGTAGGCGATACCGGCGCTATTGCCGGAATCAAGGTGGATTTCTCCATCGGGGTTTACCATACCGAGGAGAGCGGCGAGGTGCAGGACTTTACCCTGCGGCTGCTGCCCGCCGGGGAAGTGACCGCCCGGAACGAGCTGGGCTATGTCTCCTACAACGAGGAGAGCGACACCTACCTGTGGGAGGTGCCTGCCCGACAGGGACGGGAATACACCCTGCGGGAGCAGAACTATCTGCTGGAGGATACCGATACATGGCGGGAGACCAACCGCTATATTATCCATAACCGACCGGACGGCACCGCCGCCGAGGGGTACAGCGACTATCCGGCGGAGGGGATCCGTCTGACCGCGACCTCCTATCCCGGCGATGTGCCCATCACCGCCCTGCAGACGGCGGCGATACAGAACATGTATGTAGGCGCCGGCACCCTGACCGTGAAAAAGCAGGACGCCGTGACCGGCAACGGGCTTTCCGGCGTGGGCTTTACGCTGTATGATGCCGGAAACGAACCGATGACCCTCTACCGCAAGGCGGGGGCGCATCTTTACTCCACCGGCGTGGAGGAGGACTATACCGAGAAGATCACAAACGGCAAAGTAACGACCGGCGCCAACGGCTTTTTTACCGTGAAGCTGGCGGAGGGCGAATATTACCTTGCCGAAGCGCTGCCCGCCGGTTACTACGGCGCGACACGCATCAAGGTGACGGTGACCGCCGAGGGCACGGCGATGTATTATCATTCCGAGGTGCTGGAAGCCTCGACCGAGGTGGAGGCGCCGGAGGGCGGCTGGCTGCGAGGCGCGGAGACCGCCGAGATCACGGTGCTGAACAGCCCATGGCGGCTGATCCATGTGATTGCCCGCAAAAGCTGGGACAGTGCCGTGGAGCAGAAAAAGCCCGTCACCGTGGAGCTGTGGCGCGACGGCGCGCCGCTTACCCCCGCCGCCAGCTACACGCAGGTGCTCAGCGAGGAAAACGGCTGGGAATACAGCTGGAGCGACCTGCCGCTGTTTACCGACGGCAAGCCCGCGGACTACACGCTGCGCGAAATAAGGATAGGCGATGTGTACCGTGACCCCAATGTTGCCGAGGACGGCTTTGCCGACTACATCGTGACCTATGAGGACCCCCAGTACAGTACCGACGGTGAGACCTTCCGACCGGAGTACTACGAGATAGACGAAAACGGTGTGCAGAAATATGCCACCGAAGCGCTGCTGACCGTCCACAACGAAGATGTGCATGGCGAGATCGCCGTGGAGAAGGTGGACGAGCGGGGTCGCCCGCTTGCCGGCGCGGAATTTACTCTGTACGCCGATGCCGACTGCGCCACGGCGCTGGAGACGACCGTCTCCGATGCGGACGGTGTGGTGCGCTTTGCCACCAAACGCCCCGCCGGTACCTATTACCTGCGGGAGACCGCCCCGCCGAAGGGCTATACCGCTGCCGCCGGCACATGGACGGTCACGGTAAAAGCCGGCAAAGCGACAGTTTATAACTCGGCGGGGACAGCCGTTACCCGCATCAGCAATGAGAGCCGCCTGCGGCTGAAAATTCGGGTGATTGGCACCGATGGGCTGCCGGTTCCCGGCGCTACGCTGCGGCTGGCGTATAACGGCATTTCCTCCGGCAGCTACCGCACCGATGAGGACGGGCTGACCGCCGCCGTGCGGCTTTCCGCGGGCGACCACCGCACCGTGATGGGGATAACGCCCGCCGGCTACTACCCATGGGAAAACGCCGTAACACTGCAAGCCGTTGGCGGCACATTAAGCGTCATCGGCGGCACCGCGGACGGCACATGGGCACTGACCGCGCCGGAGGAGGGCGACACGACCTACACCCTCACCGTCCGGCTGGAGATCCAGCAGGTGCTGCCCACCACCGGCGGCAGGGGCACGGCGCCCTTTACCATGGCGGGCGCGGCGCTGCTGGCTGCGGCGGCTATGGTGCTGTACCGCAAAAGACGAACCTGTTAAATTACGCTGTCCCTTTTAAGGATATGCGGAAAAATAAAAAATCAAAAAAAGGAGTATGCAAAAAGATGAAAAAGACCATGAAAAAGTGCTTTGCCATACTGCTGGCACTGGCAATGCTGTTCGCTATGGCGATCCCCGCCGCCGCGGACGAGACCACCGATTTTAAGCGCACCATCACCTTTACCGAGGTCGCCGAGGGCGATACCGTAAAGGCGTATCGGGTAATGAAATATGGGGAAGACTATAATTCCTATGTTTTTGATGCTGGCTTTAAGCACGCCATGAACAGCTGGCATCAGGAGAACGAAGAATCTTTTGATGACTACTTTGCGAGCATTAAGGCGGACTCCGCCTCTTTGCACCTGCTGATCGGTATGTATGTTACCGGTGTGCTGAACGGCACCCTGAAGGATGCCGATTCCAATACGACCTTTACGCTGCCCAAGGTTTATGCTGAGGATACCGCCAATGCCGAGGGCGAAGTTTCCTTGACGCTGGAGCCCGGCTACTATCTGTTCCTGGTGACCACCACCGAGGAAAACAGCAAGGTCTATGTTCCTGTAACGGTCTTTGTTCAGGTCAAGAACAATCAGGTAAAGATCTATGCTGGCGAAAATGACGCCGATATTACCGAAAGCAAAACTTTGAACTTTAAGCATGCAAAGGGTCCCACCATTGATATGAAAGTAAAGGACGACAGCCTGACCACCACCGCGTGGAGAGACGCAGCCGCCGGCAGCGTAGATGAGGTAATGGATTTCTACATTCAGGTCGAGATCCCCGCTTATCAGAGCGTGACCGACATACCTACTCTTAATCTTGTCAATACCCTTTCCAATCTGGAATATGTTGCCGGTAGCGCCAAGGTTTACAAGGTAGTAATGGGAGAGAACGGCAACGAGACTGCCACCGTGGTGAACAATGTGCTGACCGAGACCACCGGCACCAATGAAGACGGCACCCCGAACGTTACCTTTAAGCTGAAGTACAATAACCCTGATGTAAATAACACCATCAAGAATACCGATGGTTCTGTTGGTATTTATGTTCACTACAAGGCGGTCGTCAAGCCTGAAGCCGCTGCCAAGGGCGTTGATGCCACCAGCAGCGCCGTGCTGAAGTATGCCACCTCTGCCGAGCCGGAGAATGTAAAGACCACTGATGCGGTTTCCACCACCGTTTATACTTATGCCTTCTCCCTTTCCAAGTACTCCGACACCCTGCTGGATGCCAATGATGAGGCAAAGGGCTTTGAAACACTGACCAATGCGGCTTTCTCCGTCTACGATAAGGATAAGACCGCTGCGATCCCGATGGTCAAGGTGACCCCTGCGGCGGGCGAGGTTTATTATCGTCCTGCGGCTGCGGGCGAGACCGATACAGTGACCGTACTGCCTGCCGATCAGGGCGAGGGTAAGAACACCCTGCTGGTACGGGGTCTGGATATCGGCACCTATGTGGTGGAGGAAGTGAAGGTCCCCACCGGTTACTATGCGCCCCAGGGCGACTTTAAGGTGGAGTTTATCGGCGAACGTACTGCTGTTAATAACGAGCTGACCGGCGTGCTGATGAGCACCAGCCGCTTTGTCGAGCTGAACGAAGCCGACAAGCTGCTGCCCTATGGTTCCTCCGTCAATGCGGACGAAGTCGGTCGTCTGGACGCTTCCCTGAAGAACAGCTCCTCCCCCCTGCTGCCCACCACCGGTGGTGTAGGTACCGTGATGTTCACCGTCGTGGGTATCGCGCTTATGGGTCTGGCGCTGTGGTTCTTCCTGTTCCGCCGCCGTCGTGACGAGGAGTAATCTCCCCGCCGCTTAAATTTGCTTTCCTCTTCTCTTTTTACATGCCGTCCCGCCGGAGGCTTTCTCCGTTTCTCTCTCGCCTCCGGCGGGCGCGGCGGCAGCGAAAAGCCCGTAAAGCGCGCTTTGCCGGTTTTTCCCCGTCGCCGGAATGATACAGATAAAGGAGTTTTTTGTGTCCAATACCAAATCCAAAAAGAAGAATAAGCGGCTGAGTACCATTCTTGCCATTCTCATTTTCCTGCTGGGACTGGGGGTGCTGTTTTATCCGGTCGCCAGCGACCTGTGGAACCAGCACCGGCAGAATAAGCTCATCAGCAGCTATACCCAGGTCACCGCCCAGCTGACACCGGAGGACTTCTCCGCCCTGTGGGAGGCGGCGCACGAATACAATAAAAACCTGAACCCCACCTTCCGCGATGCCTTTACCGGTCGGCAGCTCCCCAGCTACGACCCCTACTGGAGCCTCTTAAACCCCGACGGCAGCGGCGTGATGGGGTATATCGAAATTCCCCGCATCAGTGTGCGGCTGCCCATTTACCACGGCACCTCGGAGGAGGTGCTGCAGCACGGCATCGGGCATCTGGGCGGCACTTCGCTGCCGGTGGGCGGCGAGAGCACCCATGCGGTGCTTTCCGGTCACCGCGGGCTGCCCTCGGCGCTGCTGTTTACCGATCTTGACCAGATGGAGGTGGGCGACCGCTTTTCGCTGCGCATCTTAGGCGAGCAGCTCCTCTACGAGGTGGATCAGATCTTGGTCGTGGAGCCGGACGAGGTAAAGCCGCTGCTGCCCGTGGAGGGCGAGGATCTGGTGACGCTGGTGACCTGTACGCCCTACGGCGTCAATTCCCACCGGCTGCTGGTACGCGGGCACCGCATTGAAGCGGACGCCGTGGAGGAAACGGTGGAGGTCACCGTGACGCAGCAGGTCGTGCATAATCTGGGCTGGAAGGGCAAGCTGCTGTTCGGCGCGGTGCTGCTGTTCCTGCTTATTCTGCTCATTCTGGCGCTTTTGCGCCGTAAGAAAAAGAAAGAAGACCCCGAAAAGGGGCAGACGACCGCAGAAAGGGGGAGAACCGATGAAAATACGCCTCAGAGCGCTTCTGGCACTGATCGCGGGAATCCTGCTGTTCATCCCCGCGACGGCGCAGACGGTCGATCCTGACGGTCTGGGCACACTGACCCTTACCTGCCGCTATGACGGCAGAGCCGTATCCGGCATGGGTTATGCGGTCTATCGGGTGGCATCGGTCGATGGGCAGGGGAGCTATACCCTGCTGCCCGCCTACGAGGACAGCGGTGCCGACGTGACCGTTGACGGGGACGCCGCCCACTGGCGGCAGACCGCCGAGCGGCTGACCACGTGGGTGGAGGAGCAGAAGCTCCCCGCCGATGCCGAAGCCGTGACCGACACGCAGGGTATTGCCGCCTTTGGCACGCTGCCCGCCGGATTATATCTTGTCATCGGCACGCCGCATAAATGGAACGGTTATCTCTATTCCGCGCAGCCCGCGGTCATCGGGCTGCCCGCCCAACAGCAGGGCGGCGGCTGGCAGTATGATGTTACCGCCGAGCCGAAGCTGGAGCGCGGCGGCACGCCGCCGGTCATTGTGGTGCCCGATCCCGAGCCGACCACCCCCGATGATAAGCTGCCGCAGACCGGTCTGCCGTGGCTGCCCGTTACGCTGCTGGCAGCGGCGGGCGTGCTGCTGGTGGGGCTGGGGCTGCTGCTGCGCCGGAGGAAATACTGATGACAAAACAACGCATCGGCACGCTGTGCGTGCTGCTGGGCAGCCTGTGCATTCTGGCTGCCGCATTCCTTTTGGGGTTCAATCTGCGGGAGGAAAGCCGCGCCGCGGCGACCACCCAAAGGATTTTGCCTGCCGTGGCATATCGCATCGAGCAGTCTCCGGCGTCGGCGCCCAGCCTTCCCGCAGGTGAGGTGACGGTCTCTCTGGACGGGGTGGAGTATCTGGGTATTCTCTCTCTGCCTACGCTGGCGCTGGAGCTGCCGGTGCAAAGCGGTTGGGATATGGAGGCGCTGCGGCAGTCCCCCTGCCGTTACGCCGGTACCCTTGCCGGTAATGATCTGGTCATCGCCGCGCACAATTACCGGCGGCACTTTGCCGCGCTGCATACATTGCAGGTCGGTGACGCGGTTATCTTTACCGACGCGGCGGGGCAGAGCCACCGCTATGCCGTCAGCCGCATCGAGACGCTGCACGCGACCGCCGTGGCGGAAATGCTGGCAGGGGAGTGGGATATGACCCTGTTCACCTGCAATTATGACGGCACCGCGCGGGTGACGGTGCGCTGTGTGCGCGCGGAAGAATAACGCATTTTGCATTTTTCTCTTGACAAAGCTGCAAAATGGTGTAGAATAGCATCAAGTGAATAACGATAGCGACCCCGCAGAAACATTCAGAATTGCAAAAGACTGAATATGGAGGGGGCTCTGGAGAATCTCATTGAGTTGAGTGCCGAAGGTGCAAGGCGGTCATGCCGCCGAATCTCTCAGGCAAAAGGACAGAGCGGTCATCAAAACATTTTTTGTTTGATCGCTCGCTATTCTTCAGAGGCTGCCGCTTATGATGGCAGCCTTTTTTATATCACCTTCGCTTGGCAAGGACATCTGCGCTTTCCGGCGGCGAAAGCCAGCCCTGACAGCGTCATCGAACCTTGAAAGGCACAAAGCCTTCCCGCGGTTCTCTTCCTTGTCATCATCTGGTTTTTGCTCGCCGAAAAGTCCTGCGGAGTTTTTGCACGGCAAAAACCGCAGCCGCTCTCGCCAAACGAAGGTTATTTCACTGCAATATTTATTTTAGGAGTGAAAGAAATGCAAGAAGCAATCCTCAGCATCGTTCAAAAGATCAATGGCTACCTCTCAGACTATGTTCTCATCGTGCTGCTCATCGGCGCGGGACTTTACTTCTCCATTCGCACCCGCTTTGTGCAGGTGCGTTGCTTTGGCGAAGGAATGCGCCGTGTATTCGGCAACATCAATCTCCGCGGCGGAAAGCAGCAAGGCGGCTTCTCCTCCTTTCAGGCTTTGGCGACTGCAATTGCCGCACAGGTAGGCACAGGTAATATCGTGGGCGCCTGCGGTGCGATCCTCATCGGCGGCCCCGGTGCGATTTTCTGGATGTGGATCATTGCCTTCTTCGGCATGGCGACCATCTATGCCGAGGCGGTGCTGGCGCAGGAGACCCGCGTGGTGAATGCCGACGGCAGCGTGCACGGCGGTCCCGTTTACTACATCAAGCGTGCCTTTAAGGGCGGCTTCGGCAAGTTCCTCGCGGGCTTCTTCGCGGTCGCCATCATCATCGCGCTGGGCTTCATCGGCAGCATGGTGCAGTCCAATTCCATCGGTGAGGCGCTCTCCAATGCCACCGGCGTCCCCACTTGGGTCATCGGCATCGTGGTCGCAGCGCTTTCCGCCTTTGTGTTCCTCGGCGGCAGCCACCGTGTGGCGGCGTGGGCGGAAAAGATCGTTCCCATCATGGCGTGCCTTTACCTCATCGGCGGTCTGGTGGTGCTGCTTGCCCGTATCCGCTTTATCCCGGAGACCTTCGGCATGATCTTCCGCTACGCGTTCCAGCCGCAGGCGATCATCGGCGGCAGCTTCGGCTACGCGCTCAAGCAGGCGGTCAGCCAGGGCGTCAAGCGCGGTCTGTTCAGCAATGAAGCCGGTATGGGTTCTACCCCCCACGCGCACGCCATGGCGAAGGTTAGCTGCCCGCACGAGCAGGGCGTCGTCGCCATGATCGGCGTATTCATCGATACCTTTGTCGTCCTCACCATGACGGCGCTGGTCGTTATCTCCACCCTGTATGCCGGTAACGGGATCCTTGCCTCCGGCAGTGCCGAGGGCGTCAGCAAGACCAATATGGCGCAGCTTGCGTTCTCCAGCATTATGGGCAATACCGCCGGCAGCCTGTTCGTTGCCATCTGCCTTATGTTCTTCGCATTCTCCACCATTTTGGGCTGGAACTTCTTTGGGCGCATCAATGTGGAGTACCTTTTTGGCAAAAAGGCAGTCCCCGTTTACTCCATCATTGCCGTGGCGCTCATCTTCCTCGGCTCCTGCGTTTCCAATGACCTCGCTTGGGAGCTTTCTGATATGTTCAATCAGCTCATGGTTATTCCCAACTTCCTCGCCATCGTGGCGCTGGGCGGGCTGGTTGCCGCTGCTGCCAAAAAGGGCAGCCGCCAGACCCTCGAAAAATAAGCCGACTTCTCTTTGTTTTTTTAGAAGAGCGCCGCAGTTCCTCAAAAGGGCTGCGGTGCTTTTCTATACATGGAAAAGGGAAAAAGCATAGAAAAAACTCCCCTCCGCGCGGGGGAGGGGAGAAGATGTTTTTTGTGATCAGGCGGCATCGGCGGCAGGGGCTTCCTCACCGTAAAAATCGGGCCATTCGTCCCCGAATAGGTCGCCGTCCTCACCGTAATTATAGTCGTCGCCGAAATTGTAGTTATAAAAGTCGTCGAAGTCATCAAAATCGTAGCCGCCGTAGTTGTAGCCGTAGTCATACACCCACTGCTCCAGTTCGTCCAGCAGCGGCTGTATGGAAGCGGCAATGACCATAAAGAGAATGATACCGACAAGGAACAGCACCACCTTTGCCAGCAGCACACCACGGGCAAAGCGCGCCAGCTGGCGGTTGTCGCCCACGCCGCACGCCCATACGATCATAAAGACAAGCCCGATAACCGGCACCATGGCAAGCAGCAGCAGACCCATATAAGCCCACATACTCAGCTCGCCGTTGCCGCTTTTCTGCTCGCGGCTTTGGTTCCGGACGGCGTACCGCTCGCCGTGGGCACGGCAGTCGCTGCAATGGGGGCACTTTTCTCCGGGAGCCAGCCGTCTGCCGCAGCTGGGGCAAACATTCTGATCCATCGGCTTGCCGCATTCGGGGCAAAGTACAGCTCTGTCATCATAGACGGCGCTGTTGCAGTTCGGGCAAAATCTCATGTGATACTCCTCCTATCATTGTACCGCCGCGCGGCGGTTCTGCTTTCTGCCTTTATTCTACCATATTTTTCGGCACAGGAAAAGCACAAAATACGGCAAAACCTCCCCCGCTTATCACGGGAGAGGCTTCGCTGCAATATTGAAAAGGAGTATGGAGAAGTTGGTAGGGTTAATTGGCGGCGCTCTCGGGGACGTATTCGGTCAGGACTAAGCTGTGGGAATACTCCCTGCCGTTACGCTCCACCTTGACCTCTACGCGGTCACCGACGCTGTGCGTGGCAAGAGCCGCTTTTAATTCATCGCCGGTAGAGACTGCCGTGCCGCCAAAGGAGATGACGCGGTCGCCTGCCTGCAGACCGCCCAGATCGGCAATGGAGCCGGACTGTACGCTTTGAATATATACGCCGGTGTGCTCCAGCCCGTAATAGCGGGCAGTGCGCTCATCGGAGATATTGATGAGGTTGACCCCCAGCACGATCTGACCGGTCACATAGCCGTGGCTGATAAGATCCTCGATGATCGCCTTGACGCTGTTGATGGGAATGGCAAAGCCGATGTTATCCACGGCGTTGCCGCTGGAATCACTCGTAGACTTGGCGTTGACAATGCCGATCAGCTCACCGCTGGCGTTAAACAGACCGCCGCCGGAGTTGCCGGGGTTGACCGCCGCGCTGGTCTGCAGCAGCGTCATGTTGTTGCCGTCTATCGTCACCTGCCGCTCCAGCGCGCTGATGATACCGTCGGTAACGGTGCCGGAAAGGGTGCCCAGCGGGTTGCCGATGGCAAGCACCGCGTCACCCACGGCAAGGCTGTCGCTGTCGCCCAGTATGGCGGGGGTCAGGTTTTTGGCATCGACCTTCAGCACGGCAACATCATTGCTTTCATCGCTGCCCACCAAAGTAGCTTGATAGGCGGTGCCGTCGTTGGTCGTCACGGTGATCTGCTGCGCGCCGCTGATCACATGGTAGTTGGTCACAATGTAGCCATCGGCGGAAAGCACTACGCCGCTGCCGGCGCCCTGGGTGACATACTGCCGGAAGAAGGTGCTGGTGGAAATACTTTCGGTGGTGATGGCAACAACACTATCCTCCACCCGCTGTACCACGCCGGAGTAGCTGACGCCGACACCGGAAACAGCGGAACCATCGGAGGAGGGGACTTCTACCCCCTGATACAGGACGGCGGAACCGGTACTCAGCAGCCCACTCTTCGCGGCAATGACAGCGCCGCCGGCACCGCCTACCATCGAAAGCACAAGGCAGCCTGCCAGCAGCAGTGCGGTGCCGCGCTTTCCCCGTCCCGAGGATTTTTTGTTTGCGTCCGGAGGCGTGTACCCCGAAGCAGTCGTTTGCTGCGGCTGCTCGGACGCGGCATCTTGATAGATGCGGTCTTTATAATAACGATACTCCCCATCGGGAAGCTCGGTATTGCCGTTGGTAAAGTTGCGGTCGTTAAAGTTGTCATTCGGATATGTCATGGAACTGACCTGCCTTTCTGCGGGACGGTTGGTGCCTTGTCCCTTCACTGGTTCTTAGTATACCGTTAATTTGTGAACAATGCTTGACCTGTTTTTTTAAGGTCGGTAAAAATGCCGTGACGATTTGGTGAAATATTGTAAATAAATTTTGAAGATGCCGCACGGGGCGGGCACGGGGCTGCGCCCCGCTTGCCGCTTTTCTCCCGCCCAATGTGCCAATTCCCCGCAAAATCCCCCGCAATCCCTTGCAAATGCCGCAAAAACCCGTATAATATAGAGGTATATATCCTACTGAAAGGGAGAAAGAAATACTATGGCAGATCAAAAGAAAATGGTGGCGGAGATCACCTCGATGGAGGACGATTTTGCCCAGTGGTACACCGATGTGGTCAAAAAGGCGGAGCTGGTCGATTACGGCAGCGTCCGCGGCTGTATGATCATTCGTCCCTACGGCTACGCCATCTGGGAAAATATCCAGCATATCCTCGACGGCATGTTCAAAGCGACCGGTCACCAGAATGTCTATATGCCCATGCTCATTCCGGAGAGCCTGCTGCAAAAGGAAAAAGACCATGTAGAGGGCTTTGCCCCGGAGGTGGCGTGGGTCACCATGGGCGGCGAGGAAAAGCTGGAGGAGCGCCTGTGCGTGCGACCCACCAGTGAAACGCTGTTCTGCGAGCATTATTCCCACATTATCCACAGCTACCGCGACCTGCCCAAGCTGTATAATCAGTGGTGCAGCGTCATGCGCTGGGAAAAGACCACCCGTCCCTTCCTGCGCAGTGCCGAGTTCCTGTGGCAGGAGGGTCACACCATGCACGAGACCGCCGAGGAAGCCAGAGCGGAAACGGTGCAGATGCTGAATGTCTATGCTGAAATGTGCGAAAAGTATTTGGCAATCCCCGTCGTCAAGGGCGTCAAGACCGATAAGGAAAAATTTGCGGGCGCCGAAGAAACCTATACCATCGAGGCAATGATGCACGATGGCAAGAGCCTGCAAAGCGGTACCTCCCACTACTTCGGCGACGGCTTTGCACGCGCCTTCGATATCCAGTTCACCGACCGCAACAACACCCTGCAGTATCCCCACCAGACCAGCTGGGGCATGTCTACCCGCATTATTGGTGCGATCATCATGACTCATGGCGACAACAACGGTCTGGTGCTGCCGCCTGCGATTGCTCCCATTCAGATTATGGTGGTACCCATCGCCCAGCACAAGGAGGGCGTTGCCGAAACCGCCTTAGCTCTCTGTGAGCGCCTCAAAAAGAACTTCCGCGCAGACATTGACCTTTCCGAGAACAGCCCCGGTTGGAAGTTTGCTCAGTACGAGATGAAGGGCGTTCCGCTGCGGCTGGAGATCGGTCCCAAGGACATTGAAGCCGGACAGTGCGTGCTGGTTCGCCGGGATAACCGCGAAAAGACCTTTGTCAAGCTGGAGGATCTTGAAAGCGAGATCACCCGTCTGCTGGGCGAGATTCACGACAGCCTGTACCAGAAGGCGCTTGCCAACCGCGAGGCGAACACCTATGTCGCCCACAATATGGAGGAGATGCACAAGGTCGCGGACGGCACCAACGGCTTCTACAAGACCATGTGGTGCGGCGACCTCGCCTGCGAGCTGAAGATGAAGGACGAAATCGGCGTGACCAGCCGCTGTATGCCGCTGGAGCAGGAGGAGCTTGGCTCGACTTGCGTTTGCTGCGGAAAACCTGCCAAGCACATGATCATCTGGGGCAAGGCATATTGATCTTCCCATAACAGAGTTTATTCAGCCGCCGGAAACCGCCCACGGGGAACGCCCCGTAGGGGGAGCCGTTCCCTGCGGGAACGGCTCTTACGGGCTTCGCCCGTTCCGGCGGCTTCGCCGCCGCCCCTGCGGGGCGTTCCCTCGGGGGTGGCATATTCTTACCCAAGCGAAGGTACCATCTTTTCTGATAAAAGGAGGAGATCTCTATGGGTTGCACCCACGATTGCAACACCTGCGGCCACGATTGCAGCAGCGAGCAGGATTTTTCCAAAAAGCTCAATGAGATGAGCAAGGTTAAAAAGGTTATCGGCGTCGTAAGTGGTAAGGGCGGCGTCGGCAAATCCCTCGTCACCAGTCTGCTTGCCGTCAGTATGCAGCGGCTGGGCTACCACACCGCTATCCTCGATGCCGATATCACCGGTCCCAGTATCCCGCAGGCATTCGGCGTGCGGGAAAAGATCGAGACCCTCGGCGAGGTCATGCTGCCCGCCGTTTCCCGCTTCGGCACCCAGATCATGTCCATCAACCTGCTGCTCGAGCAGGAAAGCGACCCCGTTGTCTGGCGGGGACCGGTCATTGCCGGCGCAGTCGGGCAGTTCTGGACAGATGTGTACTGGAAAGATGTTGACTTCATGTTCGTCGATATGCCCCCCGGCACCGGCGATGTCCCCCTCACCGTGTTCCAGTCCCTCCCCGTCGATGGCATCATCGTTGTCACCACCCCGCAGCAGCTCGTCGGCATGATCGTGGAAAAAGCGGTCAAAATGGCGGAGATGATGAATATCCCCGTGCTGGGGCTGGTGGAAAATATGAGCACCTATACCTGCCCCGACTGCGGCAAGCAGCATGCCATCTTCGGCGAAAGCCGCCTGGACAGCATTGCCGCAGCACACCATATCCCCGTTCTGGCACGACTGCCCATTCAACCGGAACTGGCAGCACAGATGGACAGCGGCACCATCGAGCTTTTTGAGGGCGACTTCATGCAGCCCGCTGCCGATCGCATTGCCGCACTGCTGCCCCGCTGAAAGGAGACTGACCTCATGATCCTCACCATTGATATCGGCAACTCCAATATCTGCTTTGGCGTCTATGAGGGGAAAACCGCCCTCTTTACCGCCCGTGCCAAAACCGATCCTTTACGCACCGAAACGGAATACGCTGTTCTTCTTTCCCAGATCTTCAGCCTGTACGGGTTCGATTCGTCCCGGCTGACCGGCGCCGCCATTTCTTCGGTGGTACCGGCGCTTACCACCGTTTTCAATGACGCGGTGCGGATTCTCGGCAACGGGAATATCCCCACGGTGGTGGTGGGCCCCGGTGTTAAAACCGGACTCAATATCCGCATTGATGAGCCTGCCTCTCTTGGCGCAGATCTTGCCTGCACCGCCGTGGGCGCAGCGGAAAAATATCCGCTCCCTGCCATTATCATTGATTTGGGAACGGCGACCAAGCTTACTGTCGTTACCGAGGATCGCAGCTTTATCGGCGGCACAATTCTCCCCGGCGTCAAGATCTCGTTGGAGGCGCTTTCCGGCTCGGCGTCGCTGCTGCCCTCTATCGGTCTTGGTGCCGGCAGGATCAAAACCATCGGCACCAACACCGTGGATTGTATGCTCTCCGGTGTTGTGCTGGGAACCGCCAGCATGGTCGATGGGCTCATCGACCGCTACCGTGAAGAGCTTGGCGAGGTTCCTACCGTGGTCGCCTGCGGCGGGCTTTCCACGGCGATCGTGCCGCATTGCCGCACCGATATTATTTTAGATCAGGACCTGCTGCTGGACGGCCTTCTGGCAATCTACCGCCGCAACACCCCGCCCAAACAGCGCTGAACGCATTTCCTGCTCCCGCCATTTCAGGCGGGAGCTTTGCTTTCTCGGCGCAGCTTCTGCGGGGCAGGGGGCAGGGGCGCAGCCCCGCCGGCGCTCTGCGCCGGCGAAGCGGACTTCGTCCGCTTGCCCGCCTTCGGCGGGCGGGCTGCGCCCCGTGCTTCCCCCCCAAGCCTCCCTTGCAGCGACCGCCGCCATGTGCTATATTAAAAAACAGATCGGCAACTCATGTCTTGTGGGGGAGGGAAAACAGTTGAACATAACGATCCGCAAAATGGCAGAGAGCGACGCCGAGGCATTGTATCGCCTGCTGTCCGATCTGGCGGTCATGCAGTATTTGGAACCGCCTTTTGATAAAGCGCAGACCGAGGCATTCCTGCGCCGTGCAGGGCTAAGTACCCCACCGCTGGTGTACGCCGCCGAAGAAAACGGGACTTTTATCGGCTATGTCATCTACCACCCATACGATGAGCAGAGCGTTGAGATCGGTTGGGTGCTCTTTCCGTCGTATTGGGGGCGCGGGTACGCGTCGGCGCTGACAGATCAGCTGATCCGCAGAGCCAAAGAGGAGCAAAAAAGCGTTGTTATCGAGTGTGCTCCGGCACAGACGGCAACGGCGCGTATCGCGTTAAAAAAGGGCTTTCGCTCTTGCGGGATCTGCGACGGGTTAGCGGTCTATCGGCTCACATAACAGACCCGATGCTTCCCGCCCATTTTGCCCCATTTGCCCCTTGCATTTTACCCACCCATCTGCTATGATAGGTCGCGGGAAGCCGCCCCCTGCCGCACCGGCTGCCGGATCGAGCTTCCCTAATATTTGCGCTGTATCCCATCTGCCGCAGGCAGCCCGCCGCGCTTTCCGTCCGCAGGGGCGTATCCCACAGGGGAACGCCACCCGCCGCAATCCGGTCAGTGCCCCGCGCAATGCCGCACATGGCAAAAGGAATAGCAGCAAGGAGGAAAATATGAATCGTTCTAACCGCACCCGTACCCTTACCACGCTGGGCATTCTCACCGCCATCATTTTGGTGATGGCCTTCACCCCCCTCGGGTACATCAAAACACTGGGTTTGGAGATCACGCTCCTGCACATTCCCGTCATTCTCGGCGCCGCGCTTACCGGCCCCGTCGGCGGCATGGTGCTGGGCGCCGTGTTCGGTCTCACCAGCTTCTTTCAGTGTTTTGGTTTAAGCTTCTTCGGCACCACCCTGTTCAGCATCAACCCCGTCGGCACCTTCATCGTCTGCGTGGTGCCCCGCGTTCTGCTGGGTCTCGTCGCCGCCTATCTCTACCGTGCCTTTGATCGTCTCACCGGCAAGTGGAGCGGCACCATCACGGGTGCTTTGTCCACCCTTTGCCACACCGCCATGTTCATGGGTACGCTGGTGCTGTTCTTCTATACCAGCGATTATATTCAGGGCATCGCGCAGTACTACGGCGCCACCAATATTTTTGCCTTTATCATCGCCTTTGTCGGGCTGCAGGGGCTTCTGGAGATCGTCCTCGCCGCCGTTATCGTCGGCGCGCTGGTGCCGGTCATTAAAAAAGCCCGCCGCGCATAACCTTTCCCCATAAAAATAAGAGGTATCCGCTTTTGGATACCTCTTTTCTTATGTCCGGGTTTAGTCCAACGGGTGCTCCAGCGCCATCAAGGCGCCCTTTACGTCCTCCCCGCCGGGATAGCTGTACTCCTCGTCATGCTCTGTTTCGGGGTCGCCTACCCGGTGCGTCGGGATAAAGATGGGAATGGGGCAGTCGTCCACTGCCTTGATGACCCGTGTGCGGTTTTCCTCAGTGTCCTCCAGCGAGAGCGCTGCCAGCAGCGTCGGGGTGGTAAAATGTTCCCCGTAAGGGATACGGATCACCGTCTCCCATACCTCGCGCTCAAAGTCGCTCCCGCCGGGCGCCAGCGGCAGCGTGAAGATCACACGGTGCCCCGTCCAGTATTCCTGTATCTGCTGGAAGCCCTTTTTCAGCAGCGGGGTCTCCTCCTCGTCACAGTCCACCTCCAGCCCGTCGCCAAAGATCACACGGCTCAGCGCGTAATCATCATTTTCCACCAGCGTGATCCACCCGGGACCCAGCTCCTTCGTAAACTTCTTCATACCCATTCCTCCCTGCAATATACAATTTGTATATATTTTAATCATTTTATAAAATTCCCGGCTCGATACGGCGGCACGCTTCCGCTTTGTCTCGGGTCCCCATCCCTGCGGGCCGGCAACCCTCGCCCGCTGCGCCGCGCCGCCTTACTTGCAGTATTTCCGGAAGATCTCCAGATACCGATCGCCAAAGGAGACAAGCGTCACATCGTCCAGCGGCAGCACCAGCGGATCGGCAAGCCAGTTGCCCAAAGCGTCCACCCGCTTCATGGTCAGGTAACGGCTGTCCACCTTCATAATCCGCCCCAGAAAATACAGCGATTCCTCCGGATTGCCCTCGCACTCCACGGCTGCCCAGCCGCCGTATTTCGCCATAATGCCATCTAAAAGCTCCCGCCAGTCGCAGCAGGAAAAGTCCGGAACCTTTACGGCGTCGTACAGCTTTTCGGCGGTCATCACCTTCCGGAGGAACGGCACATCGTCCATCTGCTCCGCCTCGGTAATGTCGCCGGTGCGCACGGCGCAGTAGCCGTCCAGCAAAAAGTTGGACTGCCGCTGCAGCACCACCAGCTCATTTTCCACCGCCACGGGGATCCCCGCATATTCCGGCGCTACCAGACCGTCCCGGTAGAGCACCATCATGTTCTTTTGCTGCATTGCCTTTTGCAGCAGGTCTTTTTCCTGCATATCATATTCCTCCGCGGGAGCGCTCGGCTTTCGCCAGCTCCCATTCCTTCAGCTCTTTCAGTTCGTTATAGATCGCTATATAGCTCTTGTGCCGGCTTTCGGGAATCAACCCCTCCCGTACCGCCTCCAGCACAGCGCAGCCCTGCTCAGTGCGGTGGCTGCAGCCGGTGTAGCGGCAGCGGTCTTGATACCGCTCCATTTCGGGGAAGCACTCCGCCAGCTCGGCAGCGGGCATCGGCTCGCTGCGGGAAAATTCCAGCGCCGAAAAGCCCGGGGTATCGCACAGCCAGCCACCGTGTCCGTCGGGGAACAGCTCCACGTGACGGGTGGTGTGCCGTCCGCGCCCCAGCTTTTTGCTTATCTCGCCGGTGGCAAGCTTCAGGTCGGGGTACAGCCCGTTCATCAGGCTGCTTTTGCCTGCGCCGCTGTTGCCGCAAAAGGCGGTAATGCCGCCCCGCAGCAGCAGGGAGGCAGTCTCCAGCCCCTCGCCGGTCAGGTTGTTCACCACGGCAGTGGGATAGCCTGCCTTGCGGTAGATCTCTACCCACGGGGCAGGGTCAGCAAGGTCCGGCTTGGTAAAGATCACCACCACAGGGATCTCCCGCCGTGCGGCAATGGCGGTCAACTGGTCAATGACCGTCGCATTGGGGGCAGGGTCGGCAAGCGAGATGACCAGCGCCAGCCGGTCAAGGTTCGCCACCGGCGGGCGCTGCAGGGTATTTTTTCTCGGCGCAATCGCCGTAATGCTTCCGCAGCCCGGCTCGGTCGGCTCAAAGGTGCATCGGTCGCCCACCAGCAGGGTGGTCTGGTCCTTGCGGAAGATGCCGCGTCCTCGGCATTCGGTTCGGGTGCCGTCCTCGCTGATGACGGTATAAAAACCACCCAGCGAGCGTAGAATCAGCCCCTCCATTTATTCACCAAAGGCGGCGGAATAATCAGCCGTCCAGTAGTATTGTCCGGTCTCAAAGTCCACCGAAGCGCTCTTATACACCACACCGTCGATCAGCACATCGACCATGCAGGTGCCGCTGCCCTTCAGCGAGATGGAGATCAGACGGGTGCTGCGCGGCTCGATCACCTCGCTGTAAACGGTGGAGCCGTTCAGCACGGCAGTCACATTCACGGTGCCGGGCATATCAGGCGGCGTGGTCTGCAAGGTTACAGTCGCGGAGCCTTCCACATTGGCGGCGTCCACCGTGCCGACCACCAGCGTGATCTTGCTGCCGATGGGCACCATGCTGGGGGAGGCGGGGGACTGGCTCATCACCAGACCATCGTACTGGTAGTCGGTCAGCTGGTAGGTGACCGTCACATCAAACTGCGCGTCCCGCAGCGTCTGTACGGCAGCCTCCTCAGGGTAACCCAGTACCTCCGGTACCTGCACCTTTTCCTTGTCGCTGCCCACGCTGACATACACCACTACGGTGGTGCCGGAGGCAACGCTCTGTCCGGCGTCGGGGCTGGTGCGCACCACGCTGCCCTCCGCTATGGTATCACTGGCGATCTCGGTGGTGGAATACTTCAGCCCCAGACTTACCAGCTTGGCGTAAACGGCGGTCGCCTCCTGGTTGGTAAAGGTCGGGATCGTCACCATCTTGCTGCCGGCACTCACCCACACCTGCACGGTGCTGCCCTTTTTCACGCTGGTGCCGGCGTTGGGGCTTTGCCGGTAGATCTGACCGGCATCGTAATCGGCGTTGTAGTCCTCGCTCTCCAGCTTGATCTTCACGCCGGGGTAGGCGCTGCCGGAGGAAGCCGTGGAGTAGTCCACCCCGACCAGATTGGGCAGGGTGATGTCCTCCACCGTCTTAAAGGGCTGGTAGATCTGGAACATGACCAGCACAAAGATAAGGGAAGCCGCCACCACGCCGCAGGTCACGGCAAACAGCTTGGAAAGGGGCGTGGTCAGCCGGTCGCCCAGCTTTTTCTTCTTGTTATTTTCACTAATTTTCACAGGCTTTTTCTCAGGTCTCCCCCCTGAATTTTTGGTTATAATGCCGGAAGCCTCGCCGCCCTTTTTCATGGGCTTGCCGGTCTTGGCTGTATAGGCGGGGAAGGTCGTTTTGGGGTCGGCAAGCCAGCGGCGCAGGTCGGCTATCATCTCGCCGCAGTTCTGGTAGCGGCGGTCGGGATCCTTCGCCATGGCGTGCAGTGTGATCTGCTCCAGCCCGACCGAGACATTGGGGTTCAGGCTGCGCAGCGTCTTGGGGTTCTGCTCCACCTGCTGCAATGCCACACTGATGGGGGATTCCCCGTCAAAGGGCAGCTTGCCGCTCAGCATCTCAAACAGGATCACGCCCACCGAGTAGATATCGGTGCGCTGATCCACGGCGCCGCCCAGCGCCTGTTCGGGGCTGATGTAGTGGACGGAGCCGATGGCGTTGCCGTCGATGGTACGGCTCTGGCTCATGGCAAATCTCGCGATGCCGAAGTCCATCACCTTTACCTCGCCCTTTTCGGTCACCATGATGTTCTGGGGCTTCACATCGCGGTGGACAATGCCGTTTTCATGGGCGCACTGCAATGCCGTCAGCACCAGACCGGTAATGTTGGCGGCGGTCTTGCCGCTGATGGGCTTTTTCTGCTCGATATACTCCTTCAGGGTGATGCCGCTTACATACTCCATCACCAGGTAGGGGTTGGGGGCGTCCAGCACAACATCATAAATCTTGACGATATTGGGGTGGGAAAGCGCGTTGATGGCGCGGCTCTCATTGCGGAAGCGCCGCAGATATTCCTCATCGGCGGCGTATTCATCGCGCAGCATCTTTACCGCTACCGTCCGCAGCGCCTCGGCGTCAAAGGCACGGTAAACATTGCACATGCCGCCCACGCCCACCAGTTCCTCGATGAGGTAGCGGTCAGCCAGCTTGGTACCCAGTATATTCTCCATGTGTTTCGTTCTCCTCTCAGCGGTTGTGGATCAGTACGGCGGTGATGTTGTCCGGTCCGCCCGCGGCGTTTGCTTTGTCTATCAGGGTGTGGATATCCCCGCCGTTCAGGATCTCCGGCAGCATAGCGGCAAGCTCCTCCGGCGGCAGGGTATTGTAAAGACCGTCGGAGCACAATAGCAGCGCGTCTCCTCGGGCAAGGTCTATCACGGTATGGTCGGGCAGCACCTCCGGCTCCACCCCGATGGCTCGGGTAATGGCGTGCCGGTCGGGGTGATGGGCGGCGTCCTCGGGGGTCAGCAGCCCCTGCCGCACCAGCTCCGCCACTGCCGTGTGGTCTTGGGTCAGCTGGGTCAATACCCCCTCCCGCAGCAGGTAGCAGCGGCTGTCGCCCACATTGGCAACCAGCGCTGTCCCGTCACTGATGACGGCGGCGCACAGGGTGCTGCCCATGCCGCGCAGCGCCCCGCCGTTCTGCTCGCTTCGGGTGTAAACGGCACGGTTGGCGCCCGCTACGGCGGTCTCCAGCAGCAGCCGCAGGCTGCGTTCCTCCATGTGGGGGCGCAGACTGCTTTCTACCATGCGGCGCACCTCCTCGGCGGCAATACCGGCGGCAATGCCGCCTCCTATCTCGCCGCCCATGCCGTCACAGAGAACGGCATAGCCGCACCACCGGTCGAATACCTCACCGGCAAAGCGGTCCTCATTGGCTTCCCGCACCATTCCGCGGTCTGTCGCTCCGTAGATATGCAGCATCTCTCGTCCCCCTCCTTTGGGAAGGCTTTTCTGTCATCACAGCACAGTCTAATTATCGGCACTCCTCTTGGCGCTCACCGGTTTTACCGGCTTCCGCCCGCCGCAGCTGCCCACAGGCGGCGGCAATGTCACTGCCCAGCTCCCGCCGGACGGTGGCGTTCAGTCCCAGCGCTCCCAGCTGTGCCGCAAAGCGCTGTACCGCGCCCTTATCGGGTCGTTTGGTGCCGCGCTCCGCCACTGGGTTTACGGGGATCAGATTTACATGGCAGTTCTGCCCGCCCAGCAGCTTTGCCAAAGCCTCGGCGTGGGCAGGGCTGTCGTTCACACCGGCGATTAGGGCGTATTCATAGCTGATGCGCCGACCGGTCTTGGCAAAGTAGTTTTTGCAGCTTTCCATCAGCCGCGCGATGTTGTACTGCCGGTTCACCGGCATAATGGCGCTGCGGGTCTCATCATCGGCGGCGTGCAGCGAAATGGAAAGGGTCAGCCCCAGTCCCAACTCCGCCAGCTCATCAATGCGGTCACACAGTCCGCAGGTCGAAAGGGAAACATGCCGCAGGCTCAGGTTCCTGCCCTCCGGCGAAGATAGTATCGTCAAAAAATCCAGCACATTGCGGTAATTATCCAGCGGCTCGCCTATCCCCATCAGCACCAGCGAGGAGATCGGCTCACCCGCCTGCCGCTCCGCTTCGTACACCTCTCCCAGCATTTCGGCAGGGGTCAGGCTGCGCACCAGCCCGCCCAGCGTGGAGGCGCAAAATTTGCACCCCATACGGCACCCCACCTGGGTGGAGATGCAGAGGCTCAGCCCGTGCTCATACCGCATCAGCACGGCTTCCACACAGTTCCGGTCGGGCAGCTCCAAAAGGAGCTTCACGGTCTCGTCCAGCCGGCTTTCCAGCCGGCGGCGGGTGGTCAGCACCGTCAAAAAGGCGGTTTGCTCCAGCTTCTGCCGCAGCGCTGCGGAAAGGTTGGTCATTTCGGCAAAGGAGCCGACCCGTTTTTCATGCACCCACCGGTAGATTTGACCGGCGCGGAATTTCGACTCCCCCAGTGTGCTGGTGACCCACTCGGTCAGCCGCGGCAGCGTCATCGAGGAAATATCGACTTTTTCCATGCTCGTTTGGCTCCCTTCATTTATGTTTTTTTCCGCCTAACGGCGTCGCAAAGTTTTGATGATAGCTTGGTCTGTATCTCCGCCTACCGGCGGGGTGGTACTTTTGACCCGCCTCGTCGGACGCAACCTCCGCTTCAATCGGGCAGACCCTCCGCTATGCTGCGGGCAGCCCTCTCCGCTGCGGTGCGTCCTCCTCTCCCCACAAGGTCTTACGACCTTGCGGGGACCCCAAATCCCAAAAGCGTTTTAGGGCTGCTGCCCTAAAGACCCGCGTCGCTTGGCTGCGCTGGATACGGATATTATTTTTCTGCGGCAGCAGAAAAATAAATCCGTACTGCGCGCAGATGCGCTCAAAAAGTGTCTGCGACGCATTTTTATCGCCCGCGCGCTGGAGCGCGAAGGGCGAACCACCACCCCTGTCCCCTCCTCAAAGGAGGGGGACTAAGCCAATAACAGGCTAACACTTATAAATCAACTTCCCCCTACGCCCATAGCAGTCGGCACTTGCCGAGCGCAAGAGTAAGGTAAGCAGTGATTGGGATAGGAACTCCCTCCCCCGCTTCGGGGGAGGGGAGGGGAAGGGGGCAGATGTGCCCACAGCCCCTTATAAGCACCGTTTAGCCTACGCTTCGGGACGGCGTAGCCGTTCCGAGCGGGCGTTCCGGTGCGTGGGGTCTCGGGGTGCCCCCGAGCGTGTTTTGCTTCCTTTTGCACGCGCAAAAGGAAGTCCCCGCCGGATAGGCGTGCAAATTAAGCTATCTAAAAGACTTTGCCCCGCCGTCAGGCGACTGCAAACCATCACCATAACAACCCGCAGGCATTTACAGTCTCCGCTCCACCACCGCATAGAAGAACCCGTCCCCGCCGTATTGCTCCGGCAGGCAGGTCACCGGCTCGCCGCACAGGGTGTAGTCAGTGTTTTCCCGCAGGAACCGCTCCACCACGCCTTCGTTTTCGGCGGGGTTCAGCGTGCAGGTGGAGTATACCAGCCGTCCCCCGCAGGAAAGGGATCGGGCGGAAGCCGTCAGGATAGCAAGCTGCATTTGGGGCAGCGCCGCCGCTTCCGTTGGGTCTTTATAGCGGATCTCCGGCTTGCGCCGAATGACCCCGTAACCGGAGCATACCACATCACACAGGATGCGGTCAAATACTCCCAGAGAGTTATCATAAATTTGGGCGTCCTTTGCCTGCGTTTTAATGCAGCGCAGCCCCAGCCGAGCCGCCCCGTCCTCCACCAGCCGCAGCCGGTTGGGGTACAGATCCATCGCCAGCAGGCTGCCGGTGTCGTCCATCATTTCCGCCAGCGTAAAGCTCTTGCCGCCCGGCGCAGAGCAGACGTCCAGCACCCGATGCCCCGCCTGCACGCCCAGTGCGGCGGCACATTTCTGGCTGGAAAGATCCTGTACATGGAACAATCCCTCCCGGAACGCCTCAAGGCGGGTCACATCACCGGCGTCGATCAGCCGCAGCGCATGTTCCACGGTTGTTTCCTCAGCGGTAATGCCGTTCTCGATAAGGCGGGCTTGCAGCGCCGCTGCCGTGGTCTTGTGGGTGTTCACCCGGATAAAAAGCGGCGCAGGGGTCTCGCTTCCGGCTAAAATGGCTTTGGCTTTTTCCTCACCGTAGCCTTGCTGCCATAGCGCAATAAGCGCCTTCGGCACCGAATATTCGACCGAAAGGGCAAGAAGCGGGTCCCGTGGCAGGGCAATTTTTTTACCGTCCCGCAAAAAGGCACGCAGCACCCCGTTGACATACCCGCCGGCAGAGGTGACACGCATCGAGCGGGTCTCCTTTACCGCCTCGTTCACGGCGGCGCTTTCCGGCACCGAGGGCATGTACAGCAGCTGGTACACCGCCATGCGCAGGATATCCCGCACAGCAGGGGAGAGCTTTTCCACCGGCTGGCGGGAATAGCGTCCCAGCACCCAGTCCAGCGTGATGCGCCGCTCCACCACGCCGTAAAACAGCGCGGTGCAGAAGGCACGCTCCTGTCCGGTCAGTTCATTTTTTCGCATCAGGCTCTCCAGGACTAAGTTGGAGTAGCCCCCCTGCCCAAAGACCTCCTGAAGTCCCCGCAGGGCGGTCAGTCTCGCGTCCGCCATCGCCTTAGTTCCGGCGGTTGCCGCGGCTGATGATGACAAGCCGCAGCAGCTGCGCCAGCGTGGAGGCAAGCGCCGCCACATAGGTAAGGGCAGCGGCGGAAAGCACCTTTTTGGCGCCCCGCGCCTCGTCCTCGGTCAGCAGGGCACGCTCCTCTATGGTGGCAAGCGCCCGTCGGCTTGCGTTAAATTCCACCGGCAGGGTGATAAGCTGGAACACCGCCACCAGCCCGAACAGCAGGATACCGATGTTCATCAGCAGGGAGAAATTGAAAAGCAGCCCGATGAAGAACAGGGGAATGGAAAGGGAAGACCCGATATTGGTAATGGGGATAATGGCGCTGCGCAGCTTCAGGGGACCGTACTCCTCGGCGTGCTGCACGGCATGACCGCATTCGTGCGCCGCCACCCCGATGGCGGCAATGGAGGTGCTGTTATAAACGCCCTGCGAGAGGTGCACGATGTTGCTGCGCGGGTCGTAGTTATCGGTCAGCTCGCCGCTTATCATATCCACCTGTACATAGCTCAGCCCATGGTCGTTCAGGATCTGCCTTGCGACTTCAGCGGCGGTACGGCCGCGCGCACTCAGTACCTTGGAGTATCTGGAATAGGTCGCCTTTACCTTGAACTGTGCCCACAGCGCCAGCAAAAACGCCGGCAGCACCAGCAGATACCAGGAATAATCGTAGTAATAGTAGCCCGATGGCATACAGCAGCCTCCTTTGTGTTATGGCATTGTGCCTGCAGCACAGAATTTCTCAGTCTTATTCTATCAGAATATTTTGTCCCGCCCGTTCCCAATTTATGAAGAAAAAGTAAATTGTGGGGGGCGGAACAGAAAAAAGGGTCGCGGTGAGAGGGTGCGGGAGATATGTTTGCCGAGGAAAGTAGAAACAGACCTCAAAGTATTTGCTCCCTCGCGCCATAGTTCCCCTCCTTTGAGGAGGGGAGAGGGGAGGTGGTTCGCCCTTCGCGCTCCAGCGCGGCAGGCGATAAAAATGCGTCGCAGACACCCTTACTCCAAGCACTCGCCCTTTTGCAGCCGTGCGCCGCGCAGCCAGTCGGCGGCTGCCATGCGGGGCTTGCCCTCCGGTTGCACGGTGATAAGCTGCAAAGCGCCCTCGCCGCAGGCGACCGTCACCGGATCGAGCGAAAGCAGCTCGCCGGCTTTGCCGTACCCATCGGTCAGGCGGCTCTCGTGGATCTTCAGCGTTTTGCCGCCCGCTGTGCAGAAGCACCCGGGCCACGGGTTCATGCCGCGGATATGGTTGTGCAGCACCCCGGCGGGCAGGGTAAAGTCCAGCCTGCCCATGGCTTTTTCCAGCATCGGCGCCATGGTGGCTTCCTCACTGTTCTGCGGGGTGCGCTGTACCGTCCCGTCGGCAATGGAGCGCAGGGTGCGGCTTAAAAGCTCTGCGCCCAGCGGCGCCAGCCGGTCAAACAGCTCGCCTGCCGTCTCATTTTCCCCGATGGGGGTGGTAATGGTATCAATGATATCGCCGGTATCCATGCCGGCGTCCATAAACATGCTCGTCACGCCGGTAACGGCTTCGCCGTTGATGACGCTCCACTGGATCGGCGCGGCGCCCCGATATTTGGGCAGCAGCGAGCCGTGGATATTGATGCACCCCTTGAGTGGCACGTCCAGTATCGCCTGCGGCAGGATCCGCCCGTAGGCGACTACCACCAGGCAGTCCGGCGCCAGCTCCCGCAGCTGGGCGGCAACGGTGCCGTCCCGCATTTTGGTGGGCTGGTAAACGGGGATTCCGCGCTCCAGCGCCAGCCGCTTTACAGGCGGTGGGGTAAGGGTGGCATGGCGTCCCACCGGCTTATCCGGCTGGGTAAATACCGCCGGCACCTCGTGCCCGTCGTCCAGAATTCTTTGCAGGCAGGGCACCGCAAAGTCCGGCGTTCCCATAAAAACGATCCTCATGCAGTATCACTCCTCGTCCATTCGGCGCAGCTCCTCCTCGGAGAGCATATGGTGGGTAATGTCCTTGAAAATACGACCGTCCAGATGGTCGTTTTCGTGGCAGATGGCGCGTGCCAGAAAGCCCTCGGCGTCCATGGTAAAGGGCTTGCCGTTCCGGTCAAAGGCCTCGATGGTCACCTTTTCGGGGCGCACCACCAGACCGTACTCGCCGGGGGAGGAAAGGCAGCCCTCCATGCCGTCCTGCTCGCCGCTTTGGGCGGTGATGGTGGGATTGATGAATTCGATCAGCCCCTCGCCGATATCCACCACAAAGACGCGGCGCAGCACGCCTACCTGCACACCGGCAATGCCGACGCCGTCGGCGTCGTACATGGTATCCGCCATGTCGTCCAGCAGCGTCCACAGCCGCTCATCAAATTTTTCCACGGGGCGGCTCACCTTGCGCAGCCGCGCCTCCTTTTCGGTCACGATATTTCTCAGTGCCATAAAAAGCACCTCCTTAACAGAGTTTGAAATTTGGGATATAGTTACCGCGGAAGGCGTAAGTGCGCCTGCGGTGAATGTACGATAGAACGGGTCGCGGAGAGAGGGCGCGGGAGATAGGTTTGCCGAGGGCGATGGAAACAGATTAAAAAATGTTTACTGGCTGCTCCCATAGTTCCCCTCCTCAGAGGGGCAAGGAATTGGAGCGCCGCCGGTGGCGGATACAGCGACAATTCCTTGGGGAGCGACAGGAGCAATGCGAGCGAGCAAGCGAAGCAGTGCGACATAGGAGCGACAAGGGCAAGACAGGGGTGGTGGTTCGCCATTCCGCGCTCCAGCGCGGCAGGCGATAAAAATGCGTCGCAGACACCCTATAAGCACCGTTTAGCCCACGCTTCGGGACGGCACAGCCGTTCCGAGCGGGCGTTCCGGTGCGTGGGGTCTCGGGGTATCCCCAAGCGTGTTTTGCATTTGGGGACCCCGACGGGTCGCACGACCCGTTGGGGAAAGGAGGAGCGGTGGAGCGTTGGAGGGTTGTCTATTCCGTAGGAATAGCGACCCGACATGGAGCGCAGCCCGTGACGACGCGCACGAGCAAAAGGAAGTCCCCGCCGGATAGGCGTACAAATTAATACCTTTTGTAAGGCTCTGCGACGCCGTTAGGCGAGATGAAACTAAGTCTAAATAAGCGGTTTTCACCTGCTCGGTGAAAGGATAAACGGCAAAAGCCGCAACCAAGGGTGCGCCCTCTCTTGCAGGTCGCGGCAGCGCTGCGCTCTGCCGCCACTGATTTTGCCCTGCGTGCAAAATCAGAATTTATTCAACGCGAAAGGAAACCCTGATGGTTTCCTTTCACACTATCTTTCCTTCCGAGGGTGCAAGTCTAAGTGGTTACCATGGGAGCGCCCTCCGGAAATTTAGGGGATAGTCCCTGCAAGTTTCTTTCATCAAAACCATCTGCCGATGCTTTTGATGTTCGTGATAAATTTTCGCGCTCTGCGGAGCACGCCCAAAGGCGCTGCCTTTGGAAACCGCAAGCCTTTTGGAAAAGGCTTGACCGAAAACTTTGCGTTATGGGGTATCACAGGTTAGAGTCATAATTCGGGTCGATGGTCAGCACCACACCACGCATCGGCGCAGCCAACTCCGGCTCGGTGTACAGCCGCCACAGCAGCTCCCGCATACGGGGACTGTTTTTGCCCTTGATGAGCAGCTTGTAGCGGTAACGCCCCGCCACCCGCAGCACGTTTGCCGGCGCCAGCCCCAAAAGCCTTACGGGAAGCTCCGGATATTCTTCGGGCAGCAGCCGCTCCAGCAAAGCAAGCACCGCCTGCCCCGCCGCCTTTACCTCAGCTTCGTTTTCTCCCCAAAAGCCCAGACAGTACAGCCGGCAGAACGGGGGATACAGCAGTAGCTTGCGGGTCTCCGCCTCGGTTTTGTAAAAGGCAGGGTAATCCTGCCTTGCCGCGGCGGTCAGCACCGGGTGATCGGGCTGGTAGGTCTGCAAAAATGCCCGTCCGGGCAGCTCCCGCCTTCCGCCCCGTCCCACCACCTGAGTGATCAGACTGAAGGTGTGCTCGTAGCTGCGGAAATCATCGGCGTACAGCATCTGGTCGGGGGTCAGCACCCCCACCAGCGTTACCCTGGGGAAATCCAGCCCCTTGGTGACCATCTGCGTCCCGATAAGAATATCATAATCCCCTCTGCCAAAGGCGGAAAGGAGCTTTTGGTGACTGTCCTTGCGCATGGTGGTGTCCTGATCCATGCGGAGGATCCTTGCCTGCGGAAAGCGGAGCTTCAGCGCCTCCTCCACCTTTTGCGTACCGACGCCGGAGTACCGCATCAGACGGCTGCCGCAGGTGGGGCAGGCTTTCGGTACCTCGGTGCTGTAGCCGCAGTAGTGGCACATCAGCCGGCCGTTGGCGGCGTGGAATTTAAGACTGATGGAGCAGTGGGGACATTCCAGCGGCTGGTGACAGCTCATGCAGGTCGCCGTAGCGGAATAGCCCCGTCGGTTCACAAAGAGAATGCTTTGCTCCCCGCGGCCGAGGTTCTGCATCAGCTCCTCACACAGCTCCTCGCTCAGTGCCTCGGCAGCCATTGCCCGCTCCCGCAGATCCAGAATGGTGACGTCGGGCAGCGGTGCGCCGCCATAGCGGTGGGTCAGCTTGGCAAGCAGGTATTCCCCTTTTTCGGCACGGTACGCCGTCTCGATGCTGGGGGTGGCAGAAGCCAGCACACACAGTCCGCCCTGCCGTCTGGCACGCAGCCGGGCAATCTCTCCGGCATCGTAGCGGGGGGCTTTTTCGCTGCGGTAGGTGTGCTCCTGCTCCTCGTCCACAATGATCAGCCCCAGCTTTTCCACCGGCGCAAAGACGGCGGAGCGGGTACCCACCACGACATCGACCTCGCCGCGGCGGATCCGTTTGTATTCGTCCAGCCGCTCGCTGAGGGAAAGAGCGCTGTGCATGACGGCGACCCGCCTGCCGAATGCCGCCAAAAAGCGGCGAATGGTTTGCGGGGTGAGGGAAATTTCCGGCACCAGCACGATGCAGCGCCGTCCCTCTGCCAGAACACGGTGCGCCAAAGTGAGATAAACGGCGGTCTTGCCGCTGCCGGTCACGCCGTACAGCAGCCCCGTTCTGCCCCCCTCCGTAAAGCCCTGCCACAGGGTCTCCACCGCGGCGGTCTGTTCCTCGGTAAGGGTGGGCGGCGGCTCCGGCGGGACGGTCTCCTCGCTGGTCGGGGTGCGCAGCACCTCCTGTTCGTAGCTTTCTGCAACGCCCTGCTGCACCAGCTTTTCCACCACGCCGCGGGTGACGCCCGCAAAGTAGCAGATCTCCCGAATGCTGCCGCAGCCGACCTGCTCCAGCAGCTCGTAAACCTGCCGCTGCTTGGGGGTCAGGCGCTCCGGCTCGGTGCCGGAAAGCCGCACCATTTGCAGGGTTTTATCCCCGACGCGGCGCTCCACGACCTCCTCCCGACGGAGAAGCCCCAGCGCCTCCAGCCGTTCCAGCGGAAGGGCGTCAAGGGTAAGCCCCAGCGCTTCCGACAGCTCGGCGGCGGCGACTGCCTTGCGGCGGGGCTTCAGGGCAGAAAGCACCTGCTGCTCGGTGGGAGAGAGATCCTCCGGCAGGGGGACGCCCCGCACCAGTGACCAGCCGATAAGCCCCCGCAGACCGTAGCCGGCGGGAATGAGCACCGACAGAGCATCAAACCAGGTGCAAAAGGTATTTTCCCGCAGCCAGCGCAGCAGAAACAGTCCCTCCTCGGTGAGGACGGGTTCCTCCTCCAGAACGGCGGCGACGGGCTTGAGAGGGGTATCGCTCTCCGGCGCATCGGCAAGCGCCACCACCAGCCCCACGCGGCGCCCGCCCCGCCCAAAGGGCACCATGACACGGACGCCGGCGGAGAGGGTCATTCCCCCGGGAATGGCGTAATCGAACAGTTTATCGAAACGGCAGGTGGTTTTTTCCACCGCCACGCGGGCAACAGGGGACAAACCGCCTACCTCCTTTTGGCTGGATTGGGTTCCCCGCGCGTACAGGCGCGCACGCGGGAGAAAAAAACGAATGACGAGAGCGACCTGCGGCACAGGTCGGAATGGGGAAGATGTTTACCGGTAAGAGAAGCTCCTCTCACTAATCCGGACGAAACGAGGGGAATTTGCAGTGAAAGTGCCCAATTCGCACAAACTTTTACAAAAAGTTTACGAGTTTGGGAGATAGTGGGAGCTTTGGAGGCTAACGGGTCGCGGTGAGAGGGATGCGGAGCCGAGCGCTGCCTGTGGCAGATGCAGCGAGGCGGAGCATCCGCAGCGGTCGAAAAAATCGAGTAAGCGAGCAGCGCGAAGATTTTTTCGGGCACCGCAAGGCGGACGGAGTGGGAGATAGATTTGCCGAGGAAAGGGAAAACAGACTAAAAAGTATTAGCCCACCCGCACTATAGTTCCCCTCCTCTGAGGAGGGGACAGGGGTGGTGGTTCGCCCTTCGCGCTCCAGCGCGCGGGCGATAAAAATGCCGCCGCAGGCTACCTTTGGAGCGCATCTGCGCGCCGTACGGATTTGTTTTTCTGTGCCAGCAGAAAAACAACATTCGTATCCAGCGCAGCCAAGCGTCGGGGGTCTCGGGGTTCTCCCCGAGCGTGTTTTGCTTCCTTTTGCACGAGCAAAAGGAAGTCCCCGCCGGATAGGCGTACAAACCAAGGCAAGCAAAAAACTTTGCGACGCCGTTAGGCGACAGGGGAACTAAGTCATAGAACGGGTCGCGGTGCGCGGGTGCGGGACTGTATTTTGCCGAGGATAGGGGGAAAACGCAGGCACTGCGCCCCGCGCACTATAAAGCCGCCCCTGCAAAGCGGGTTTGCAGGGGGAGAAAAAGTCCGGATTATTTGCGCTCGGTCATGGAGCAGTCAAAATCGGAAAGACGCTCGGCGCCGGTGGCAAAGAGATCCAGCGCCAGAGAAACGGGCTTTTCCTCCAGCGCGATGTGGTTCTCCTCGGCTTCGGCGGAGATCTCACGGGCTTTTTTGGCGACTGCCACCACAAACTTGTAGTAGCTTTCGCCGGGCTTCAGAATCTGGGTCATAGCGGGTCTAAGCATTGTTCAGCACCTCTTGAATAAATGATTGATTGAATTTTTTGCTCCAGCGGGCGGAGCGGATAATTTCCGCCAAACGGCGGGCTGCGGTCTCTACTTCGTCATTGACAACGATGTAATCGTAATCCAGCGCCATTTCGATCTCGGCACGGCCTTTTTCCAGCCGTGCGGCGATCTCCTCGGGGGATTCCGTTCCTCTGCCGACAAGGCGCTTTTTCAGCTCCTCGAAGGAGGGGGGCACCACGAAGATGGAAAGGGCACTGGGGAACATGCGGCGGATATGACCGGCGCCGTTGGTCTCGATCTCCAGAATGACATCGTGTCCCTTTTTCAGCTCCTCCTCGATGGGACCGCGGGGGGAGCCGTAGTAGTTGCCGTTGTAAACGTTGTATTCCAGCACGCCGTCATTGGCGATAAGCTGCTCAAATTCTTCCCGGGAAATGAAGTGGTAATGCACGCCGTCTACCTCGCCGGGACGGGGGGGACGGGTGGTGGCGGAGACGGACAGCACGGCGGGCGGGTCGTCCTCAAAATACCGCTTGAGAATGGTGCCCTTGCCGGCGCCGGAGGGCCCCGAAAAGACTACTAAAATGCCATGCTCCTTGGGAGCGGTGTAGCTGCCGATCATGTCTGACCCTCCATTTCTTCCTCGTCCTCGTAATCCACCACACGGTTGGCGACCGTTTCCGGCTGCACCGCCGAGAGAATGACATGGTCGCTATCGGTGATGAGGACGGCGCGGGTGCGGCGCCCGTAGGTGGCGTCAATGAGGGTGCCGCGGTCGCGGGAATCCTGAATGATGCGCTTGATAGGAGCGGATTCGGGACTGACGATGGCGATAAGGCGATTGGCAGAGACCATATTGCCGAAGCCGATGTTGATAAGTTTCACTGGGTTTGCACGACCTTTCGCGTTATTCGATGTTCTGGATTTGCTCGCGGATCTTTTCAATCTCGCTCTTCATTTCCACCACATGACCGGCAATGGCGGTATCGCTGCACTTGCTGCCGATGGTGTTGGTCTCGCGGTTCATCTCCTGCACCAAAAAGTCCAGCTTGCGTCCCACCGGCTCAGCGCTTTCCATGATCTTGCGGAGCTGAGCGAAATGGCTACGCAGCCGCACCGTTTCCTCATCGACCGCCAGCCGGTCGGCGACGATCGCCGCTTCGGTAAGGATCCGGTTTTCATCGGGTACGGCGCCGTTCAGCAGCTCGGTGAGCTTGGCGGTAAGGCGGGCACGGTATTCCGCGACGGTCTGGGGGGAGCGCTCCTCCACAAAGGTGAGGTGCTGCTCCATGGTGACGACCCGGGAGAGGACATCGGCTTTTAACCGCTCGCCCTCGGTCTCCCGCATCGCCACGAAGTGAGTAAGGGCATTCTGCAGCACCGACAGCACATCGGCGGCAAGCTCCTCCTCGTCCTCCTCGTCCCGGCACAGGGTAAAGACGTCCGGCAGACGGGCAACGGAGGAGAGGGTGAGATCATCGGGGAGGGAATATTCCTCGCCCAAGGCGCGCAGGGCGGTGATATACTGACCGGCAAGCGCGTGGTCAACGGCGACGGAGGTATTGCGGCTCTCGACGGTTTGCAGGGTGAGGGAGACCTCCACCTTGCCGCGGGAGATAGCGCTTTGCAGCGCGCGCTTCAGGCGATCCTCCAAAAAAGCGCAGCCGCGTGGCGCCCGACAGGAAAACTCGAAATAGCGGTGGTTGACGGAACGGATCTCGACGGTGATGCTGCGCCCGTGCAGGAGCTGCTGATCCCGTCCGTAGCCGGTCATACTGCGTATCATATAAAATCTGACCTTTCTGATGGTTGATGGGGGAACTGGCAGGGGAATGGGCATACTGCGCCTATTTTTCTATCTTAATATTCTACCACACCACGGGCGGTCAGTCAATGAAAAGGGACGGGGGAAATGGGGAGAAAAATGGCGAACGGGGAAAGAGAGGGGCAGGAAGGGCAAAGGGGGCGAGCGGAGCGAGCCCGCGGAGGGACAGGGCGCAAGGGAGTGGGGAATGGCGATCCTGCGGAGGGTGGGGGAGGCAAGGGCGCAGCCCCGTTCCAGCAGAGCCGGAACAAAGCCGGCGAAGACGGCTTTTAGCCGCCGCAGGCGGCGGGGGCTGCGCCCCGGAACCGGTGGTCTGAAAAAATTCCAAAAGAAAGGAAAACCCCCGACGCAGCCGCCGGAGCGGTACGCCGAGGGAAAAAAGAGGAGTGGATCGCTTTTTTAGTCGTCTTCCTCCTCGAAAGCCTGCTTGACATCGGCAGCCTTATTGCGGAGGAAGCGGAAGGAGGGCGCCGTGCCGCGCAGCAGCAGGGCGGAAAGCCGTGGGAATGCAAACGGTATGACAACGGCAATGGGATTGAACACCGGCAGCGTAAAGCCGAGGTAGAACGCCACGCAGATGAGCAAAAGCCGCGGCGGAACGCTGACATTAGCAATTTGCTGAGCTGCCTGCGGGGTCTCGGCGGCTGCCGAGCGCTGCATGGCAAAGCGCAGCAGGAACAGATTGATGATGCAGACGCCGCAGCCCAGCGCCGCCCCGTACAGGACGGTGTGATCCAGCTTGCCGAGGAGACGGAAAACGCCGATCATAGCGCCGCCGCACACCAATACGCAGAGCGGCAGGAGCAGGGGGTGCAGAGCTTGTTCTTTTTGCGGTTCCATGGCAGTCCCTCACTTTCGGGAGATGATATCTTATTCCTTGGCGTGGGCTTCTTCCTTGGCGGGCATGGAGTTGACCCAAACCGACAACAGAATGAGCACGATGCCGATAACGGTAAATACAGTAACTTTTTCGTGCAGAACAATGACGCCGCAGACCACCGCCGCAACCGGCTCAATGAGGGTGGCAAAGGAAGCCTGCGCTGCGCCGATGCCGGCGATGCCGATATTGAGCAGCAGGAAGCTGAGCGAGGAGAGAGCGGCGGCACCGAAGGTGAATACCGTGGCGGAGCCGGTGGGCGGCAGCGTGAACTGACCGCTAACGGCATTGATGACGGCAAAGACAGCCCCCGCGGCGGCAGCCATGTAAAAGACCGCGCTCCAAACGGGCAGCTCGCCGATACCGTAGTATTCATTGCCGAAGATGTAGAACGAGTAGGTAAAGGCAGAGGCAAGCGCCAGAATGAGCCCCATGGGCTGGAAGCTGGTGGAGCCGGAGCCGATGACCGAGATGAACAGAAGCCCGACAATGGAAAGTACGATGGCAAGGTATGCCGACCGCCCCAGACGGCGGTGCATAAAGACGGCGCACGCCACCGTAACGATAGACGGATACAGGAACTGAATGACGGTGGCGGTGCCGACCGCGATGTACTGGTAGCTGAGCGAAAGCAGATAGACGGTAAAGCCCATGCCGCAGGCGCCCATCAGCAGGAGGGGAAGCACCTTTTTGCCGGGGATATGGAGACTGTGGTGACCTGCCTTGCACATGATGAGGCAGACCAGCATAAGCAGAATGTTATTGTACAGAACGCAGGAAACCTGCGAGACCCCCGCCTGGATCGCGAGCTGAATGACAGTGGGCGCGACACCGAAGCCGGTGGCGGCGAGGATACAAAGCAGCAAACTCTTTTTCATGCAGAAAGATCTCCAAATTCAAATAAGGATTTTACTCCCCAAGGATCTGGAAACCGATGCCGACAGTTTTGTGAGCGGATAGCTCATGAATGGCGAGATCGCCGTAAATGCAGATGGCGAACTGTTCGTCATATCTGACAACAGCAACCTTGAGACGGCAGTTCTGCGAGATCTCCCGTGTGACACGGCTGGTATCCATTGCTTCCTGCAAAGCGTGTACTACAGGGTGAATGTGGGCTTTTTTCTTCTCGATAATATCTGCATTAAGACAAGCGCCCACCAAGCCGTTGACCAACTTGGGCCCGATGCCGGAATTGGGGCCGGACGCCATGGTGGCAACGCATTTAATCCCCATGCTTTGCAGGTTCTGAATCATTTCCTTTTCCTGCTCCATGCTTTGGGTCATGGCAAGCAATATTGCCTGCCGAATGGGGTCGATGGGCTGCTGGTATACATAGTTCTCGTAGTTCATACTGTCTCTATCCTCCATTCTCTGCTACCCGCCGCGACCCGAGGAGGCAAATGCCTCCTCGGATCGCCCGGTTTTACTTTGATTATTCCTTGGGTAAGTAATTTTAAGCTTCGCGTATGACGCGCGCTAAAATCAGTTATTTTTTGAGCAGCTCGAGGTCAACCTCGTTCTTGAGGAATTCCTCGACGGTCTTCTGCGTATCGCAGATATCGCTCATATGGAACAGCTCCACGGGGGAATGAGAATAACGGCGGGGCAGCGCCAAAGTAACGACTGCCATTCCGCTGAGGACGGCACCTACGGCGTCGGTGACATAGCCAGCACCGTTAAATGCGAATTCCTGATGCTTGGACTCGGTCTTGGCAGCGGCGGTGCGGACTGCTTCGATGAGCTTGGGGTGGCTGCCGGCACGCAGACCCATAAAGGCAAGTGTCTGGCTATGAATAAGTACGGGACCTTTCTTGAGGGCGACGGGCAGCTCCTTGCCGAAATCAACATCGGGCACATCGCCGCAGGGAATGGTATCGAGGAACAGACCGTATTCGCAGGGATACTTATTGATGGCACCGGTGATGCCCTTAACGGTGGTCTCCTCGAGGATATTGAATACTGCGACGACCTCGCCGTGAATATCCTCTGCCTTGAGTTCCTTCAGGGTCTCTATGATAACAGCGCAGAGAGCGCGGTCATCAGCAGCGCGGGTGCAGACAAAGTCGCCATCGGGTCCGATGGACTCCAGGGGAGCCTCAGGGACGATCTGGGCGCCGGCGTGGATCCCGAGCGCTTCGGCTTCCTCACGGCTCTCAACGCAGATATCAACATAGCTCTGGTTGACGGTCTGTGCCTTGGCGATCTGCTCGGGGGTGAGGAGGTGACCGGCGCGAATACCGACAACGCCCTTGACAACGCCCTTTTCACCCTTGACCAGCACGCGGCGACCGGGCAGGCAGGCGATGGTGGCGCCGCCGATCTGATCGAAGTACAGGAAGCCCTGCGGGCTGACGGATTTTACCTCGTAGCCAACCTCGTCCATATGGGCGGAGACCATAACGCAAGGACCGGGGTGAGCGCCCTTTTTGGTGGCGATAATAGTGCCGTTGGGGAGCTGCTCGACGGTATCAACATCGTCCTTGATGGCATCGAAAATGTAACGGGCGACATCCTGTTCATGACCGGAAACGCCGATGATAGAGGTGAGTTCCGCAACGCGGGAACGCAGTCTTTCTTTCATATTCATGGTGTATGACCTCTTTTCAGTCTAAAATGGTATTGAGTGATTTGTCAACAGGGGGAAATATCATTTGATAAGTTTTTTCTTATAGAGGAAGTAGGTAATGAGAATGGTGCCGAAGATGCAGCAAACAATGGTGATCCATGCCGGAACGCCAAGTAGACGCAGAACGATCGCCATGGGAAGGGCGTACAGGGCAATCTTCAGCTTCTTGACTGCCATGGAAGCGAAGCAGGCACCGAACAGGGAGGGCAGAATGTAGTTTGCCATCGCAGCGGTGACGCTTTCCGGCAGGAAGGAAAGCAGGGTGGATCCGGCGACAACGGCAACGGTGAGGAACAGAATGTTAGTCACAACGGAACCGCAGATCGCAAGAATGCCGACGATCTCTCCCTTATGGGAGGCAGGCTCTACCCCCAGAACGTCCTGTGCAGTGGAAGCTGCGGGCAGACGGATTTGGGAGATGTTGCCGGATAGGATACCAATGTAGGTGCCGGAGGGACCGAACACGGGGAAATAGGAAATGGGTTCGACCAGATAGAAGGCGCCGAATGCCATGGCGATACTGCCCCAAGCGGAGAACATATGGGAAGCATCGGGCCAGACGCCGTAGGCAATGTAAAGATAGATATTGGGAAGAAAGCTGCCGAGCATGGCAAGAAGTACGGTAATAGTACCGATGCGAATGGACGGTTTAGTAAAACTCTTTGCATACTGATCCATGATTTCGTTCCTCCTTTTCGATTATTTGACAAGCGCACCGACGACGATGCCGAGCACAATGGCGATACCAAGACCGTATTCCTTGAGCCAAGGCATCTTTTTGCTGAGCTTGACGCAGAGAACCATAACAACGGTACCGGCGATGCAAGACCAAGCCTGAGCAGGATCGACAACGATCTTATTGTAGTACTGAGAAGCCATGTAGCCGAACAAACCGATGGAAGCGGCGAGGGTGATAAGACCCATCCAGACATCATCGCCACCGCCGACCTTCTGACGGAGACCCTCCATGCGGGGAGTAAGCAGTACAACAACCAGCAGCCAGCCGCAGCCATTGAGCGCCATTGTGAGCCAAGAGTTTGCCATAACGGTGATATCATAGCCGGCAGCACCCATCTCGACGCCGTAAGCAGCGGCACCGGTGGAAGCAGCGGTCAGCTCGGTAGCGGCTGCGCCGATCATGGAAAGACGCATCCACGCGAGAGGTCCGCCGACAACGGCGATCATGCTGATGGCACCGATAAAGCAGGACAGGGACGGCCCGACGGCGGTAACCATACCACACTTGAAGCTCTTGGTGCAATCAGCCTTAGAAAGACCGACAAGCGGAGCATTTTTGTAGCAAAGCTTAGCAAATGCGACAGACTGGACAACGATGACGGCGACACAGGCACCTGCGCACAGCCACACGGGCCAGCTATTGGCGATCTGTAAATAATCCATTCAAACAACCTCCTGTGGTTAACACATTGTCTATTTCTCTTTACTCAACTCTCGCGTTTACCGAGACGCAAACCGGATAACCGTTTATCCTATCCCGGGCGGATAAAAACAAAAAGAGAGCAAACACACATCACAGGACAAAGTCCCGCAATGAGATCTGCTCTCTGCTCGTTACTGGTTATGTGGGTCGGGCGCATATCCGCAGCCGCGCGGCTGACGGTTTACTCAGTAATTGCAATATTCTCTTTTCTCTTTACTGGATTTAGAATATCACCGCCTTGGCAGGATTGCAAGAAAATTTGCGGGGCGTTAGCGAAAATCGTAATAAATGTACAAAATGTGTACGGAATTTTTATAAGAAAAATTCGAGAAATAAGGAATTTGTGGAAAAAGGAGTAAGGATAAGGCGGAAGTGCCGAAACCTTTGGGGAGAAAGGACAAAGGAAAACGGGCGGGTGAGGAGGGACTATGTGGGGGCGCGGGAGAAGGCGGGGAGGGCGCAGCTCCCGTTCCGGCGGAGCCGGAACAAAGCCGGCGAAGCCGGCTTTTAGCCGCCGCAGGCGGCGGGGCTGCGCCCGATGAAGCCCCGATGCGGCAGGAACCGGCGGAGGAAGAAAAAAGAAAGCCCTGCCCCGAGGAAATTCGGGACAGGGGAACGAAATGAAGAATTATTCGTCCAGCTTGAGGACTGCCATGAAGGCTTCCTGCGGGACTTCGACGCTGCCGAGCTGGCGCATCCGCTTTTTGCCCTCCTTCTGCTTTTCCAGCAGCTTCTTTTTGCGGGTGATGTCGCCGCCGTAGCACTTGGCAAGGACATCTTTGCGCATGGCTTTTACCGTTTCGCGCGCGATGATCTTGCCGCCGACCGCTGCCTGAATGGGGATCTCGAACAGCTGCCGCGGGATATGGTCCTTGAGCTTTTCCGCCAGACGGCGGGCGCGGGGGTAGGCGTTATCGGCAAAGACGATGAAGCTGAGGGCGTCCACCATTTCGCCGTTGAGCAGGATATCCAGCTTGACCAGACGGCTGGGACGATAATCCGAAAGCTCGTAATCCAGGCTGGCGTAGCCGCGGCTGCGGCTCTTGAGGGCATCGAAGAAATCGTAGATGATTTCGGCGAGGGGCAGGTCGTAGTGCAGCTCCACACGGGTGGGGTCGAGGTACTTGGTATCCTTGTAGATGCCGCGGCGCTGCTGGCAGAGGTCCATCAAGGCACCGATATACTCCGGCGGAGTGAAGATGCTTGCCTTGACATACGGCTCCTCTGCCTCCGCGATGGTGGAGGGATCGGGGTAGTTGGTGGGGTTATCAATGGCGATCTTGGTGCCATCGGTGAGGGTGAGGTGATAAATGACGCTGGGGGCGGTGGTGATGAGGTCGAGGTTGAATTCCCGCTCCAGACGCTCCTGAATGATCTCCATGTGCAGAAGCCCCAAAAAGCCGCAGCGGAAGCCGAAGCCCAGGGCGGCGGAGGTCTCCGGCTCGTAGGAGAGGGCGGCGTCATTGAGCTGGAGCTTTTCCAGCGCCTCGCGCAGGTCGGGGTACTTGGCGCCATCGGCGGGGTAAATGCCGCAGAACACCATGGGATTGACGCTGCGGTAGCCGGCAAGCGGTTCCGCCGCGGGATTTTCGGCATTGGTGACGGTATCGCCCACGCGGGTATCAGCAACCGTCTTGATGCTGGCGGTAAAATAGCCGACCTCGCCGGCGGAGATCTGCTGCCGCGGGACGAGATTGGTAGCGCCCATGACGCCGCATTCCACCACGGTGAACTGCGCGCCGGTGCTCATCAGGCGGACGGTGCTGCCGGTGCGCAGGGTGCCCTGCATGACGCGCAGGTAGACGATGACACCGCGGTAGCTATCGTAGATGCTATCGAAGATGAGCGCCTGCAGGGGGGATTCGGGGTCGCCCTGCGGGGCGGGGAAATCGGTGACGATGCGCTCCAGCACCTCATGGATATTGACACCGTTTTTGGCGGAGATGCGGGGGGCATCCATGGCAGGGATCCCGATGACATCTTCGATCTCGTGGCAGACCCGCTCGGGATCGGCGGCGGGCAGGTCGATCTTATTGACGACGGGGAGGATCTCCAGCCCGTGATCCACCGCCAGATAGCAGTTGGCAAGGGTCTGCGCCTCGATGCCCTGTGAGGCATCGACGACGAGGATAGCGCCCTCGCAGGCGGCAAGCGACCGGCTGACCTCGTAATTGAAGTCCACATGACCGGGGGTATCGATGAGATTGAAGTGGTAGGTTTCGCCGTTATCGGCGGTGTAATCCAGCGCGACGGCGCGCGCCTTGATGGTGATGCCGCGCTCCCGCTCCAGCTCCATATTATCCAGGATCTGATCCTCCATATCCCGTTTGGCGACGGACTGTGTCTCCTCTAAGATACGGTCGGCAAGGGTGCTTTTGCCGTGATCAATATGGGCGATGATGCAGAAATTGCGGATATGATCCTGATAGCTCATGGCGTTCCTCCGGAAGATACAATTTAACAATTTATTATAGCACGGGGGCGCGGGAAAAACAAGAACGGGGGAGTGGCGGAATGAAGGCGGGTGTGGTAAAATAAAAGCGGCTTGCGGGGCGGCGGTAAGGTGAGGGCGCGCCGTAGCGGGAAAGGGCTGCCCGAAGCGGAACGGAGGGTCAGCCCTGATGAGCGGAGGCGCGCCCGATGGGGCGGTGCGCAGCCGTGAAAAACCAATGGAGGGGAGATGCCGGAATGAGGGCGCTGAGCGTATATTTCCATGTGCCGTTCTGCCGGAGCAGGTGTGGGTACTGCGGCTTTTACAGCGGGTGTGACCTGTCGCTGCGGGAGCCGTACACGGCGGCGCTGGTGCGGGCAGTGGAGACGGCACCGGCGGCAGACCGCGAGGTGCGGACCGTTTACTTCGGCGGGGGGACGCCGACCCTGCTGGGGGCGGGGCTGGTCACCGTGCTGGAGGCGGTGCGGCGCCGCTGGCAGGTGGCGGCTGACGCCGAGATCACGACCGAGGCGAACCCCAATACGGTGACACCGGAACTGCTGGGTACGCTGCGGGCGGCGGGCTTTAACCGGATCTCCTTTGGCTTGCAGGACTGTGAGGACAAAATGCTGCGGCTGCTGGGGCGCGGGCACACCGCTGCCGAGGGCGAGGCGGCGGTGGCGATGGCGAAGGCGGCGGGCTTTAAGAATATCTCGGTGGATTTTATGCTGGCGACGCCGGGGCAGACCCCCGAAAAGGCGGAGCGGCTGGCACGATACGGACTGTCGCTGGGGGTACCGCACCTTTCCTCCTATCTGCTGAAGATAGAGGAGGGGACGCCCTTTGCCCGCGGCGGCATGGCGGCGCGCTGCCCCGATGAGGACACAGCGGCGGACTGTTACTTTGCCTACTATAAGGTGCTGGAGGACGCCGGTTACCGGCACTACGAGATCAGCAACGCGGCGCTGCCCGGCTATGAGAGCCGCCACAACACGGTGTACTGGCGGCTGGGGGATTACCTTGGCATCGGTCCGGGGGCGGCAAGCTGCTATGAGGGGCGGCGGTTCCGCTTCCGGGAGGATATGACGCAGTTTCTGACGGCGGAAAAAGTGTGGACGCTGCCGGAGGATGACGGCGCGGGTGGCGACTGGGAGGAGGCGCTGATGCTTGCCCTGCGGCTGGCGGAGGGGCTGACCCCCGCGCTTGCCGCGCGCTACGGGCAGAACTACGCCATGCTGCTGCGCCGAGCCGAGCCGCTGCGAAAGGCGGGGCTGCTGCGGGCGGACGGGGAGCGCATCGCGCTGACCGACCGTGGATTTCTGCTCTCCAACTCCATTATTCTGGCGCTGCTGGGAGACTGAGCGGGCAAGCTTTATAACGAAATGCAGGAAAAAAGACCGCCCGCGGGCGGTCTTTCGCTATTTGGGGGATCAGCCAAGGTGGGCGCGTACCATCTGTATACACTTGGCGGTGGCGAACATAATGAATTCATCGCGTTCCTCAGGGGAGAGCCACAGGCTTTCCGTCGGGTCGGCAGCGGCTTCCCGCGCCAGACGCAGGGGGATATCCCGCACCTGCACCTCGATGTCATCGGCGGTGTAATAATCGAGGTAGCGGTTGGGGAAGGCGGGGATACCGCGCAGCACCTCCAGCGGGGCGTAATCGGGGTGCTCCCGATAGTCGGCAAGGTCGGCACGCCTGAGGTCATCGCGCATTGCCTGAATGTTCTCCTTGGAGGGGTCGGCGAGGGATTCCCGACGGGGGCGCAGCACACGCTCCTGCCACATGGCATCGGTGATGAGGTGGATATAGTAGCCCCAGTAGAAGGAGCGGGCTTCGTCATCAGCGGCGGTGGGTATCAGGGCATTGTAGAAGCCCTCGAAGTCGATGAGGCAGCGATCCAGCGCCTCATCTTTTTTGAGCCAATGGGTAACGACCCGTCCCGGCAGATAGCGGGGGGTGCCGTCCTCGTTCCATTCGGCGCGTCCGCAATCCGGCGCGATGGAGCCGGTGTAATAGTGGGGGAGGGAAATATCCTCCGGCAGGCAGCGCAGCAGAGCTTCCGC
Source organism: uncultured Angelakisella sp. (assembly GCA_934524965.1). Lineage (GTDB taxonomy): Bacteria > Bacillota > Clostridia > Oscillospirales > Ruminococcaceae > Angelakisella. Next base: position 44,256 of record CAKSYU010000014.1, read on the forward strand.
TACCCGCAGATGTGTCATCCAGTATGCCATGGTTTAAGCCTCCGCGGGGGTATAGATTTTAATAGAGCCGCCGTCATCCTGCAGGTAGCTATCGGCAGGCTGGCGCAGCAGCGCTACGGTGCTGACGAATTTGCCCGCCCAGCCGGAAAGGGAGACAAGGAACATCAAAAAGGGGATCCAAAACCACTGCTCCGAGAGGGCGAAAGCGGCGGCGAGCAGCATTCCGCACCAGACGACGGCGGGAATGAGGGTGCCGGTGAGCCACGCATTGCGGCGGACATAGGTGCGCCCGGTGCAGGCGACGAGATAAAAGCCCATGGAGACATACTCGACGGGGCAGCCGCAGACCTTATAAAGGCAGAAGCCGTGCAGTTTTGCCTGCAGGCGCATGGAGACAACCATGAGCAGGAAAGCACCGGCGCAGTACAGCAGCGAGAAAACGGAATTATTTGCGGAGAACATAAGGCTGAAGGGGTGGCTGGGCAGCACCAGCAGCACCGGCACGACCAGCAGGACGAGGGTGAGAACCAGTCCGATGACATTTTCCCGAGACATATTGACATAATCGAGGGTGCGGGAAAGGCGGTATTCGCCGGACAGGACTTCGCAGGAATTGGGCTTCATAAAAGTGCCTCCTTGAATTTTGACGGAATAGGGCGGGGCAGAATTTGGGGAAATCCTGCATATAAGCGCATTATAACATAATTTGCAGGGAATACCAAAACATTTTTTGCGACCGATTGCTATTTGCGGAAATATAGATTATAATAAGTACGGCGATAAGCCGCAGAAAGGAGACGAAACTGCCATGAAAAACAAAAAATGCTGCTGGGGTGTTGTAATAGCCGTTCTGATCGCTTTGCTGGGCGCTGCTGCCGCCGTGATGGTACTGCTGCGCCGCCACCACACCGCCTGCACCGAGGAGCTGGACGACGAGGATCTGGTGGAATACCTGGGCAATGAGGAGCACGAGGAGACCCCTGAGGAGTAAAATCTGGCGGGGAGCAAAAATTCCCCTTGACAGGGGAGTGTGACTGTGCTAATATAATATGGCACCCGAAAGGGCGCCTTATATCGCGGAGTAGAGCAGCTCGGTAGCTCGTCGGGCTCATAACCCGGAGGTCGGAGGTTCAAATCCTCCCTCCGCA